>NZ_JAJENT010000688.1:0-203 GCF_035615515.1 Phormidium sp. CCY1219
GGTTTGATTATAGTTTTGAAACCTAACGGATTGCCATGCGTGTCCTTTCCGGTCTTATATTTTCCGACTTGATATTGTCGGATGTTAAATCCCAGGAAGTCGAACCCAGGGTTGTCTCCCTCTAATGTGTGGGTGATGTGGGTTTTGGTATCCTTAAGTTCCAACCCTATTCCTTTTAGCCATTCCTGGATGTGGTCGCGACA
>NZ_JAJENT010000689.1:0-217 GCF_035615515.1 Phormidium sp. CCY1219
CATTTAGGTGGGCAATTAACTCAATTAACTCGTTCCCTGGCTCCGCCTGGGAACGCCCCACCCGAGGCTCCGCCTCCCCTCCAATCCCGCTACGATTTAGGCGGGCGATTGAAATCGCGCCTATGCAAGCTTGCGTCCGCCTACGCGGACTGGTTTTTGTTACCATTTAGGTGGGCAATTAACTCAATTAACTCGTTCCCTGGCTCCGCCTGGGAAC
>NZ_JAJENT010000690.1:0-264 GCF_035615515.1 Phormidium sp. CCY1219
AACTCGTTCCCTGGCTCCGCCTGGGAACGCCCCACCCGAGGCTCCGCCTCCTCCTAAATAACTGTGAAAAATAATTTTAACTCGTTCCCTGGCTCCGCCTGGGAACGCCCCACCCGAGGCTCCGCCTCCCCTCCAATCCAGATTTAGGCGGGCGATTGAAATCGCGCCTATGCAAGCTTGCGTCCGTCTACGCGGACTGGTTTTTGTTACCATTTAGGTGGGCAATTAACTCAATTAACTCGTTCCCTGGCTCCGCCTGGGAAC
>NZ_JAJENT010000691.1:0-227 GCF_035615515.1 Phormidium sp. CCY1219
GCTTTTCCTGGTAGCTTAGCAGCTAAGGATTTGATGCTTTCTTCCATGCCGTGAAGGGCAATATTTGCCAGTAGGGGACTGATTACCCCTCCTTGCGGTGTTCCCTCATCTGTTGTGAATAGCTGTCCGGTATCGATTACCCCTGCTTTTAGCCATGCCTTGATTTGTCGTCGGATTGCCGGGAAGACATCAAGTTTGTTGAGAAGTTTTTCATGGTCAATTCGGTC
>NZ_JAJENT010000692.1:0-7282 GCF_035615515.1 Phormidium sp. CCY1219
GGGGAGAACTCCTCCCTACGCATAAATGACGAGGGTTTCCGTTCTCCCCCTTACCAACCCTAATTTCTGATGACAATGTTTGAAATTCCCGGATACACCTTGACCCAAGAAATTCAAGTAGGGGGTCAGACCGCAATTTGTCGGGGCTATAGAAAATGCGATCGCCGCCCAGTTATCGTCAAGCTGATAACCAGCGATTACCCAGATTTACAGCAAATTTATAATTTAGAGAGAGAATATGAAATCACCCAACGAATAGAAAGTCCTGGGGTGGTAAAAGTTTGGGAAAAAGTGGCCGATCGCCGAGGCATTCCCAGCCTGATTTTTGAGGATTTTGGCGGAATTTCCCTGAAAGGCTTTTTAAGCGATCGCCCCCTTCCCCTAGGAGAGTTTTTGCAGATAGGGATTCAAATCGCTCAGACCTTGGGCGAGTTGCACCACCATCAGATTATTCATAAAGATATCAAGCCATCGAATATTATCATACATCCGGAAACTCGTCAAGTCAAAATTACGGATTTTAGCATTGCGATCGCTCTGAGCAAAGAAACCGTTCGCGTCAGCAATCCCAACACCGTGCAAGGAACCTTGGCCTATATTTCCCCGGAACAAACCGGGCGGATGAATCGCGCCCTGGATTATCGCACCGACTTATATTCCACCGGGGTCAGCTTTTATGAAATGCTCCTGGGGCAACTTCCATTTACCGCTACCGATCCGATAAGCTGGATTCACTGTCACATTGCGAAACAACCCCAATCCCCCCGGGAACTGAATCCCCAAATCCCCGCACCCCTATCCGATATCGTCCTCAAATTACTCGCTAAAACTCCGGAAGCGCGCTATCAAAGCGCCTGGGGACTGAAAGCGGATTTAGAAACCTGCTGGAAACAGCTCCAAAGTGCGGACACGATCGCCCCGTTTGTTCTCGGGCAATATGACAGTTACGATCGCTTTGAGATTCCGCAAAAGCTCTATGGGCGCGATCGGCAAATTGCGATTCTCACAACCGCCTTCCATCGCATCCGGGAAGGTACCCCGCACCTGGTACAAGTCGCCGGTTATTCCGGAATTGGCAAATCTGCGTTAGTCGCCGAACTCCATAAACCGATTGTGGAAGCGCGGGGATATTTCATTCAGGGAAAATACGACCCCTACAAACGCAATATTCCTTATTTTGCCTTCGCTAAAGCCTTTCAAGAATTGATTCGACAGCTTTTAACCGAAAGTGAAGAACTCATCCAAGTTTGGCAGAAAAAGATTTTATCGCAAATTGGCATGAATGGGGCGGCAATAATCGAGGTAATTCCAGACCTAGAACTGCTCATTGGAGAACAGCCACCCCTGCCCAAATTGCCCGCCAAGGAAGCACAACAGCGGTTTCATTTGGTCTTTGAAGCATTCCTAAGCGTATTTGCCCAACCCGAACATCCGTTAGTGATTTTTCTCGACGATTTGCAATGGGCAGATTCCGCTTCCTTGACCTTGATTCAGATATTGATGAACCAACGCGATCGCCGGGATTTGTTGCTGATTGGAGCCTATCGCGACAATGAAGTATCGGCGACCCATCCATTGGCGATCGCCTTGCAGAAAATTGACCCCACGCGCCTCACCCGAATTCAACTGCAACCCTTAGGGGTAGAAGACATCGCCACCCTGCTTGGCGACACCCTGAATTGCACTCCAGAATCGGCGCAATCCCTAGCTACCATTCTAGCACAAAAAACCCAGGGAAATCCCTTCTTTTTAACTCAGCTTTTGCACTCCCTTTACGAGGAAAACTTGTTGACCCGCACCTCCCCCACGCGCCCGGGGGAAACCGCCCAGTGGACCTGGGATATGCAGCAGATTCAAAACCAGGTACTCCGGGAGAATGCGATCGATTTAACCCTGGGCAATATTGAAAAGCTCTCCCCACAGACCCAAACCCTGCTAAAATTAGCCGCTTGTATTGGCACGCAATTCGACTTAGACCTGCTGGCGCGGGCGAATGAGCAACCCTTAAGTGCCACTATCGCTCAACTAGAGTTAGGGATTCAGTCCGGATTAATTCTCCCTCTAAGCAATGGGTATAATCTGCCAGTTTCCGCTCTTTTGAATCCCGAAGGCCAAACCGATTATAATGCGATATTTTCCCAGGATAACTGGAAAGAATTTGCCGTAAATATGGGCTACCAGTTCGTACACGATCGCGTCCATCAAGCACTGTACGACTTACTTTATTCCCGGGATAAAACCGAGCTTCACTGGAAAATCGGCCAATTATTACGGGAAGGAACACCCCCGGAAGAACGGGACGAAAAAATATTCGAGATTGTCAATCACCTGAATCTCGGCGTCGGGTTAATTACCGAGCGATCGCAACTAGAAGAACTGGCAAAACTGAATTTAATCGCCGGACAAAAAGCCAAAGCCACTAGCGCCTATGAGTCGGCTGTGGATTACTTAACCTCTGGGTTAAACCTACTCCCGGAAAATAGCTGGGAAACTCACTATGACTTAACCCTATCTCTGGCAATCGAAACCGTAGAATCCCGCTACCTCACCACCAATTTTGAGGCGGCGCAACCCCTAGCCGAAGAAGTGTTAAACCGGGCAAAAACTATCCTCGAACAAGTCACCGTTTATGAAATAAAAATTCAGCACTTTATTTCGCAAAACAAATTGGACTCCGCAATTGATACGGGTCTGCAAGTGCTTTCTATCTTGGGAATTTCTCTGCCCAAAACTCCCTCCCGCCTGCAAGGATGGATGTTGAAATTACAAACCCAATTTCGCATGAGTAATCGCGCCCTTGAAGACCTGAAAGCGCGCCCCACCATGACCGACCCCCATCAATTAGCGGCGATGCGGATTTTAATGCAAATTTGCGCGCCCGCATATAACGTCAATCCCGCTTTATTGCCGATTTTGGTACTCACAATGGTCAATCTGGCCATGCAATATGGGAACTCTCCTTTTGCGGCTTATGCCTATGGCATTTATGGATTAATCTTATCGGGAAATGAGAAAAATGTAGAGGCGGGATATGCTTTTGGCGAACTGTCCCTCACCCTGTTAAAGCGCTTCAATGCCAGAGAATTGGAATGTCGCGTGTTGAAGATGTTTAACTCCCACGTGCGCTTCTGGAAAGAGCATCTGCGCGCCACGATTCCCGATTTGCTGGAAACCGTGCGCGTGGGGTTGGAAACTGGAGAGTTAGAATATGGCGGATATGGCGCTGCGGAATATTGCATTCATCTGTTTTTTGTGGGCGAAAACTTGTCCGAGTTGGCGACAACGTTTGAAGAATACAGCGAGCTAATTGCTAAAATTAAGCAGGATTTTAGTTTGGACTATATTAATATTTGGAGACAGGCGGTTTTACAGTTGCGCGATCGCCCTGGGGAAGTCACCGCGTTGGTGGGCGAGTGCTTCGACGAAGGGGAAATGCTCCCGAGGTTTAAGCGCAACAATCTGGGACTGTTTCTCTTTTGCGTCTATCTGGCAAAAACCATTGTCTGTTATTTATACGGCGAGTTTGAAGCGGCGCTGGAGAATGCAAAACAAGCGGAACAGTATAAAGATCGGGGTCGCGGGTTGATGAAATTTCCCCTGCATCACGTTTATTATTCCTTGGCATTGTTGGCGCAGTATCCGCAACTCTCAAAAGCGCAACGGCATCAGGCGATCGCCAAGGTGACGGAAAATCAGAAAAAACTGAAAAAATGGGCTGATTCTGCGCCGGAAAACTTTGTGCATCAGTATGAATTGGTGAAAGCGGAAAAAGCGCGAGTGTTGAACCAACCGCTGCGGGCGATCGCCGCTTACGAAAACGCGATAAAACAAGCTCGAGAAACGGGATACTTGCGCGAAGAAGCGATCGCCAATCAACGCGCCGCCGAATTTTATCTCGCCCGGGGAACGGAAACCGTGGGATATACCTACTTGAAAGAAGCGCATTATGCCTATCGGCGCTGGGGGGCGACAGGCATTATTGAAGCGTTAAAATCTCGCTATCCGCAGGTATTGTCTCGTCAGCGCACTACCGATAACCAACCGGAATTGATGAGTACCAAAACTTCCTCTAGCGGTGCGATGGATTCTCTGGATTTATCTGCCGTTTTGAAAGCTTCACAAGCAATTGGCAGCGAAATTGTTTTAAATCAATTGCTCGAAACGTTAATTGCCATTGCAATGGAAAATGCCGGGGCGACAAAAAGTTGTTTGATTTTAGCAGAAGCGGGAACGTTATTTGTGGAAGCTACCGGAACCGTAGAACCGGCAGAAATTCGGGTGGGCGATCGCACCCGGGTAGATGCGGTGGAACATTTACCCCGTTCCCTCATTCAATACGTGGCGCGCACTCAGGAAAATGTGGTGTTAGATCGGGCGGCGAAAGAGGGATTATTTACCAACGACCCTTATTTGCAAACCTATAATATTCCCTCGGTTTTATGTATGCCAATTGTGGCCAAAGGGAAAGCGATCGGGATTCTTTATTTGGAAAATAATCTCGCCCCCGGAGCGTTTACCCCAGACCGGGTTGAAGTGTTAAAATTGCTGTCTGCACAAGCGGCGATTTCTTTAGAAAATGCCCGGTTGTATGGGAATTTATCCGCCAGCGAACGACGCCTGCGCCGCCAAAGTCGCGCGCTTTTAAAGCTGGCTAAACGCAACAATCAAAACATGGATTTTGGATTGGTAATGAAGGAAATTACCGAAGCAGGAGCGAATACCCTGGAAGTAGAGCGAGTTGGCGTGTGGTTATACGCACAAGAGCGATCGCGACTCGAATGTATCGATGGTTACGAACGCACTCCCCATCGTCACACATCGGGGATGGAATTGCTGGCGCGGGATTATCCGGTGTATTTTCGCGTCCTATCCTCGGAACGGATTCTGGCCAGTGAAAATGCACGCCAGGATCCGAGAACCTTAGAGTTTCTCGACGGTTATCTGATGCCATTTGGGATTACCTCGATGTTAGAAGCACCGATTCGCCTCGGGGGACAGATGGTGGGGGTATTGTGCCACGAACATACGGGAGAACCGCGCCAATGGGCGATCGAAGAACAGAACTTTGCCGGATCCTTGGCGGATTTAGTCGCCCTGGCGATCGAACGCGATCGCCGTGCGAAAGCAGAACAAGAGCGCGATCGCTTTTTTAGCGTCTCTTTGGATTTGCTCTGCGTCCTCGGATTTGATGGCTATTTCCAGCAATTAAATCCCGCCTGGGAAAAAACCCTTTCCTTCTCCATCGAAGAACTGAAGAAAACCCCTTTTCTGGATTTGCTGCATCCCGAAGACGTGCAACCCACCCTCGATGTAGTCGGGGATTTGAAATCCGGCAAAAATCTGATTTCTTTTGCCAATCGCTATCGCTGTGCCAATGGTTCTTATCGCTGGTTGTTGTGGAATGCCACCGCCTTTCCCGAACAGCAGTTAATTTATGCTGGGGCACATGATATCACCGAACTCAAACAGGCAGAAGAGGCTCTGCAAAAAGCCAATGAAGAATTAGAAATGCGCGTGGAAGAACGCACGGTGGAACTAAAAAATGCGATAGATTCCTTACGCGATACCAACGCTCAGTTGCACGACGAAATCGCAGTCCGCAAGCGCACTGAAGAGGCATTGCGACGCTCTAAAGCGCAACTGCAACAACAAACTAAAGAACTGCAAACCGCTTTGGAAAAACTGCAACTCACCCAAATGCAATTGGTACAAAATGAAAAAATGGCCAGTCTGGGTCAGCTTGTGGCCGGAATTGCCCATGAAATCAATAACCCGGTGAGCTTTATTTATAGCAATATCGAACCGACTCGTCAATATATTGAGGATTTGCTGCATCTGTTGGCGCTTTACCAAGAAGAGTATTCCCCGCCTTCTACCACAATTCAAGACGAGGAAATGGCTATCGAACTGGAGTTTTTAAAAGAGGATTTGCCCAAACTCCTGCAATCGATGAAAACTGGTGCCGATCGCATCCGCAAAATTGTCGTCTCCTTGCGAAACTTTTCCCGTCTGGATGAAGCGGAAAAAAAATGGATCGATATCCGCCAAGGCATCGAAAGTACCCTGCTGATTTTGCAACACCGCCTCAACGGCATTGATGTGATTAAAGACTTCGCCGATATCCCACAAATTGAGTGCTATTCCGCACAACTCAATCAGGTGTTTATGAATATCCTCAGTAATGCGATCGATGCCGTTGCGTCCTCGGGGGTGAGTCATTCGTCATTAGTCACTGGTCATTCGTCATCGGTAATAAATTCAAATGACAAAGGACAAATCACTAATGACCAACCCCAAAAAACCATCCGAATTCGCACCGAGACTTTGGAGGAGGCGATCGCGATTTATATTGCTGATAATGGTCCGGGAATTCCCGAGGAGATTAAACCGCGCATATTCGACCCATTTTTTACCACGAAAGCGGTGGGAAAAGGCACCGGTTTGGGATTGTCTGTGAGCTATCAAATTGTGGTGGAAAAACATGGGGGAGATTTGCAGTGCAGTTCTCAACCCGATCGCGGATCTGAGTTTATCATTCGTCTGCCCCTACAGATAAAAAAATAATCCCCAATCTAAATGTAGGGTGAGCAATGCTCACCCTACGGGAATGTCACCAATTCCTGACAATTGGCAGGTTAAGATTGCATTTCTCGCGTGGTTCCGATCGCACCGATTTTGTGGCGGAAAGTCAATTCGCCACCAAACCAACCGGTGACGCCCAGCAAGACACCGACGATCGCCGAAAGGGCTAGACCCCAGGGTACAATCGATAGTTCTGGATTGCCCATACGCAGCAGCCAATTAATCAACGTTAGCACCAGGGCCACAATATTGCCTGCCATATGCAGCCAACCCGCACTGCGATCGCGCACTCGTTTGATATTAAAAAAGTCAAACATCCCGGTAATTCCAGCGAGAATTCCCGAAACAAACCCCACGCCAATCAACCACATTGAGGCTTTTGCCCAGAAAAAGTCGGTGGTTATCCAATAGGCGACATCGCTACCCAATGCGCCGACTAAAAAAGCAATGGGTAAAGTAACGATAACCGGATGGATCGGATGACCGGCGATCGCCAGGGTACTGGGAATACCGCTATCGCGATAGTCGCCATCGTTGCTTTCGATCGCCGGTGGGATGTTCGGATAGGGAGAATTCGTTCTTTCCGTTGTTTCCATAACTGATTCCTGTCAAAACAGCTTCTTTTGTTCCAGAGTGCCAAAAGCACTCACATGCAAACATTTTGCTGCTTTACTTGTAATTCCTTTCCCCGAGAATCCGT
>NZ_JAJENT010000693.1:0-15752 GCF_035615515.1 Phormidium sp. CCY1219
GGGGGAGAACTCCTCCCTACGCATAAATGACGAGGGTTTCCGTTCTCCCCCTTACCAACCCTAATTTCTGATGACAAATGACCAACAACCCAGTGCAATTTTAGGATTCGATCCCGGACGAATGAAATGCGGGATGGCGGTGATGGGGCAGGATGGGGGGCTATTGTGGCATGAAGTGGTGCCCTCGGAGAAGGCGATCGCGACCATTGAATCCCTGCGCGAGGAGTATGCGATCGCGGTGCTGGTGATGGGAGACCAAACCACCTCCCGGAAATGGGAAAATCACATTAATGAAGGTTTGTCAAGTGCTTTACCGATTATCCGGGTGGACGAACGCTACACCAGCTTGCAGGCGCGCGATCGCTACTGGGAAATGTACCCCCCGAAAGGTCTATCGCGCCTCATCCCCCAAGGAATGCGACAACCGCCTCGCCCGATTGATGACATTGTGGCCATTCTGTTAATCGAACGCTATTTAGGGAAAGGTTTTTAACAGATAAGCAGGTAAGAAAGGGTGCCGATTAGGCATACCCACTGAAGTATGGAACGAGTTTTTGCGCGGGAGGCGATAGAGAGGCGATTAATCGCCTCTCTATGGGGCGGGTTGACCACCATTAACGGGTAACGAGCAATCTAAGACAAATCTTCCCATACTTCTCGCGTCAGTTGACGCAACGGCGGTAAGTCCCTAACCGTCTCCTCAAAGGCTTGATTTTCTGCAAAAATATCTCGCAAACTGAGAAGATGAATTTTATATCGATCTACATCCGGAAACTCCAACAGCCGATTTCTAAATCCAGCTAAAGGCCGGTTGGATCCGGTATAGCCAACTCCAGCGAGCATCAAGCCAATATCTGCTTTAAATCGTACCAGCTTAGCGTAAAAACTATCAGCGTATTCCGCTCTCAGATTGCGGCTGTTTAACTTAGATTGAAAGTAGATGTTTAAGTCATTCCAGCGACCAGATCCATCAATTCCACCATCTGCACCTGGAGAACCGGGAATCAGTCCCAAACCAAACGCAAAACGACGCCCCAACTCTTGTTTAGTGGCTGTATCGGCAGCCACAATCCCTTTAATTAAAGCGTTAATTGCTCTGTCTCTACTCATCTGTCTGGTTCTGACTTTCTCCACTCTGACTATTGGGGATATCTTCCACCAGTTGTTTGTGGAGTAAATAAACTCCCGCAGTCACACAATCGCTCAGGTTTTCATTATTAATCGTTGAAAACAACCCCTCGATAGTTCTCAGATGCGTGATGGATAATTCAATCCAGTAGGGTTTGGGTGTTTCTTTTGGCGATTTGCCTAAATTATTGTCGTTTTTTTTGACATCTGCTATTATGTCTTGCACGGTTTTTTTAGTCTTTTGAACATAAAAAGCCAAATAACTAATTGCTAAATCACTCAAGTCTTCACGACTTAAATTTAAGACATTGCCAAGTTTAGAGATTTGTGTTTGAGCAGGTTGAGACAGTTGGATATTGTACCTCGAACGAAAAGCCGAATCATCAATGGACGATCGCTTTATAGATTAGCGCGAATAGTGAAAGAATAATCCCCCCCCGGTTCGAGTTGGTAATCCCATTTTTCCAAGAAACGACCGAGGGGTTCTTGAATTAAAGCGCGTCCCTGCGAGGGGGAGATGGCCAAATTTCCGCCTCGGAAATTCCAGCGAAAATTCCAGAGAAAATCGCCGGCACTGACTTCTCCTTCTAGGGTGCCTCGTTGCCAAGATTGTTGAGTCACGCGGACATGGGCGGTGGTTTTCGGTAGACGTTTCGCACTCACGAGTTCGTTTCGACGACACTGCGACCATTGTAGAGACTCATGGCTTTTTGAAAGCCTTCTTTGAGGCTGAGTTCTACAGCATCGCGCACCAGATAGAGAACCTCGGAGATAATGGGTTTCTCGTCGGGCGCGAATTTACCCAATACGTGGGAGACGGAATTGGCATCGGGTTTGCGATCGCCGGGTTTGCCAATCCCGATGCGTAACCGGGGAAAGTCTTGGGTGCCGAGATGGGCGATCGCGGACTTCATGCCGTTATGCCCTCCAGCGGATCCCGACAGGCGCAACCGCAGCCGCCCCACAGGCAGATCCATATCATCGTAAATTATCAGCACCGATTGCGGTGGCAATTTATACCAATCGGTGACGGCGCGAATCGCTTGTCCGGAACGATTCATATAGGTCAAGGGTTTCAGCAGTCGGATTTTTTGCCGTTTTGGGTCGAATCCTTCGCCGAATACCCCTTGAAAGCGGCGATTATCTGACAGAGAAATCTGCCAAGAATTCGAGAGCATCTCCACGGCGTCAAAACCAATATTATGCCGGGTTCGCTCGTATTTTGGTTCTGGATTTCCCAAGCCGACGATGAGCTGGGGAATGACCAAGGCGGGGGTTTCGCTGGATGTCATGGTGGGGGAGTTGAACTGTTTGGGTAAAAGCCAATCAAGTTTACACTACTGCCCAATTTCCGCCAATGACAACGCCACCGTCAAGCCGCGACCCTTGGGATGGATGGTGAAATTTCCGCCAGGGTCAACCCGAACCTGGTTTCTCGCCGCGAGCACATCCAGGGTCTAGCTTTGGTTGCTGGAAGTGGGGGTGTCTTCCTGAGAAGGAGCGCTTGCCACTTTCTCAGACGGTGGGGGTGAGTCGGATTTGGACGCTTCAAGCTGCTGGGACTCGCGCTTAAATTCGGATTCAAATTCTTTGCTGGCTTCCTGGAAGGAGCGAATCGCTTTGCCCATGCTGCGACCGACTTCTGGCAACTTTTTCGGCCCAAAGATTAATAAGGCAATGACCAAAATCACGATGATTTCTGGCAAACCCAAGCCAAAGATATTCACGCGCCAACCTCCTGCGAGTTCATAGTTATCAGTATAGAAAAAAAATCCCGGTCTAGCCGGGACTGGGCGGGTGTCTACGCACCCGCGCCACTAAAGCCTGGATTTTACTTAGCCGCCGATCGCGGTCCAATCCACGTTCACGCCCTCAATCAGCAGGGAGGAGTTGTAAATTTGCAGGATAATCACCAAAAACAGGAAAAATAGCAGTATGAAAACGCCCATCAGGGGGGTGGTTCCCCAACCGGGAGCCACTTTACCATACTCGGCATTGAGCGGTCTGAGCAGATTTCCGAGCTTCGTCTGTTGTGCCATGCGTCACCTCTTCTCTGGACGAAAAAATTAATGTTTTGTAATATTCTATAAGAATAGCACTCATAATTTACATCGAATCATGGAAAATCTCGAACCGGCTTTAGTTCTTAGTATTGGCATCGTCGCCATCCTGCTGGCGATCGTCGCTTTTTCCATCTACACCTCTTTCGGTCCGCCCTCTCGGGAGTTGGTCGATCCGTTCGACGAACACGAGGATTAAATCCCTCTCCTAGGTGTTCCTCTAGGCGTCCCTCGGGGCGCTGGTGCCTCCACCCATCTGGTTCTCAGTGTTTGTCACAATTTTTAATACTTTGCGACGACTCTGAGACCGAGGTGCAACGGAAATTTTTTCGGATTTTTGCTTGACATTATGTCAAAACTATGCTATGCAAAATCTTTCTGCGGTGGTTGCCCTGGTTCCGCCTTCCGGTAGAGAGGCGATCGCTCGCGTCTCTACCGTGCAAAATAATTGGCACCCTTGCTTAGCCCTAAGTTTGATAAAGTTTCTGGTGTTTGTAGCGCAAATAGCGGATTAATTTGCGTTGGTTTTCCGGAATTTGGCACCGACTAACCATCGATTTTGCCCTAACGCGATACTCGAATAACACTTGGGGAATGTGGTAAAATTTCCACCCCTTTTCTACAGCACTCAGCCACAAATCCCAATCTTCAAATCCTAATTTATCCGGAATATTGCCATCGTAACCGCCGCAGTCGCGCCACACTTGTTTGCGAAAAACGGCACAAGCATCGATATAATTTCCCTGCAATAATCGCTGTCTATCGAAATCTGGGACTCGCCAAATTCCCTGACGTTCTCCAAAGTATTGGGCGTCGCCATAGACGATTCCAATTTCGGGGCAGTTATGCAAAATTTCGATTCCTTTGGTAATATATTCGGGGCGGATTTTATTATCGGCATCTAGGGGTAAAATGTACTCGCCCTTAGCTGCTTCGATGCCCCGATTGCGGGCGATCGCTAATCCTTGATTGGGTTGATGGAGAATCCAATATCCCTGGGTTTGCAGATAATAGAGGACCTCGAGGGTGAGGGGTTCTGTGGAACCGTCATTGACGATCGCCATTTCGATGCCCGGATCGAGACATTCTTCCACACTGGCGATCGCCTCTAGCAGATATTCCCCTTGATTGTAACAAGGGATGACGACCGATAAGTGAATTTCACTTAAGTCACCTAACATAAGCCATTTTCGGAAGCCATTTCACCGCTTTTCTGGTTTTCCGAGAAAGGGAGAGGGCGGATAATGCGATTAAACCGAACCAGAAGCATTGCCTTTTTCAACTCTAAACCGCCACAGGTGTAAATTCCAATATTGCACCACGGCTTTCACCCATACCTCGGGTATCATAAACAGTGTACTCTAAAACTTCCCCTTGCCGTGGCAGATGCACAGTCCAAACCCCCGCCCCTATCCATCGCCGCCCTGTATGCTGCAGCGGTAGCCCTCGATCGCGCAGGAGATTGGCAAGGGGCGCAACAAAAATATCGCCAGCTTTTACACTGCGATCGCCATCATGCCGATGGGTTGCAAAATCTGGCGATGATATACTATCGCCAAGGGCAATTTGACGATGCCTTAGCACTACTAGAAGAGTGCATAGCCATTCACCCGGCTACCGCTACCGCCCATTATCGCTTGGGATTGATATGGGCAAAAGTGGGCTATTTAGATAAGGCGATCGCGGCATTCAAACGGGCAATTTCTCTCGATCCCCAGTTCCTGCGCGCCTATCATCAATTGGGCAAAACTTGGATGGAATTGGGCAATTTTGCCTTAGCGCAGAAGGCATTTCGAGATGCAATTGCGCGCGAGTGCAATCAGTTTATCAGCTATCTGTATTTAGGCAATTGTTTGCTTGCCGATCGCCGATTTGAGGAGGCGATCGCTACTTATGAAACCGCATTGCAACTCAAACCGCGCGATCCGCAGGTTATCCAGCAAATCGGCATCGCCCTGACGGCTCAAAATCGGTGCGAGTCAGCCGAATTATATTTCGGCTATGCCGCGTATCGCCAGCAAAATTACGATGCCGCGATCGCCCATTACCGCCAATTCCTCACTCATAAAATCGGCGATATTCCCCTTTATCTCGCCTTGGCAGATTGCTATCAATGCCGCGATCGCACCCTAGAGGCGATCGAAATTTACCGCGAAGCCCTCCGCCATTATCCCACCGCCCTGGAACTATATCTCTCTCTCATGCTGGCATTACAGAATGTGGGAAAAGTAGAAGCCGCAAGAGTTGTAGCAGAAGAGGGGTTACAGTGGTTGCCCGAGAATCGGATATTGCAATTAGAAAAACTGCGCCTGTTGCCGATTTTATACGATACGCCAGAACAAGTAGACTTGTATCGCGCCCGATTTGCGCGAGAACTCGATACCTTTCTCGCCGAGGTTTCCCTGGAGACAGTAGAGGCGAAACAGCAGGCATTGCGCGCCATTGGCACGAATACCAATTTTTACCTTCAGTATCAGGGCAAAAACGATTTAAGGTTACAACAACACTACGGGGAATTCGTGCATCGGGTGATGGGTGCGAATTATCCGCAGTGGGTGGAACCCTTGCCCATGCCCGAGTTAACCGGGGAGGGGAAAATCAAAATTGGCTATTTGTCGGCATGTTTTCAGTGGCACACGGTGGGGATGGTATTTTGGGGATGGTTGCAGCAGTGCGATCGCGCTTCATTTGAGATTTATGGGTACGATATCGCTACCCAGTCGGATGGGTTGACGCAACAGTTTCGCCAACAGTGCGATCGCTTTTACTCGATTCCGAACGATCTCGAAGCCCTTGCCGATCGCATTCGGGGGGATGAATTGCATATTTTGGTGTTTCTGGAAATTGGCATGTATGCGCCGATGACGCAACTTGCCGGGTTAAGATTGGCACCGATTCAATGTGCTGCTTGGGGACATCCGATAACTTCCGGTTTGCCTACGGTAGATTATTTTATCTCTAGTAACTTGATGGAACCGGAAAATGCCGCACAACACTACAGCGAAACCTTGGTTCGCTTGCCGAATATCGGCATTTGCTATAGCAAACCGACGATTCCGGAAGCGCGCCACACCCGGGCGGATTTCGGATTGCGTCAGGATGCGGTGGTTTATTTGTGCTGTCAGTCGGTGTTTAAATATTTACCGCAATTCGATGTAATTTTCCCGCAAATTGCCCGCGAAGTTCCGGAGGCGCAGTTTGTGTTTTTCGCGCAGAAAAGTACGGCGATCGCGGAACAATTTCGTCAGCGGTTGCGGCGGGCATTCGCGCAATTCGGGTTAGACAGTCAAGCGCATTGTACCATTTTGCCGCGCCAAAGTAAAGAGAAGTATTGGAATATTTTGTCTGTGGCGGATATTTTTCTGGATACCTTTGGGTTTAGCGGGTTTTTGACGGTGTTAGAAGCGGTGGCGGTGGCGTTACCGGTGGTGACTTGTGCGGGGGAATTCATGCGATCGCGTCAATCTGCCGGTATTTGTAGGCGGATTGGCGTTACGGAAACCCTTGCCGAAAATGAAGCGGATTTTGTTCGGATTGCGATTCAGTTGGGATTGGATGCCAACTGGAGAAACGCTATCCGCACTCGAATCAAGCAGCAAAATACCGTGCTTTATGATGACACCACTGCGGTGATGGCACTGGAAAAATTTTATCGGGAGGCGGTGGAGAAATGGAACTCGTCACCGGGGTAAAAAGAATGCGAAGTTGGGTGGGCGATGCCCACCCAATTTTCAATTACAAACATTGACGGAAATCGAAAAAGGGATGGTGTTAACGGTTTTACCGCAATGCATTTGCCATTTGATTGGCTACCTTTAATTGTTCCAAGCTGGGCGCTTCCATTTCGCGACGCGCCAACCGTTCTAATTCTTGGGCAACTTGGCGCATGGAATCTGCACGCTGACGCATTCTGCGAGAGATACCTTCTTCTCCCGCCGCGAGGCAATGATGGCAAACATCGGTGATATATTCTCCCGTCTCGTGATACGCTCTCGCTACCACTTCGGTGGGGATAAAGATGCTGCCACATAGGTGGCAATAGCATTTTTCTTCAAAGTCGTTGGTTTCAATATAGATTTTCATTTTGATTGATGCTCTTTCTCCAACTGTGCATTTGGACGTTACCTCAAGGACAGACTGAGGTAAAATTCGTCTCTTTTTCAGTTTTAACATTTTTTTTAGATAAATTGTAGTCAAAATTACTGATTTTTGCGATCGGGCTTTTACATTTGGCGACAATCGAGGCAAATCCACTTTTTTTATGCAATGAAATTGAAAAGTTTATTGTCTGATTTTACAGTAAAAAGTTATAGGTAAATCGTTAAAAAAAATAGTGACTATTTTTTAAAAAAAATTTAGAAATTACAAATTGCAAATTCAAGATTTTCCCTGGGTTGAGAATGGATCCACAAGAGGGAACTGGGGTTGATGGATCCCAGTGTGCCCCTTCCCGGGGAAGGTGAGGGGGTGAAAATGCGGTAAAACAGCTTGGGGGGAGGGGATTTTTGGGGCGATCGCGCAAATAACGCGCCATAATAGGGATAACACTCGCCAGAAACAGGGGATTCCAGATGCAAGAACCGATTCAAGTGCTGGTTAACTTTGCCCAAATGCTGACTGCTAAACCGCCGTTTTTTTCTGCAGCAGAGGTGCAAGATTTGCCAGAATTAAAAGACAAGCTAATTTTCCTCGCCCCCACGGAAGTCAATCGCGCGGCGGAAGAAATTCACCAGTGGTGCGATCGCCATCCCCAGGCGATAGAAGACTACCATAACTTCACTGCCCAATTAAATCGCCTGGATGACACCCCAGCAAACAAACCCTCTGCTGAAGATGGTACCCAATCGAGATTGATAAAGTTTGCCATCCAATGCATCCAAAATACCGTTTTAATTCAACCGCAAATTAAAACCTTTGGTGCGCCTCCCCGGAAAAAGCCTATACTGGATTATATCATTAACTCAATTGACAAAAAAATGATGGAACTTTCGCAATGAATCTACCGAAAATTTACGCTCCTAACCTTCATTTATTTGCCTTTCACCGTCGCAACCCGCTGCACAGAGATTCCAGCGCCAATCCGGTGGAGGGCGCTCAACAGTTATGGGAAAAATGGGGCAATATTTTACAAACCTACGGCTACGATAAACCCTTGGATTTGTGGGGATACTACCCGCCAAAAGGGGAAACTGCCTACGATCCCACAGAAGAACCGGCTGGTAGCATCGTAAATTTGTACAAAAATGGGATTTTGGATTTTAAAGGAGTAGTAGAAGTAGAGGGAGAACCGACTAAATTTACTGGGATTGCTTGCCCGCGCCGGATGTACGATAGCTATGCCCTTGCCCTTAACATTCGTCGCCCGGATAAAGAAGGCGATCGCCCCACGGAACCAGTTTCCATCGCCATTTATCGAGAATTTAATTCCCAGGGAATTTTACTGCCCGATTTTGTCGCAAGTTCTCTGGGGCAAACCCTATTAATTACTGCTGACTTAACCCCAGAACAAAAACAATTTTCCTCGGAAGGCTTAAAACAACTGGCCCATCAGTGCCTCGAGCAATTTATTCCCGATGCCGATAAGCGCCCGGAATTCAATCGCAAGGGGAGAATGTTTGGCAGCCAAATTTTTGAATTTGGCAAGTTCAATCATTTAGAAACCGCTTCCTCTTCTCCCAATATTTTGGTTTTGTTTTTCCGGGAGGAGGCGATGAGACGAAAGTTCGAGACCTCTTATTGGGATATAATAGAATTATGGTACTACCGAAATCAAGTGATTTCCAGCTTTATCAAAAGTCGCTCGATTTATCAAGTCAGCTATGAAACCTACCAAGAAATCTCCCAACAAGTCGGGCAGGTTAACGAACAGTTCCTCCAGTTACCGGAAAGCCGAAATTTCAGCCAACGGAGTTGGGAAGGGTTGAAAAGCAAGCTAAAAATTATGCCCAGTTTGGGGTTGGAATATGCCCGCTTGCAACGAGATTTAGAACTGCAACTTAACCGGATTACCATTTTGGGCAAAAAATACGATGCCACTCTGGAGAAAATCCAGGAAAAACAGAGCTTAGATGTTTTGTATTTAAAACCAGTGGATTTGAGTTTTTTAAAGTGCTTTACCCAGGAAGATGCGCCGGATTTCAAAGAACGCATCAAAGCGGATTTAGATTATTTGATGCATGGAAATGGGTTGGTGGAACAGGCGATTGCAGCAATTCGCGGTATGGTAGAAGTGGAAAAAGCCGCACGCGATCGCATCCGCGAAACCAAACTAGAAGCGATGGCGGCGGGTATAGGTACGGCGGTAGTGGTGGCGTCGAGTTCGATTTTGCTAGAAGAAAATCCGATTCCATTTCCTTATTCTGACAGTACCACTCCGCGCATG
This sequence comes from Phormidium sp. CCY1219, assembly GCF_035615515.1. GTDB lineage: Bacteria > Cyanobacteriota > Cyanobacteriia > Cyanobacteriales > Laspinemataceae > CCY1219. The sequence goes on from NZ_JAJENT010000693.1 coordinate 9,571, forward strand.
CATCCCTTCTTTACGGCTATCCTTCTCAGCGCGATCGCCGGCATTCTCGTCTTCGGTTTTTCCGTCACCATTCTCACCTGGATTCGTCGCCATAAATAGCGCATCGCAATGGAATTCATTTCAGATAGCGCACAGGTTTCCATCGCCAAGCGCCCAGGTGGATGGGCTACCATGCAGAGGGTGAGGAATCGGGGAATATCGCCACTCAAACATTCTCGAACCCCTTGACAATTGCCACAAAACACCTCACCCTAAATTTAATAACCCTCGCCGATTTTCCCCTTTACCATGCCCGATCTAGAGTTCCTCTACCAACAAGCGATCGCCTTGCAAGCGCAAGGGAGATATGCTGACGCCCAACAGCACTATCAACTTATTTTGCAGCACAATCCCCGCCATCAAAAGGCTTATGTGCAATTGTCTCATCTGCTGTTCCAAACTGGGAAAATATCCGAAGCGGAAGCGATTTGTCGTCAGGCAATTGCCCAGAATATTCACCATCCGGCTGTCTATCAAATTTTCGGCAAAATTTACCGCCAGCAGCGCCAATTTGAGGCGGCAATTTCTATTTACAGCCAAGCGCTTTCCTCCCAGCCCAATCATCCGGGGTTGTTGCAAGAATTGGGCTTGACATATCGGGAACAATCGGATATAATGGCGATGCAAGCAGCATTTTACCTGGGATGTGCTGCCTATCGCGATCGCAATTATGACGAAGCGATCGCTCAATTGCAAAACTTCCTCAATTCTGCTTCGACAAAAGATGTTGCCGCCGAAACGATTCGGAATGCTGCTATCAAGTTAGCCGACTGCTTCGAACGAGTCAATCGCTACGATGATGCCATCCAAACCTATAAAACCTGTCTCGAAGTTTCTCCTACCCCAGAACTATTTGAAAATGCGATTGCCCTGTTGCGAAAAATCGGACGCATGGAAGCGGCGATCGCCTTAGGGAGAGAAGCGAGTGAAAAATTTCCCAAAAACCTCAACTTGCACTCGGCAAAATATTGGGTTCCGATTCTCTACGACAATTCATCGCAAATCGAATCCTATCGTCGCCGATTCAGCCAGGGATTGTCCGAGTTACTGGAAACTGCCGCAAATTTAGGGCTAAAAAATCCGCAATCGGTGTTAGACTGGCTGACGAGTCATACGAATTTTTACCTGCAATATCAAGGCTATAACGATATTAGCATCCAAAAGCAATACGGTCAATTTATCCATGAATTTTTCTGTCAATTTTATCCCCAGTGGACCGAACCCTTGCCCATGCCCTCGGTAAGGGAAGGGGAAAAAATTCGAGTCGGGTATATTTCCGCTTGTTTTTGGAGTCATACGGTAGGGAAATTATTCTGCGGATGGGTGAAACATCACGATCGCGATCGCTTTGAAGTGTCCTGTTATAGCATTTCGGACTATTTCGATAATTGGTCCGAAGAATATCGGCAACATAGCGATAAATTTTATCGATTTCAGCTAACGGGGGATGCGGAAACCAACCTGAAAACCGTGGCGGAAAAAATTCGCAGCGATCGCCTGCATGTTTTAGTGTATTTAGACATAGGAATGCATGCTTTTCTCTCAGCGTTGGGCGGGTTGCGCCTCGCGCCGGTGCAATGTTTAACTTGGGGACATCCGGTAACTTCGGGATTGCCCACGATGGACTATTTTCTTTCCAGTCAACTGATGGAACCGCTAGATGCGATCGCCCATTATTCGGAACGATTGGTGTTGTTACCCAATCTGAGTATTTGCTATCCCCAACCGCAATTTGGTTCGCCCACCACTTCCCGGGCGGCGTTTCAGTTGCGAGAATCGGCGGTGGTGTATTTATCCTGTCAATCCCTGTTTAAATATTTGCCGCAGTACGACTATATTTTTGCTGAAATTGCCCGCCAAGTACCGGAAGCGCAATTTGCATTTATATCGCGCTTAACCCCACCGATAACGGAGAAATTCCGCGATCGCTTGCAACGGGCATTTGCCAACGTCGGGTTAGATAGCGATCGCTACTGCGTGATTTTACCGGAACAAGATGCCGAAAATTACGGCAATTTGAATTTATTGTCCGATATATTTCTCGATACCTTCGGGTGGTCCGGGGGGAAAACCACCTTAGAGGCGATCGCCTGCGATTTACCCATTGTGACTTCTCCCGGCAAATTCATGCGATCGCGCCATGCCTATGCCATGTTACACCGCCTGCAAATCCAGGAAACCATCGCCAAAACCGAACGAGATTATATCCACATTGCGGTAAAATTAGGCTTAAATCCGGCATGGCGCAGGCAGATTGTGGAGAAAATCAAACAGCGGCGGGCGCGCTTATACGATGACCGACCCTGCGTTGTCGCCCTGGAGTCCTTTTATCGCCATATAGCAACCCACCCCCAGCATTCTCTTCCCACCCCGTAGGGTGCGTCACGCCCCGCACTCCAGGCGTTCCGCTTGTATAAAATTCCGGGCGTCACGCACCGAACCTATAATGGCCGTCATCCAAATGTGAGAATTTGACGCATACTATCGCTAGCGACCCGCCCCCAGCACTCTGTTCCCACCCCGTAGGGTGCGTGACGCCCCGCACCCCATGCGTTCCGCTTGTATAAAATTTCGGGCGTCACGCACCGAACCTATAATAGCGGATGCCCCTTTAAGTGAGATGTTGAGACATAATATCTCCCCGGTAGTAGTAGCACAAAGTTTCTCACTGAGTTTGCGGCCAGGGAATCATCGGGTCTTGGGAGAGACGGTTGGAGACTTCCTGCGCGCCATAGCGGTTCAGGTGACTCGGGTCAGAAAAGCGATCGTTTTGGGTCGGCCACAGTTGACTGAGATCGCGGAAGCTCAAGCCCGGATGTTCCATCGAGATGCCGAGCATGTATTGTTGGAATTGCCGTTCGTAATCCTGGCGAACCGGGTCGAGGTACTCCTGAGTCAGAGGCATATTCACAAACACAATCGGAATCTGGCGATCGCCGGTAAATTGCAGCAAATTTTTCAATGCGGCACTTTGTATTCCCGCCAGTTGGAAGGATTCGTAATCCGCATCGTAACTGCCGGAAACCCGGGCGTGTTTTTCATAATAGGTATTGGGATTGAACCGCACCGACAGCGGTAAGAAGCCATTGAGCAGGGTAGAGGGAGAATCGTTAGGATTCCCACTGGTGAGAAGCGTGGTGGCATCAGACAGAGCCGCCATACTTTCCTCTGGGTAAGTATCTGCAGTTTGTGCCGCGACTTCCGGAGACTCGATCGCGGTGGGAGTTTCCGTGGGGGAATCCAGGCGTTGTGCCACCGGAACCAAAAGCTGATGGCGCAGAAAGCCTTTCAAATTATCGCGGCGATCGTAACTTGCCGAAACCGAAGCGAGACCTTCTTCGAGCCAATCATTGAGTTGCTCGTAGCTGTCGCGCAGGGAAATGCCATCTTTAGCCGTTTGGGCTAAGGTGTCGGTGAGAGACGCCAGGGAATTGCTCTCCTCGGTTTCTGGGGCTGCAGAATTGGGAAGTAGGGGGCGAATCCCTTGGGAGAGAGTTTGGTAGCCTTCCGATCGCGCGATCGCCTCAAACGTGCGGTCTTCGCGTCCGCTATTAAACGCCCGCGCCCCATCGGCCCATAAAATTAACTTCGGCAATTGCTCCGGGGGAAGCAGTTGGCGGACCACGAAATCCACCACCTGAGCCGTTGCGCCATTAATCCCGAAATTGAAGACTTTCAACCCCGGATAGCGATCGGCGAGAGCTTCTTGCAGAGTCATCGGTGCCACGCCGCGCAGGGCGCGAGAACTGCCCACAATCAGCACGTCAGGGGCACCATTCGCGCTCACGTAGCGCAGGTACAGACGCAATTGCTCGTCTAACTGAACGCTATTAAACGAGGGATAGTCGAAACCGGGCAGGATAGACTCGAGCCGACTGGGAGATCGGTCCGGTTTCGGTGCGGTAAAGCTAGAGCCATCGAAGGCGCTTTCATCCACATCCTCAGCACCTTCCAGGGAGATATCCGGCATTTCTGCCTCCGGGGCGGGGGATTCCGGGGTTATCGGTGGTGGGGAGGCGGAGGAATCGTCGGCGATCGCCACTTCTGTGGGAGTAGCGGGGGGTTCAGAAATCAGCGGGTGATAGCCGAGGAGCCTATCCAGGTTCACCGTCAGCAACAGGCCCAACGTGCCCCAGATTAAGGCCACCGTGGTGCTGCTGGCGGGGTTTTTGCGGAAAGATTTAGTGGAGATAAATAAACCCGTTGCCGTCAGCAGGCGCGTCACCCAACCGGCGGAGGGTTTTGCCTGTTGTTCGGCGGGTTTGATTTGCTTGGTCAGACAAGCTTGTAATTCTTCTTCGACTTCCTCCGCCGATTCGAGTTCCACCCGGTGCGCTTCGTCGAGCAATTCTTGGTGCTGCTGGGTTTGCGCCAGGGGAAATTCTTCATTGGCTGTTTTGTCCGGGGTGGGTTCCGTCGGTTCCGGTTCCGGGGAATCCGCCGTGGTGGGCGGTTCGTCCAAGGCGGCACCATAGCGCCAACTGGGCTGTTTTTGACCCGCGCGACGTCCGTAAAGCCGAACCCCGATAATTTTTTCCAGCTTCAACTGACGCAGGAAGTCTACCAGAAGGGGTGTTACCTCTGGTTGTTTCGGGCAGGTGGGGGCGTCGAGCATCAGGTGCAAGACTTGCTGTTTGCAGCGCAGGGAAACGTGAATGCCCCCAGTGGTGAGTTTGGTATCCAGGTCCGGGTTGAGTTGGCGCTCGAGCAGGAATTTGAGGGCCTCGGGGTTGCCTTCGCGCGCTAGAGTTTTGGCGTCCGGGGAGAGGGCGGGATCCCGGGCGGCGGGCAAATCCACCCAATCCACCCAGAGGGGGGGCGCGTCAGCGGTAGCGGTTTCCTGCTTGGCGTCGCGACAGCCATAAATTGTAGCCGCGTGCAGACCTTGGGGGGCGAGGGATTTTAGCAATGGCGCGATCGCGGCGATCGCGGGAAGTTTGTCTAAGCGGCGATCGCTGTCCTCGTCGGAGTTGGAGGGGGACAGAGCGCAGAATAAATGCAAAGTGGAGTCTTTTTGCACCCCGCGTAGGGTAAAACCTTCCGAGGCGAGGGAGCGATCGAGCCATTGGGTGAGGGCTTCCACGTCTCCCCATTTGGCCCACTGCGCCAGCATTTTTGTGGGTGGGGTCAGCTCCGCGCGCAGGAGCCAATCGGGCTTGCTTGCGCCGCGCACCCGTCCGATAATTACTGCATCGCGAAAGCCCTCTAAGTGGAGTTCGCGCAATCCTCGGCACAGGGGATTGGCGATCGCCGCGCGATCGGGGGTTTCGCTTCCCTGACAAAAGACCCACAGACGTCGCAAGGCGGATTTTTCCGAGTTGGACGCGGTTTCCGACGTGGGGGTGGCATTGAGGGGTTTGACTAGGACTGCTAAGCGGATGTTGTCGAAGCTGAGCGTTTCGTTGAGATAGCGGGTAATGCCTTTCGCCAGCAAGGTTTCCGCCTCCGGGTTCCCCACCGACGCCCGACTTTGCGCCGCCAGCATCATCCGCGTATCTGCGAGGGAATCGTTGCTGGTTTTTTCCGCGATCGCTTCCCTGGGGGAGGTGCTGGGTTTCGATTCGGATAAGGATGCCGGTTCGGGCGCGCTGGCGTCGGATTGCTCCTGCTGTGCGTCCTCCTCCGAGAGTTTTTCTCCCAAGGTTGCGGGAGAATCTGGGTTTTGCGGATCCAGGCGCACGCTCCAGGCGGGCCGCTTTTGGCCGAGTTCGCGACCGTAGAGTACCAGTTCGTAGATATGAGGATGCTCTGTGGGTAACAGCCCGTTAATATCGCTGTTTTTCAGGGCGATCGCCATTTTTTCCACCGCGATCGCCATCTGCGGTGTCTGTTCGCTTTCGCACAGAACGTGCAAGTTATTCCCGCGCAAGCGCACATGCACCATTAATTCTGGAATGTCTAAGGCGTTCGATGCCCACTGCTTAATTGTTGCCCCTGTGGTTGTCTGCACCAGCCCATCTGTTTTTACCATAGCCGGTCAATCCCCTGCTCCTCGTTTGACGCGCTACCTATAGCTTATCTCGGTTAAATTTTGGCATAGTTGAGGTGAAGCATTTGACTACTCCCCGCTCTAAAGAGACGGGGATTCCCCGGAGGGATTTTAGAACTTCCGAAAAACGGACTCTTAGGCGAAGTCAAGTACG
>NZ_JAJENT010000694.1:0-245 GCF_035615515.1 Phormidium sp. CCY1219
CTTAACCACCTTTCCTCCCCGCTTCACGGATTGATGACCAGTCGCTACCGTGGGGGAGGTGCTTTCACATGACACACCTCATGGGGTGGGCTTACACCACCATCGACATTCAGTTGTCAAGGTTCTCCCCAGTTTTCCATCGGATTGTAAAGATTTTGTAAAGAATTATGAAATTCTCTTAACCTTTAGTTTTCCGAGGTTTCCGATGGGCTGTTTTGTATCGGTTTTTACCGTTTTGTTTCGCC
>NZ_JAJENT010000695.1:0-6358 GCF_035615515.1 Phormidium sp. CCY1219
AGCCTTTAAGGGCTGTGTTCCTTGCCCCGCTCACGCTTCAGGCATTTACCCTCCACTTTTGCGGGAACGAATCGCACTATTTATTTCCAGTGTACTTCGCAAGAGGTTCGCTTGTCGCGATCGCCGTCACGGGTGAGAGTGACTACGGTGAACTGGGGGTGGGATTGGCCCAGGGTTCTAGGGGTCGAACCTGCTGCAGTTCTTGACTGAGTTCGCCGTGGAGTTTGCCATTGGTGGCTAAAATCCGCCCGGTTTCGATGCGCCAGGGCGTGCCATCATAGGCGGTGACGTTGCCCCCTGCTTCGCGCAAGATAACCGCACCGGCAGCCATATCCCACGGCGAGAGTCCCCGTTCCCAGTATCCATCCAAACGACCGCAAGCCACATAACACAGATCGATGGAGGCGGAACCGCTACGGCGCACTCCTTGGGTGAGATGGGTCAGGTGGCAAAATTCGGCATAGTTATTGTCAGCGGTTTCGCGGCGATCGTAAGCAAAGCCGGTGACGAGTAAGCTGTTAGCGAGGTTGGCGGTATCCGAGACGGCGATCGCGCGGCGGTTGCGGGTGGCCCCCAATCCGCTGGCGGCGCGAAATAATTCCTGATGAAACGGGTCGAAAACCACCCCTACTTGGGGCACTCCGTCAATTAGTAACCCGACAGAAACGGCAAACATGGGATATTGATGGGCAAAATTGGTCGTGCCATCGAGGGGGTCGATCGCCCAGCGGTATTTGCTGCTTTTATCTCCTAATGCGCCGCTTTCTTCGGCGAGGATACCATGTTCGGGGACGTGACGGTGCAGCACTTTGAGCAGGGTGTCTTCTGCGGCTTTATCGGCGGCGGTGACTAAATCCCCCGGACGCCCTTTTTCTTCGATCGCCTCTAGGTTGCCCCAGTAGGATTGTAAAACCGCACCGGCAGCTAATGCCGCTTCTGTGGCAATCTCTAAATAAATTTGCAGTTGTTCTCGGGAATAATCGCTCATGGGTGAGTGGTAAGGTTTCAGTTGAGAAGGTTCCGGGGCGATGGCGATCGCCTCCGCTTATCGCTGCAGGCGGCGAAACTGACTGGGGGTTTGGCGCAGGGGCTGTTTGGGGTTCCAAATGCCGCGCCCCATGAGTCTAGCCCATTCTTGGGCATCTGCAAAGCGCTGTTGGTATTTGGTGTTGGGCGATCGCACCACGGCGATCGCCATCCCCTGTTTTAGTAGTTCTTCGTTAATCAGTTCTCCGTCGCGCCATACATAGGCCAATTGGCGTCCGTAAATATCTTCCAATTCGGTATCGGTTTCCAACACCACCGAGTGACCCTCGGTCCAGCGTTCCAGTTGTTGTTTCGCCTCCTCTCCCCAAGGGTCTTGCTTCAAATCCGGGGCATCAATGCCTAATAGACGCACCCGCTGTGGTTGGGGAAATGTTTCTCTGGGGTTGCTGACTTCGAGGGTATTTCCACTGACTACCCGATCTACTTGCACCGCGACCCCTTGCGGGGTTTCTGGGGTGGAACAACTCATCAGCAAACAGCCTAAGAGCAAACATCGGAACGGGTCGGTTAATTTCATTGTGCGGCGGTGGGGGTTAATCTTCGTCGAGGGGTAGTCCGACGCGCACCTTTCCTTTGCCGAAGTAACGACCGAATTGCTGTTCGTAAACTTCATCTTCGTCTTGGGTTTCCACCTCTAAGTCAGAACGGGCATAGCTGACGCACAGCAGGGCATATCCGCGATCGCGCAATGCGGGAGACAGACCCATTGCTTCGGGTTGATCGATTTCGCCAGAAATGACGCGCACCGCACAGGTGGTGCAAGCCCCATTGCGACAGGAAAACGGCAGGTTTACCCCTTGGTTTTCCGCATTTTGCAGGATGTAGCGGTCTTCGGGAACTTGGATGACATGGCGATCGCCGGTTTGCCGATTGTGAATCTTCACAGTGTAGGTTCGAGTCATGGTTCGATGAGTGGTAACCACCTAAGTGATGCAATAGTTTTTAAGCTTAGGGTACGATAAATCCGGTTGGCAAATCTAGGGGCGATCGCCACTGGGGGCGCGCTACTCTCTGGCAACCTCCGCTCATCCCCGGTTCGCGGGGGTTTTCGCCTCTTCCCCCGCCGCTTTACCCCGGGGTTCTCAAAAATTTTTTCCCAAGGGTTTGCAAAACCGACTCTGTTCTGCTACGATAGTTTTTCGGTGGGTAAAACAACTGAATATTTCCCTACAGGGAGAGGTGGCCGAGTGGTTGAAGGCGCAGCACTGGAAATGCTGTTTAGGGGCAACTCTAACGAGGGTTCGAATCCCTCCCTCTCCGTTGAGGAAAGACTGACAATCCCAGCGATCGCTCTTGCGATGGCTGGGATTTTGCTTGACCTGAGTCACAGAAGGGCGATCGCGCGAGGGCGAACTCCATGATGCCGAACCATTAAAATCGGGACAAGACTCTGCCTTGTCCCGACCAGTGGAGCGCGATGCTGCTGAAACGGGGGATTACGCTCTTTGCTTCGCAGGGGCAGAGGGAGGAGGTGCGGGTTTCTTTTGCTTGTTCATGTTATCCACACTAATCCCGAGAACCCACACGCTGACAATAAATACTCCGAGCCACTCATTGAGACCCAATTCTTCGCCAATGAAGATTAACGCCATCAAGCTGGTCAATCCAGGACCGGTTGCTGCAATCACCGAGGCTAAGGGCGCGCCAATGATGGGAATGGCAAAGTTATTGAGTACGTAGCCGATCGCCGTGGTGGCGGCGAGGGCCACGCTTCCCCAAATCAGCGCCCCCCACATTCCTTCGGCTACGGTCCAAGCCAAAAATCCGTCATTGACGCCGGTGGCTTCTCCGCCGATGAGCACTAAGGGGACGGACAAAAGCAGAATCACGGTGAAGTTAATCACGCTAAATGGGGCCGGATGCAGCTTGAGCTTTTTGGAACTAAGTTGGGTAAAAATCACATAGCCGGCAAAGGTCAAACCAGCCATAATGGCCATCACTGCTCCTAATCGGGGGTCGCCAAACCCCGGTGCCCCGATGTTGGCGGAAACGGTGAGAAAGCAGCCGGAAAAAATCGTCAGGGTGGCGAGGGCAAAAATAAAGGTGGGACGGGCACCAAAAATAAGCCAGGCTAAAATCGCGGTCACCGGGGGGAAAATAAAGAATAAGGTGATGGCAATGCCGGTGGCAATATTTCCCAGGGCGATATAAATACAAAACTGGGAGGCAAACAGACAGATTCCACTGCCGATCGCGTACCACACCTTACCCCGCTTTTCTGGGTTGCCCAGTTGTTTTAAGTCGCGCCAGGTGTTGGGATAAAGCACCGGTGCGACGATTAACCCCATCAAGGGCACCACAATTAACATCCGGATGGCCAAAATCAACAGGGAATTGCCCACGCCAGGGGCGAGGATTTGTCCCGATCCCAGTCCGAAGAGGGACTGCTCGCTCAAAATCACCCGCGTGACAATGTTTTGAAACGAAATTGTTAGGGAGGAAAACAGCGCGAGGATGATGCCGGTGAGAAAGGCTTTGTTTTCCGGATTGGGGGTGGGTGCTGGGGTGGCAGGGGGTGCGGTTCTCGGTTCGGCGATCGCGGCTTTCTCTGGATCCCGGGGTTGAGTGGGACTGGAGGGGGGCGCGGTACCGGTTTGCGCTCTTTGCTGTTGCTGCTGGGCGATCGCCAGCCGTTGTTGCGGGCCGCCGGAGATTATCTCGGCGGTGGTTTGCACGTTGCTGGCTTCTTCTTGCAGTTGTTCGATCAGGCGATCGACCAGGGTCTCTAAAATCACTTCCCCCTGCTGCTGCAAGGAGTGCATTCGCCCAAGCTGCTGGGATAAGGAGCTTTGATAGCTGCTGAGTTCCTGCTGCAGGGTTTTGAAGGTGGTGTTGAGGGTGGTGTCGAGGGAGGCGAGCAACCGATAGGCGTTTTCGTTATAGTTGCTCGGGGTGGCTTGGGGGGGCGATAAGCTGGGCGGCGCTTCGGCACCCGTGAGGGGCGGCGGTGGCGGCGGCGGGGCTGCCAGTTGCTTGAAGCGATCGCTCAATTCTGCTTGCAACTGCGATGCCATCACTTGCGCCAGTTGTTTGGTCCACTGCTGCTGATTGGCAATTCGCCCGGGTGCGGACTGCATTTGCCGCGATTGCAGTTGCTGCTGTTGGTTTTGCAATCTTTGAATGTCGGCGGTGAGGCGAGATTGTTCTGCCTGCAGCCGCGCCATGTCCTGCGATAACTGAACCCCCATGTTTTGCTGTATCTCTCGCAGCTGTTGGGTCATCGATCGCAGGAGTTGTTCCATTTCCCTGGGATCTGCCGATCCAGAATGTTCCGGTTGATTGTCCAGTTGCCCCATTATTCTCTTACCTCTAGGTTTTGGGTGGTCAAGAAAGTTGTTTGCGGCTCATGCGGTTACGCTTGGCTGATTCGTCTGAGTGTTTGACTCATTCGCGCTTTCGCTTGTGGGCTGTTCCCCTCCGGGCTGATGTTGACCCCCTGATTTGACATTTTCGCTCGATGTTATCGGATGAAATGTTTCGCTTTTTCTGATTAAAGTGGCCTCAATTTTTATCGGGGCCACGGTTTTGCTAGGTGCCGAAAGGCTTTGCGCGCCGATCGCTCCTGATGCCTGAGGCAGGGAAGGCTGCCTACATGAAAAGACGCACCACACTAAAAATACTGGCTCCTAGAATAGCAGCGATCGGAACGGTAATCAGCCAGGCCACGAAAATCGCGCGCACCGTTTGCAGGCGAATGGATTTCAGGCTTTGCACTAGCCCAATTCCCACCACGCCTCCGACTAATGAATGAGAGGTGGAAACGGGTAAGCCAATCCGAGATGCCACTAATACGGTGGTCGCGGTGGCGAGTTCGGCACAAAAGCCGCTGCTGGGTTGCAAGGGGATGATGTTTTCCCCAACGGTGGTTATTACTTTTTTACCCCAGATTGCTAAACCTGTCACGATGCCGACACCCCCAAGCAGCAAAATCCACAAGGGAACCCTGAAATCTCCCAGGGGAACCGCACCGGTTCGCTGAATGGTGGCGATCGCGGCTAATGGAGCTACGGCATTGCCTACATCGTTGGATCCGTGGGCGAAGGCGACAAAGCAGGCACTCAGCACTTGAAAGCGCGCCAGTTGACTTTCGATGGGGGAAAAGGTATTTCCCTGGTCTGCACTCCTCTCCTCGGGAGGGCGCGGTTTTAGCTGACGCCATTGCACTAGGGTAAGGGCGATCGCTGCTGTGGCTCCCACCGCTAAGGGCAAGTCGTGGGGGGGTAGGGTAATGCCATATCGGTTGGCAATCCAGGCATTGACCGGCTGCATCACGGGAGGCAGCACGATCGCGCCAAATACGCTCAGCAGCCCCGCACTCAACCAGGGAATCCATTCCCGGAGCTGGTTCAAGGGGTCGGGGTACTCTAAAATGAACCGCTTGATGAAGCTGTAAAGAATGGCGGCGATCGCCGCACTGACTAGGGGGGTGAGCACCCAGGTGATGGAAATTAACCCGATGGTACTCCAGTGTACGGCTGAAGCTCCTACGGCGACCATACTGAACCCGGCGATCGCCCCCACGATGGCGTGGGAGGAGGCCACGGGCCACCCTTGACTGGTGGCGATCGCCAGCCATATCCCACAGGTGAGCATCACGCACACCATTCCCACCAGCAGCACTTGTGGGCTGTTGACAAATACTCTGGTATCCACCACCTCGGTGGCTAGGGTTTGGGAGACTTCCTGGCCAAACAGTACGGCTCCGCTAAATTCTAAAATGCCGGCGATCGCCAGGGCTTGTCCCAGGGTCAGTGCCTTGGAACCTACGGAGGTCCCCATCGAGTTGGCTACGTCATTGGCTCCCAGGTTCAAAGCAACATAAAACGCTAGCAGGGCAAGCAATGCAGTCATATCAAACCCCGAACGACAAAGGGTGAGGAAACTGGTTTTTTGCCTCCTCCACCGTTAAACAGTCATTCTAGGATAAAATTTCCTTGCCGATTTTCCCTAAATAGTAATAATTCTTTAAGAACTATTTTATGTGAGATGAAATGACATATCCCTTCCGCTCCACACGGGTTGCGATCGCGGCCATTTCGCTTCCGAATCATCGATATTCTTTCTCAGAAGTGATATAATATCGGTGCAGCTCAACTTCACACTGAGTGCAACACCTATAAGCACTCAGTGCATTGCACATAAGTCCGGGTTGGAGGCACGGGTTTATTATAGCCGATGCCCATTAATTTGTCAACCCCTGAGACCAAAATTTTCCCGCCAAACATGGCATTTTGACATTGACACAGAAGGGGTGGCGTGATATCATAGATAGCAAAGCGCAATTCGATGGGGCAGGCAGGGCTAATAAGCA
>NZ_JAJENT010000696.1:0-3467 GCF_035615515.1 Phormidium sp. CCY1219
TTTAGGCTGGTCAGGTGGTTAGAAGTACAAGCCCCTGGCTTTAGACATGGGGTTGGTTTCTACGGAGTCCCTGACTTAATCTCCTGGCGACGGGGGTAGCGCGCTCCCCAAATCGCGTTCTCTTTTGGGCGGATTTCCTCGTGCAACGGGGGTAATCGATTTCCCGAGCTTTTCCTTACCCTGAGTCTTAGCTCCCCTACAAGCACCCTGGCGACGATCGTCTCGGCGCAAAAAGCGACGCTTTGAAAACCAGGGGGTAAATCTCCCTGCGCCACCTACGGATAGTGTCTGCGATCGCAGGACTTCCCCCCAGGCGCGATCGCCACTCCCGGCCCATCTACCAGGACGAGCGCCACTACCCACCTTCTCCTGGTGCCGACAATGGTTCGACTCCGACTCGCGCCTCTGTCTGGCATCCTCCCTTTCTATTGACCCCTAGGTATGCCACTGGGATTGTGCTACTCTACTAGGTTTCCTCTCGCTGGGGAAAACCCACCTGGTTTAAATTTTCTCGCGTCCAGTTTTCATAATAGGGGGTTTGGGCCAATATCTCGGAAGCGCGTTTCACGTCCGGGTTTCTTTGGACGGTAAAATGAATGTAGGGAGCTTGGCGGGTATAAACCCCTTGGATATTGAAGCGATCGCGGGGATGACCGCCAAAGGCCACTAAATCCATTTCTGCTATTTTTTTATTTAATTCCTCCATAAAACCTTCCATTTCTTTTACTGTTATGGCTTCGGAATCCGGGTGAATGACCATCAGCACTTCCGCATTCTGGTTGTGACAAAATTCGCTGAATACCTCGTTAAGTCTTTCGGGTAATTTTTCAGTAATAGTCGGGGGAAAGGGATGAATTTCATACATTATTTTTCCGTCCTGACGCCCTTTTTTAGAAAAGGGACAAATGGGCAATCCGCCAAACGCTGGTGATGGCTTTTCCACAAAATTTTTCAGGTGATCTGCCATTCCTTCCATGATTTTTTCTTTTGAATCGCGCATGCTCTTGCTTGAATAAATCCACTTAACAGCAGTAGCTATAGGAGGTTATGTTCCTCGGATTATCTCTCTTAAACCGATGACTTCCTAGGCTTAATTCAGTCCCAACAAAAAAGCTGGGGTTTCCAGAATGTGAAATTGCATTAATCCCACAATGGCGATCGTGTAGACAGTGGAGGAGGCAAACCCGACCAGTAACTCTTTTTTAAGATTGCGCTCTGGCTTGTCTTGCCCGATCGCATCGGCGAGTCCAAACTGCATCATTAAAATTCCCAAAATATTAGAAATCCAATAGCCAACAATGGTCAAGGGCACGAATAAATCGGAATTCATCCAACTAAAAAGATAGGCGAACCCATAGGCGATCGGCAAGTTAAAAAATAAGTCGTTCCACCAAGATAAGGGAGAAAGCATGTAGCCAATGAATAACAAAAATCCGCCTTTGAGTTTTTTGAGCATGAAAGTTTTCCGAATAAACAACCGGATCGGCGATATTACTTTGTGAGAAAGCGGCGATCGCGTACCGATCCAGTCTGAATAGCGATCGCCAATCGGGGGGTCGCTGTGTCATCAAACAGCAACCCTCCAGAGGATATGGTAAAAGAGAATGGCGTTTTCGGGAAGGGCAGACAATCAGATCGAGGCGATCGCCTCGCTTCCCTTAGAGTTTTGCCAAACCCTCTAACAGGCGTTCAACCCCCGCATTGGGATCCAAGAAAGAAAACAAATGCTTAAAGCGCAGTTTGCCCTCTTTGTCCAGGATATATTGCGCTGGTAGGGGGGCACCCAGGGCTTGACCGGTGCCATAGGCGCGAAACACCGCACAAGTCGGATCGCTGAGCAAGGGCATTTTCAACCCCAGATCCCGCACCACGATTTTGCTTTGTTCGAGGTCGGTACTGGTGACGATTAACAGTTCCGCACCCGCCTCGCGAAATTGTTCGTAAGCCTCATTCATGGCCTTAATATGGGGAAAGCACAAGGGACAGTATTGCTTTTCCGTAAAAATGCGGGTAAATTCCAGCACCACCGGTTGCTTTCCCCGGTAGCTGGATAAGCGGATCGAACCCTCACCATTAACCAGGGGCAGTTCAAAATCCGGGGGACAAACTTCTGAGTATAACTTATTCGTCGCCGGAATGGGCAGAAAATTGTTGAAAAAGCGCTGATTGAATAAGCCACTAAAATCCGTAGATGTCAGCATGAGTTTTTTTTATCGCTCCAGATGGGGGGGGGGGAGTACACAACATAAATAAAATTAAACCCCAACACTTTATGAGAGTAGCACTTTCAGGTGCAGTGTTGGGGCGATCTAATTCTCGGCGATTGGAATCGAGCGGTTGGATTGCAGCTTCTATAGAGAACAGAACTGCTCTTGCGCTGCAATCCAAACCGAGCGACTATACAGCCGCGAAGTATTCTTTGGACTTCTTCGGATCGGGATTCATCGTCTTGGATCCGGGCTGCCAACCGGCGGGGCAGACTTCATCCGGGTGAGTTTGCACGTACTGGATGGCTTGCAGAGTCCGCAGAGTTTCATCCACGTTGCGGCCAAAAGCCAGGTTGTTGATAGTAGCGTGCTGGATAATGCCTTCTTTGTCGATAATGAACAGACCGCGCAGAGCGATTCCCGCTTCGGGATCTAAGACATTGTAAGCTCCGCTGACTTCCTTCTTGATATCGGAAACCAACGGATAGTTCAGATCGCCGACACCGCCAGACTTGCGATCGGTTTGAATCCAAGCCAGGTGGGAGAATTCGCTATCCACAGAAACGCCGAGCACTTCGGTGCCGAGGAAGCTGAATTCTTCATAGCGATCGCTAAACGCCGTAATTTCCGTCGGGCAAACGAAGGTAAAGTCAAGGGGATAGAAGAACAAGACCACATACTTGCCCCGATAATCAGACAGTTTAATCGTCTTGAATTCCTGATCTACAACAGCAGTTGCCGTGAAGTCGGGGGCTTCTTGGCCGACCCGAAGACATCCTTCGTGGTGAGTCATAAGTTGATTCTCCTTTCTTTCGGGTTGATCTACTCGCGCTGGCTTGCGCTTAAGGCATTGAACTCCTTACTCGCGATTGCCAAGAGTGATTGTTAACGAACCGTTACAACCATATCATAATCGTAACGATTTTGAGTACAAGCGCCAAATAGGAACCTCGGTAATTAGCCAGACGAAAAGGCAAGCGCGCCGAGGGTGGATAGTTGCGCCAATCGGCGATCGCGTCACACACAGCGGTACCGATCCCTTCCCATTGACTACTCCGAGCTCTAAAGAGACGGGGATTCCCCGGAGGGATTTTAGAACTTCCGAAAAACGGACTCTTAGGCGAAGTCAAATACGCCTCTATAGGTTGCCCGAAGGCTTCCCTTTACTTATTTCGTTCAATCGCCTTTTATCTCTCGCCAATGAAACGCCTTTGCTACCGACATTTCTGCATGATGCAAGTCTGCCCTCACGGGATGTTA
>NZ_JAJENT010000697.1:0-54953 GCF_035615515.1 Phormidium sp. CCY1219
TTTAACCCCTCCCAGCGCTCGTTACTTACCCAACTGACATCGGGCGATCGCACCGCACCATTGGGTAACGTAAAACCCGTGGAGGAGTCAAACCCTTTTCCCAATCCGGTTGTTTCAATCCACGCCCATAACTGACCGAGCAATCCAAAATTTTGATGTCCCGTCCAGGGGGTTGTCGGTGGCATAATTATCACTTCTCCAGACGCATTTCGTTCCAGTTTTAAGTCCCGATTGGCTTGACAGAGTTTCTCAAATCCTTCGGGGGTTAGATGGGGAATAGTTAACTCAATAGCATTCATCGCGGTTTTCTCCTTGCCTCATTTTTTACCCGATTCTAGCCACCGATCGGGTGGAAGAGGGCACATAGCCCTCTTGAGATTACGGTTTGGTTTCTTCTTCCGCTTTTTCCCAGTCCTCGATGATGTTTTCGAGGTTTCGCGCCGTGTTTTCCCAGCAGGTTTCTAGGGCTTCGGGCAGTCCAATTTGATTGCGACTGCGAACGGCATAATCGCGCAATTCTTCAGCCACTACTTTCAAACCATGTTTGGAGGCGATCGCGGTGAGCGTTTCGTTCAGTTGCTCGCGTTCTGTTGATTTATTCATCGGTTTTGTTCTCCGTTTCGATTGCTAAGTCGGCGGTCTAAAAAATCCGCTGGCTCAGAGGTTTAATCTTCAAGTGAGCTAGGGTTCAGCTTGAGTGGTAGGCATGCCCACCGGACTACTGATGCCCAACCGGATAATTTAGCCCCGACCGACCATTTTATCGCGCAGTTGTTTGATGCGATCGCGCAACTGGGCGGCTTCTTCAAATTCCAGCTTCTTCGCCGCATCTTTCATCTGCGCTTCTAACTGAGCGATTAACTGCGGAATTTCCTCCAAAGGTAAATCCTCCGCGATCGCGAATTTATCCAGCGCCGCCCCTTCCACCACTGCATTCAAGCGGCGAGACACATCCAAAAATGCCAAAATTGCATTGCTTGATTTTTTCACGATCGCCGTCGGGGTGATGCCGTGTTTTTCGTTGTATTCCAGTTGAATGGCGCGACGACGTTCGGTTTCGGCGATCGCTTTTGCCATGCTTTCGGTCAGATTATCCGCATACATAATCGCCTGACCGCAAATGTGACGGGCGGCGCGACCGATAGTTTGCACCAGCGATCGCTCGGTTCGCAAAAATCCTTCCTTATCCGCATCCAGAATTGCCACCAGAGACACCTCTGGCAAATCCAATCCTTCGCGCAACAAATTCACCCCAATCAACACATCAAACTGTCCCTCGCGCAAATCCTGAAGAATCTCGATCCGCTCGATCGAATTAATATCCGAATGCAGGTAACGCACGCGAATCTCTCGTTCTTGCAAATACTCGGTCAGATCCTCCGCCATCCGCTTGGTCAGGGTCGTGACCAGCACTCGTTCTTGGCGCGCCACCCGCTGTTTGATTTCCCCTAACAAATCGTCCACTTGTCCCTCGGTGGGTCGCACGAAGATTTCCGGATCCAGCACCCCGGTGGGTCGCACGATTTGTTCCACAATTTCTCCCCCGGATTGCTCGATTTCCCAGTCTCCCGGGGTTGCAGAGACGAACATACATTGATTCACTTTCGCCCAAAATTCTTCGGCTTTCAGGGGACGGTTATCTGCGGCGGAAGGAAGGCGAAATCCATGTTCGATCAGCACTCGCTTGCGGGACTGGTCGCCGTTATACATGCCGCGAATTTGCGGGACGGTTACGTGAGATTCATCCACCACCAGCAGCCAATCGGGGGGAAAATAATCGATCAAACATTCCGGCGGTTCTCCCGCTTGGCGTCCGGCGAGGTGGCGGGAATAGTTTTCCACCCCATTGCAGTAACCGACTTCGCGCAGCAATTCCAAGTCGTAGCGGGTGCGCTGTTCCAACCGTTGCGCTTCTACTAATTTGCCGGCTTTTTCCAATTCTTCCAGACGCGCTTCGAGTTCGAGTTCGATCGCTTCACAGGCAGATTCTAAGCGATCGCCTGGGGTGACGAAGTGACGGGCGGGATAAATGCTCAGGGTATCTGCACTCTGCAGGGTGCCCCCGCTGACCGGATCCACGTAGCGGATCGCTTCGATTTCATCGCCGAAAAACTCCACGCGGATAATCCGATCTTCATAAGCCGGCCCGATTTCCACCACATCCCCTTTCACCCGGAAGTTGCCCCGGGTCAGGTTGGTGTCGTTGCGATTGTACTGAATCGAGGCCAGGTCTCGCAAGAGCTGACGTTGGTCGATTTCCGCACCCACTTGCAAGGGAATCGCGGCGTTGAGATATTCTGCCGGCATCCCCAATCCGTAAATGCAACTAATTGAGGCAACCACGATCGCATCGCGCCGTTCAAATAGCGATCGCGTCGCCGAATGGCGCAACATATCGATTTCATCGTTAATCGAGGCGCTTTTTTCGATGTAGGTGTCGGTGACGGCGATGTAGGCTTCCGGTTGGTAGTAGTCGTAATAACTAATAAAGTATTCGACTGCGTTATTGGGAAAAAATTGCCGCAATTCGTTACACAGTTGCGCGGCGAGGGTTTTGTTATGGGCGAGCACTAGGGTGGGTCGGCCCAGTTTCTCGATCGTCGCGGCGATCGTGTAGGTTTTGCCGGTTCCCGTGGCCCCGAGAAGGGTTTGATACTGTTTCCCTTCCCGAGTACCGGCGACAAGTTGGGCGATCGCTTGCGGTTGATCGCCACTGGGTTTAAACGGAGCTTCCAGACTAAATTGCACCATTGTCAGATCTGCGGTGGATTCTCTTCTCTATTTTAGAGCGAACTTTCAGCGGCAAGAATTCACCGCCTCTGTCCACTCTGGAAACGATGAATTATCCTCCGCTCAATCCCCACTTCCACCTACACTCGGCGACTCGATGCGGTACAATTGCCTAGGCTTTACCCACTTCAACCCCCTATATAAAAATGTAGACGCCTCTGGCGCATGAATATACCTTTAGATAGAGGCATGTAGCTCGATCCCGCGCTACTATAAAAATAACGCTATTTTAAAGTTTACCCAAATTTTAAAAGCACGCAGTCACAACACTGGAGGATATCACATGAGTGTTGAGAATAAATTTCGCGCAACCGCTAAGAATCTGGAAGGAAAAGCCGAAGAAATGATGGCGGAAGTGACTGGCGATCCGGAACAAAAGATAGAAGGTAAAGCCAAACAAGCTGAAGCTGCCACGGAACATGCGGCAGAAAACTTGAAAGAAGAAATGGAAGACAAGAAAGAAAAGATTAAAGAAAAAGAATACAAAGAAGTCTAACGGCTTCTAAGCAATACAGAGGGGAACTGCCGGGGTTCCTCTCTGTTTTCATTGGTCATTGGTCATTGGTTATTGGTTATTGGTCATTGGTCATTGGTCACTGGTCACTGGTCATTGGTCATTGGTTGTTGGCGGTGAATCGTTTCTCCTTCACTATTATTGATACGTCATTAGACATAAGTCATTGCGTATAAATAATTGGACATAAGTCATTGGGAATAGGTGATTGGTGATGAGCCATCAATTATCGAGTATCATTCGTCTGGCAACCCTACCAAAACAAATGACCAATGACCAACCACAAATGACTAATGACCAATGACCAATGACCAACTCTTTAATCACTCTTCCGGTAGATGCGATCCCCGGTAAAAACTCGTTAAGGTAGGAGAAGGTTAAAGAAACCATAGCAAAACAAAAGGAGAAAAAATTTATGGGTACCGAAGAAAGAGTTAATGCCACTGCTAAAAATATTGAAGGTAAAACCAAAGAAATGATGGGCGACGTTACGGGCGATCCCCAACAAAAATCAGAAGGAAAAATGAAGCAGACCGAAGCTCAAGCTCAACATGCGAAAGAAGATATCAAAGATAAGGCAAAAGAGCATATCGATCGCGCCTAATTAATCATTTGATTTGAGAGGGTCTGGGAACCGGAAGGTTGACCCAGACCTTCTCGATTGTCTCGCCAGAGCGAAGAGGAAATCTGGTGGTTCGATTCATTAGCAATTTGGAGAAAATAATAATGCCTGGATTCCAGCGAATTCGGAAAGCGCTAACGGCATTCCTATTAGTGGGCGCGATCGCGGTGCTGACTGCTTGCGGTGGTGGAACGCCCCAGGCGCAAAAGCCGAATGCCATCACCCCCACCCTGACGAATACCCGCAGTTACTCGCAATTGGAGCGGGGAAATACCCAATCCGGTCAAAGTTTTGGCAATTGGGTAGTGACCACGGCGAAAGGTTTAGTGCAAGATGCCTACGTGCGGGATAACAACAAATTGGGAGTAGTTATTACGCCGCAAGTGCGTCCCAACGAAGTGAAAGATTTAGCCCGTTCTTTAGCCCAAGGGTTTCATAAAAATTTTCCCGATCGCGACTTAAAAGTGTTGATGTACGCGCCGGACAAACAACTCATTATGACTGCCGAATATGACGTGCAGTCCAATCGAATCAATTATAAAGCAGCCTAAATTGCTTGAGGCAAAAGGTTAAAAAAAGCAAGGGTTTAAACAGCCCGGAATTGACCGAATCGCCTCCGATAGAGCAGCAATAAAACGGAGAAAAAATAAAATGGCTACAAGTGAAGAATATAAACGAGAAATCATGCAGGATCTCTCGCGCGGGAGTGTGGAGAAACTGCCAGAAGAGCAACCGGTAGAGGCGAAATACCAATCGTTTGACGATTTTGCCAACCGTTCCACCCGCGAAGAGCGTCATCGGTTATTCAGCGATTCCCTACAGCACGATCGCATTCCACCGGCGCAGATGGAACCGGAACTGAGAAAGGCGATCGAACAGATTAAACCCAACGAACGAGATGACGTAGCGCGAGAATTTCTCAAGCATTTTAAGCACATAGGACTCAGCGATCGCGATTTAGAAAGCCGACTGGTGCTTTCCACACATCACGCCAGCAAAATGAACGCCGACGATGTGGCGAAATTGGCATCCTTCGCCTATCACTCTCACCCGGATATTTTCCGCGATGTACTAGCGGATAAACCCTGGATTGTCAAGTTCTTGAGTAATCCTGTAGTGGCCGGCATTCTCGGAATCGCAGCGGCGAAGTGGCTTAGCTCTCGTCGGTAAGCGTTCTCTAGCATAGAAAAATCGGGGCGATCGCCCCGATTTTTTTCGATCGCAATCATCAGCCCACCACCGGCTTATTCACAAAAATTTACATCAAGCAATCCGGGGGGATATGCGCTCAGCGATCCATGTCCCTTTATAATAATACGTAAGTCAAAACCCTTTTAACCATCGCGCGACCTAAAGCAGCGAGGAACGTGCCCGCATTTTCCTTCGCTCGAACGCAAATTGGGAAAGATTTATGAGCGATAATGCCACGATTAACGAAAACGAAACTGCAACCGATCGCAGTGAAACCGACCCAAATTCTCAGAGCAACCAGGAGACCAAAGTGACTGATTCCTCTATTCAAGACAAAAAGCCACAAAAAAAAGGAGAGATTCAGCTCCATAGCACCCATCGCCTCCCAAATAACCGTCCGATCGGCACCAGCCCCCTCAAATTCTCCGAAACGATTCACTTATCTGGTAATCGCCCGGTAGGGGTCAGCGATTTTGAAGTCACCGATACCCTCTCTGCTTCTGGAGTGCGCCCGATCGGATCGAGTACCATTACCTTGGTCAATAGCCTCAGCGTATCGGGAACCCGTCCCATCTCCACTAGCAATCTCGTAATTTATGACACCTTGATGGGCAACCGCCCGATCGCTTCTAATCAGATTGATGATAGCGAAAAGTTGATGGGGTACCTGGATTAAATTTAGTGTTTTCCGGCTTGGTTCTTGTTATCTCGTTCCTGGGCTTTGCCTGGGAACGACCGAACGAAGCGCCCTTTCAGATTTCAACCCGGCAACCCGTTAAGCTTCCCCGCCCGGGGGACAAGCAGGGGACAGTTCGGCCCTTAGTGCAATTTACGCATTGTTTTAAAGGATTGACAAATGGCCTGGTTTATGATAAAAAACCGCCTACCGTTTGCAGAGGATTTCCACAAAATTTCCGGAAAAGGCTTGACAAAGGTCAAATTTTGTGGTAATTAGCCATCGAGTGAAACGGGGATGCATGGGGAAGCATCCTGCCAAATTTTAATCGTATGGTCCCAACTTCCGGAGACAATTCGACGGTTATCCGGTGCGATCGCCACAGATCGAACCGCATCGGAATGACCGAGGAGGGCGATGATTTCCTCACCGGTGGCCAGATTCCAGAGTTTCACCCTGTTATCCGAACTCCCACTGGCGATCGTCCGCCCATCGGGACTAAACGCCACCGCATTCACCGCCTCCGAGTGACCGGAAAACGTACAAATTTCCCGATTGTGCGCCACATCCCACAGTTTTATCGTACTATCCCAACTGCCACTGGCCAACCGAGAACCATCGGGACTAAACCTCACCGAATTCACCCCGCCGGAATGGCCGGTGAGGGTGCTGATTTCCCGCCCGAGGCGAATATTCCACAACTGAATCGTGCCATCCACCCGACCGCCGGCTAAAATCGTGCCATTTGGGGCGATCGCCACCGATTGCACCTCCCCCACCTCCGAGGAATTTGGCTCAAAGGTGCGGATATTTTTCCCCGTGGAAATATCCCATAACTTAACCGTACCATCGCCGCTACAACTGGCAAAAAAACCGCCATCCGCACTCATCGCGATCGCCAAAATCGAGAGAGAATGACCGGAAAACCACCGTCCAAACTGGCGAATTTTCTTGCCCTTCGCCACATCCCATAAACAAAGTTTCTTATCAGCACTGCCACTCATTAATTGCCGACCATCCGGCGTAAATCCCACGGACAAAACCGACCCTTGATGTCCGCAAAAGCTGGTAATTTTTTCTCCAGAAGAGAGATTCCACAGGGCAATCGTTTCGTCCCAACTGCCACTGGCCAGACGGCTACCATCCGGGGCGATCGCCACCGTAGCAATCCGGTCTGAATGTCCTTTCAGGGTTTGGACGCACTCCCATTTCTTTGGATTCCCCATCACTTTTTTATCCTTCGCGATTGCTTGATTTTCAGGTGCTACGCTTCAGCACCAGAGCGTCATCAGAATGCATCCCTGAAAGCCGAAATTTTACATAATTACAGATTCGGCGTTTGTTTTTCTTCCCGTACCGTCATCGGCAGGCGAATTGTAAAGGTCGAACCGCGCCCCAGTTCACTTTCCACGGTAATTTCGCCGCCCATCATTTGACAAAATTTCTGACTGATGGCCAACCCCAAACCGGTGCCGCCATACTTGCGCGTGGTGGAAGTATCGGCCTGCACGAATGCCGCAAACAGTTTGTCAATTTGTTCAAAACTCATGCCAATTCCGGTATCGGTGACGCGAAATACAATCCAATCCAAGGGTGAATTGGAAAGCCCAAGGTAGCACAGCACTTGATTATCGTTACATTCCAAACAATTTTCCATACACAGAGGCAAGTTGGCTTTCACATCAGAAAAAATAGTCCCGACAGAATTGGGAGGCGAAGGTGAGTAGCGGGTGACTTCTAAAGTGACTTGACCGCGATCGCTAAACTTAGCCGCATTACTGAGCAAGTTTAAGAGTGCCTGCCTTACCTTCGTCAGATCTGCTTCCATCGTACCAATATCCGGCGGACATTTCACAATTAAATGATTGTCATTTTTTTCCACCAGCGGTTCGATGGTTTTGACCACATCTTCAACTAATGTGGGAACGTCAAAGGGTTCCAGGCACAGGTCCATGCGGCCCGCTTCAATTTTAGAAATATCGAGAATATCGCCAATCAGGGAGAGGAGGTGCTTTCCGGCGCGATTGATATTTTGCAGGTCGTCGGTAAAGGCTTCGTTTTCGAGGAGATCTTCTGCCTCTTCTTGCAGCAGTTCGCTATAGCCGATAATGGCATTCAGGGGGGTGCGAAGTTCGTGACTCATGTTGGCGAGAAAGGTACTTTTGGCGCGGTTTGCCGCTTCCGCCGCAGACACCGCCGCTTCTAATTCGCGAGAGCGTTGTTCGAGTTGTTCTCTTCGCACGTCCAATCCTTTGAGCAAGCAACTGACTTGCTGCCCCATCGTGTTGAGGGTGGAAGACAAGACGCCAATTTCATCGGCGGAAGTAAGGGGCGATCGCGCAGTTAAATCCCCACTGGCAAGCAATTGGGCGGTGTGGGTGAGTCCATCCAATGCCCGGGCGATGCGGGTAATGCCCACCCAGGCGATCGGGACCGACAACAGACTTAGCAGCAACAGGGCGATCGACCAAGATTGAGTGCGCGTCGCCACCGCGATCGCCGTTTCACTCCACTGGAGGATTTGCTCCCGGGGCAGAGGGGTTTCGCCCAGGGTCTCCACTAACGCCCTCATATTCTGTTGCACGGCGATCGCGCTGAACCATCCCACCCCCACCGCTATCCAGGAGATTGCCACCAACAGGCTAAACAGGGAGATTAATGAGGTGCGGATTCCCCGGCGGAACCCCTGGGGAGACAATCCCGCCGCCCAGGGATAGTTTTTCAGAAACGGATCCGGTGCAATCGGTTCGCCAGAATTCCAAATTTCGGCGATCGCCCCATCGGATTGAACCTGGCCGATTCGCACGGTTTTCCACAAATGTTGGGTTTTCCCATCGACTTTTACCACTCCTTCCGGTGCGAAAAACTCCAGTCTTTTCGCCGCCGCTTTCACTTTTTTTATATCCGTACAACCAGCTTTTTCTACTGCTTCTTTCCACAAATAAACCGCCATATAGCCCGCTTCTATGGGGTCATCTGTTACCCGATTTTCGCCGTATTTCGCTTTATAGGCGCTGACAAATTGATGGTTTTGCGGCGTATCCACGGTTTGGAAATAGTTCCACACCACCCAATGACCGGCCACGTTCTCTGACCCGATGGTGGCGATTTCTTCCTCGGCAACGCTCGCGGACATCACGGGCAATTTTTCTGGGGTAAAACCGGCTTCGCGAAATTCTTGGAAAAAGGCGATATTGCTGTCGCCGTTGAGGGTATTGAGGATGGCATCCGGTTGCACGGCTTCGATATGGGCGATCGCCGCGCTGACTTTTCTCGACCCCAGGGGAATGTATTCCTCCCCCGCTAATTCCCCCCCCTGCGCTACTAATTGCGCCTTGATAATCTGATTCGCAGTACGCGGAAAAATATAATCCGAACCGAGTAAATAAATATTTCGCTTCCCTTGGGAAAGCAAATACTCTACTGCCGGAATAATCTGTTGATTGGGCGCTGCTCCCAAATAAAAAATATTCGGCGACTGTTCGAGTCCTTCATACTGCAGGGGGTAAAAGAGCAATCCATTCAATTCCTCCAGTATCGGTAGCACCGCCTTGCGCGAGGCACTGGTCCAGCAGCCAAAAATCACTTCTACCTTATCTTCTAAAAGTAGTTTTTTCGCCTTCTGGGCAAAAATTTGTAAATCGCTCGCCCCATCCTCGATCGCCGCTTCCAGCGGACGCCCTAATACCCCACCGGCTGCATTGATTTCCTCGATAGCTAGCAAGGTGGCATCTTTGACCGATACCTCGCTGATGGACATGGTGCCGGTCAGGGAATGCAGCACCCCGACTTTCAGGGGCGCATTCCCTTTCTCCACGGACTCTCCTGCTCTCGCAATCCTGCGACTCATCAAGGTTTGGGTAAAAGTTGGGAAACTGTTCATTTGAGTTAATTTTTCCGCAAGCACTTAGTCCCGATCTGCTAACGCTGTTACCTCTGTTCCAGATCCTTTCTATCCCAATTCTGCCACAACTCTTAGCATATTCTCTTGTTTGAGTCGGTTTCCTCGATAAAATTTTGACAATTCATAACCTACAAAATTCCAATAAATTTCATATGAAATAAAGGCAAATATTGCAATGCATGGTCGGACGATTGTTTCATGTATCTGCAAAAATCCATCAGTTTAGATAAATTAATTGGGAATTGACTAAACCCAAACATTATCCAAATCCAGAATTACCAGTTAAATGACCCAAATAAATAATACCGCCTGAAAATGGATGTTTTTTTAGAAAAAATAATCGGCTAAAAAGTTAGGGTGAATTGAGGATTTCAAATTGGCGATAATGCAGTGGAATCGAACCAACAGAAACAAGAGTCAATCCCCCACTTCTTCCGGCGTCCCCCAGCGGGGAGGGTCTATCCTGCAATCAAACCTCTGCTTGCAGGATAAACCCTCCGAACGAGAATCTTCGCATCTGTGCTAGCCCAGTGCTGCTAAAATAAATTGAGCGAATGGACAGATAAACTGGGTTCGAGTCCAGGAACAGATCCAAAGCCGAATCATGCGGTCACTCATGGTTTCTCGATTGTTTGTTATCGTAAATCCGCACAACATCGAGAAATGCAAGGATGAAGCGAAAAAATTCTTTATTTGGCAGATTGCACCGTTCGCGATCGCTTCATCAAACCGCCCCTCGGATGTCGTAACTGCCAATTGTGTAAATTCAAGAGGTTATCCATGCCCCGATTTCGTTTAGTTTTTATAGCTTTTGTTAGCGTTATCCTGTTTGGTCTCGGATTGGTCGGCTGTACCAATACCGAGGGAACGGTGGCCAATCCCCAACTGGAAGAACAAGTGTTGCAAATTATCCGGGAGAACCCACAAGCGATCGTGGAGTCGGTACAGGCGTACCAGCAGCAAAGACAAGAGGAAATGGCCCAAGCCCAGCAGAATTTTTTAACCCAAATGGTAGAAAATCCATCCACGGCGATCGGGGATTCTCCTACCAAGGGTGCTGCGGATAAGCAAATCGTTCTGCTAGAATTCTCCGACTTTCAATGTCCGTTTTGTGCCCGGGCGCACGACACGGTAAAACAATTTATGCAAAAACATCAGGATGAGGTGACGTTGGCGTACAAGCATTTGCCCCTGACTCAGATTCATCCGGAAGCATTACCCGCCGCTAAAGCCGCATGGGCCGCTCAGCAACAAGGGCAATTCTGGGACTATTACGACGCCCTCTTCCAGCAGCAAGATAAGCTTGGGGAAGCGTTGTATCTGGCGATCGCTGAAGACTTGAATTTAGACCTGGAACAGTTTAACCGCGATCGCACCAGTCCCGCCGCCGAAACCGCCATTCAAGAAGATTTGGAACTCGCTCGCCGTCTCGGGATTTCCGGCACCCCCTTCTTTATTATGAACGGGCAAGTCTTCTCCGGTGCAGTGGATCTCTCGCAAATGGAGAGAGTTCTTTCTGAAGTCAAGCGCCCCGCCAGCTAAAAGCGAACTAATTCCCAGCCCATGCTGGGAATGCGTTCCTCCCCCCTAAGCCTCCGCTTTCTGGTCAATCTCGGCCAATCTCGGCGATGCCTTCCGGCAACAAAGGTGGCTTTTTTATATCAAAAGCTCGATTTAATTAACTGGATAAACTCCCTGAAAATATAACTTTTGAAAGAAGTTAGTGCCACAGAATTCGCGTTATCCTTGCAGTAAGTCATCCAGGCTCGACCCCGACTTTTTTTATATCCACTCCAGCCTTTGGCTGAAAACACGAGCCTAATCGATCCTCATCGCCTTGGCAAGACCTGTTGGTAGGCTTCAATTTTTTCTATAATTAAAGATAAAAGCTTCTCTGGAGTTTCTTAAGTCATCGCCAAACGCCAACTCCGATCGCCGTCGGTGTTGGATGCTAGAGCAACAGGAGCAACAGGGGCGATCGCGCACCGATTCGGAGTGTGGAACGATCCGGAAATTATCTGGTATAAAGAAGACAGCCTTCCACTGTCTGACGTTTCGCGTCCAACCACCAACTTCCCAAGGGCAAAGGAAAGTCCCCAGGAAAATCCATCACTTGTAAAAAAATTACAAACTGCATCTACAAGCAGACTCGCGAGAGTCTCCTTTTACGCTAAAAATTAGTTTTCCAGAGAATTTTAGACTCGTTCTCTAGCAAGATTCACCCAGAGTTAACCTCAATAGATATCGGAGCGGATGAGACAACCATGACTTATCAAAAACCCACCTATGTAGATTCTTCCCCTAGAATTGCCGAACCTGAATTCAATCAAACCACCGAATACGAACAAGTCATTTACAATTATTTCTTAGATTTAGTTAGAAATGATTCTTCGCAAATCGTTGTAGAAAAGTTCAAAAACTTGTTTTTGTATTTTATCAATGATGAAGAAAGTAATTCAGAAGCTCTCAATGCCTTGTTTCGCGTAATTTATGAAAATGACGAGGAAAAATTCCATAAATTACTTAATCGCTGTTGCTACATTTTGGTCAACAACTGGCAGTCAGCGCGAAATTATGGGGCAATTCAAAACCTGATTCAAGTTTTTGAAGACAAAACCCTCGATTACGAAACCACTTCCATGAGCTTGGAGCGCATTCGCGCTTGGGTGAAAAACTTTTCTCAGAGCCAAGACTACAAGGAACTCAAGCTGTTTACTTCCAGAGATGATGACGGACCGTGGAGTCATCGCTATTCTTCTTATTTGCTCACCCATCAATACATTTTTGGCAAGTCTAAAGAACAGCAAGAAGCCGCTAGAGCGCTTTCCCAGCAAATTAAAGAGCGCTTTAAGTTTGACCTCGCCATGTACACCGCCCGTTCTAAATCGGGCGGCGGCGATCGCACCGATGCCACTCCCACGGAAAACCCCACCCAGCTAGGCGAAGACGTGCTGCGTCTCATCAAAACTGTGGTCACAAAACGCGGCGCTTTTAGCTATATTAACTTTGCGAATATTTTCGTCAATCAAACCGAAGGGGTAAGCTACAAAGCCTTCAAACAAGCGTTAAAAAAATATTTGATATTTTCCGTAGAACACCAAGGCTTTGTCAAAACCCTCAACACCCAATTATCTGCCAAGCTCAACGACCTAAATACCGAATCCGAATCGGAAACCCTCACCGAGCCCCTGAAGCAAAATACTTGCCAAAAAGTCATCGAATACCTGACCACCGAAAATCAGCAAGAGCCGTCCCTCTTATTTGTGCTGTTGCTCAACAATGGCAATCCCTTAACCTTGGCGATCGTGCTGCTAAAAATCGTTCTGATTTGCGAAAAAAGTTATCCCCATCTCGAAGCCTGTTTGGCTAGCTTAATTCGCTACTATGAAGAAAGAACTCAATCGGAATGTCGATGGTTCATTTACTTCTTGGAAGTCGTGCGAATTACCTTCGCGATTTATGCCGATAATGTGGAATACACTGTGGTAAAACTCGATAAACCCTCCTGCAATAATCCGTCGGATAGTGACGAAGAAGAATATCGAATTTTTTCCTTTGTTAAAAAACGACTGCAAGAAAAAATCGCACTCATGGAAAATGGGTCGAATTCAAACGCTTTGGAAGAAAACCTTCCGGCGGAGTCGGGAAATTTGGCTTAAAACCCCTCCCAACTCGAATCCCTCAATCCGAAACAATCCAAAACCGCCCCAGAAAGCGAGACCCCTGGGAAACCCCTGGGGCGATCGCTCCGCTCCATCAGTCCCACTCTGCTAGCTTCATCCCCATCCCTCCTCACCCCTTCTCGAAGCTCGGTTATTGCATATTGTTAACAAATGATAAACTAACAGTTTCATAACCACAACAAGTGTATTTTGTCAATAGCTTGGCCAAAAGATATCAACTTTTATGAGTTTTTATCAACTTTCGGTCGAAAGGTTAACAAATCTTGACAAAATTCTTCCCTCAACTTATCAACTTTTATCAACTTTTATGCATTGACAGATTAGGGCAGCCTGCTTAACCTGGAAGCAAAAGCTCCAAACACAGATATCGAGATAGCCTTTTCTCGTGCGACTGGGTGAGGCATCTGCTCGGGATAAGCAAGTGCAAAGGTCTCAGTTCCTAGTCGCTATGGGCGGCAAATCCGGTGTTAATAACGCAGGAAAAACGCACCTCAAACCACTCGGAAACGCCATCGAACTTGCCACTCAGCGAGCATCGAACGCAACCTGTGTTGAGTAGAAAAGTAAGCGTATTGGCAGATTGAGGAATGGAACGATGAGTAAAAAATTTATTTCTCGCAAAAATAATTCGCACCACAGCGGTGAAGGCAAAAACCAATTTGCTTCTCGTCCCTTTGCGCCAGCACCCACACCGGAAGTGCAGGCAAAATCCGAGCCAAAAAACCCAGAGCCAAACCAGACTCCTGAAGAAATTCCCAGCAGCGATCGCCTGTCTCGAATCGAGATTACCCCACCCAACCCCATCCAACCGAAACTCACCATCGGCGCACCCGGGGATAAATACGAGCGAGAAGCAGATACCGTAGCGCGCAAAGTGGTCAGTCAAATGAATTCGCCTTCCCTGCGCGCCCCGCAACCCGAACAAACCTCTGTGGGCGAATCCATTCAGCCCAAAATCTCAATTTTGCCCAAATCAACGCTACAGCGCCGGGAAACAGAAGCCCCCCGGGATGTGGAATCTTCTATCCAACAAGCGCGCGGTAGCGGACAACCGATTTCCCCCACCATTCGCCAACCGATGGAACGAGCCTTTGGCGCAGATTTTAGCAGCGTCAGAATTCATGCCAATTCTCAAAGCGATCGGCTCAACCAATCCATTCAAGCCAAAGCCTTTACCACCGGTCAAGATATTTTCTTCCGCCAGGGAGAATACCAACCCGAAAGCCAAGGAGGAAAGGAATTACTCGCCCACGAATTAACCCATGTAGTGCAGCAAGGTGGCTCCACAGTTCAGCAAAAAACTGAACCCAAGATTCAACGAAATGAACCTACAACAAGCACCAGAAATAAAGAAATATTGAATGAAACCATAACGCAATTCACCAAGCTTTGTCGCGAGTGGAAGGATACAGTCAACGGCATACTGAATAATATGGCAAGAGATACTGGCGGCAAATTAGTATTTGCAGACGTGAAAGCAGACGAGCGAATATTCCTCAAAGCCCAGACAAAAATTAGCTGCGAGAATAAGACAGATATTACCAATGTAATCAAAGACATCAAAGATGTTTTGCGGAGTTCTATTGTTTATTCAACTTTTGAAAAATTGTCAGAGGGATATCTAAAAATCATTAATACAATGGAGGACTGGAAAATGATAGACAGAATCATTAAAGTTGAATCAACTTTTGAAAAAGGCCAACAAAAAAAATCCGGTTATAGAGATGCAAAATTAGTCTTCGGAATCAAACCACCCGGGTGGGAAAAGGACAAAAATAATCGCCCTTTCCTATGTACGCATCTTGCTGATTTCATTCCAGTAGAAGTGCAATTCCATGTAGGAGTGGGATTAGTAGTGAAAGAGGGAGCGCTATACGACCAGGCTGAACCCGACTACGACGAAAAGACTAAAACCGTACCTGAAGAAAAGCGTAAATGGAGCTTTATAGAAGTTTCAGGTGACACCAAAAAATTTAAAGCCAAAGAATTTTTGGAAAAAATAATTGCCAGATGTAACGAAAAAATGATGAATGAAAATACTGAAGCAAGCGACAAAAATTATGTAGCAAGATTGGAAACAGTTAGAAAAAAAGCTCAAGATTTAATAAAGGAGCTACCCACTGACACTACCTTACCATTGGATCATTACCTTTATGAGCAGAAGCAAGCGTGGGAGGCATATAAGAACAGCAAAGATCCGAATAAACAAAAACCTGCTATTCCAGAAAATGACATTGACAAATATTATGAACTGTACAAGAAGCTATATGAGGTAGCTTATGAGTATAGCAATTGGAATGAAGAGAAAGGCAATGAGCTGAGTAAAGTTTTGAAAAACATGACTGAGGGTCCAAAAATATTAGCTGTGCTTCAACGAGGAGGTTTCCCAAAAAAGAAGCCGACACATTAAACATCGAACGAAAAGATTGCAACAAGTTAAAAGCATCTGATGATAGAGTTCGCAATCCCGCGCAATCGACTCCTGTATGGCGTCGCAATAATGTCTTTGACCCTTTCTGCGATAGTGGCGATCGCGACAGTGCGATCGGATTGTCTAATTCGCCGCAATTCGCGATCGCCCTCAAACTGCCCACCCACACTCCCCCAACTCTTTCCGCAATTGTACGCTTCGCGGCGTTAGGGTCGGAAACCGATAGGGAATTAAAAACACACCCTTCGGGATTTGAGAATTCGTGTTGTGACTCCTGACTTCATACCCCATGCGACGCAAACCCTGAAGGCGATCGAACACCTCCGCCACCTCAACTCCCCATAACCACGCCATCTCTGTTGCTGGCAATTGTTTTGCCACCCCGATTCCCGCCACCACCGATTCAACCACCCGCCAGAAATCCGTCACTTCCAACCCCGGGTGAAAAGACAATTTGGCGCTAATTTTCGGCGCGTACTGATAATAACCCGAAAGCTGAACCAAATCCGCTTTACCAGTTATTTCAATTAGTTTTTCCTCAAATCCTTTCCACAACGCCGTAAAGACTCGCTTGTCCAATCCTTGCCCTGACAAGCAGACTTTCTCGGTACCCAATCCCCAACAGTGATGATTGTCAGCGGGAAAAATGGCGATCGCATAGTCATTTTCCCCCTCCCCAATCTCCCCAATTCCCGCTGTAATCCGCCAACACTTCGGCGTCAACGCATACTCAATCTCAACCCGCACGCTATCCAGGATTTCTGCTTCACTCCAACCAAAATCCACCGACAAAAATCGCCGCCTCTTTCCCTTACCACAATGCCGAGATAATGTCAATGGTTTGGGGGGTTTTTTCGGAAGCAATGCGATCGCCTCCCTCGCCTTTTGTTCGTATCGTTTCGTCAACTGGCGCTTGCGCCGTCGAAATCCCAACCGCTTATTTGTCGGCAAATACTGCATCGGAAACGGCAACTCATATCCCATCACCTGATGCAACAAACTCAGCCCCAACATCCGCCCCAATTGCGGCGGCACCGAATTGCCAATTTGTTCCCGACAAACCGCATCAGTTCCCACCAACTCATACTCATCCGGAAACGTTTGCAACCGCTTTAATTCCGCCACCGAAAACCGCCGATTTTCCCAGCTAAACGGGCCGGTATATTGTCCCCCTTTCGCTTTAATCGTTCGCACCGGCAGTTCCGGATCCGCCTTATAAAGAAAATCCGAAAACTTCGCTCGCCAACTAAAAATCGGCTGCGGATGACCCATCCGTTCCGTGTAAAAACTGTAATTCAACCCCGGCGGAATATCCTTTAATAAATAGCCGTACCGTCCCCCAAGCTCCCATTTTGCCTCAAAATTCTCCGCACCCGCCACCGCTTCCCCAGCGGTATAAAACGGTTCTTTTCCTGGAGAATCAAGACCATGCGTTGGATAGGGAAATAAATAGTTTCCGGATTTTAATCCCACAATAAACAACCGCTCTCGATGCTGCGGTACTCCATAGTCTGCCGCATCCAAAACGCGATAGAAAAGCTGATAACCCGCCGCTTGAAATGCCTGCTGAATTTCTTGCCAAGCGTCTCCCTTTTGCGCCCCAGTAATTCCCGAAACGTTCTCAAATAAAAAGCCTTTCGGTTGCAGGGTTTTCAGTAACCGGACGTACTCTTGAAATAGGGTTCCTCTGGCATCATGGGTTCCCGCCACCCCCGCCGCCCTACGCCCTGCAGCAGAAAAAGATTGACAGGGTGGCCCACCCACGATAAAATCGACTTTCAGTTCCGGACTCGGATAAAATTCGCGGATATCAATGCAAACGGGTTGCGCCTTTTCCAACCATTTTCCCGGTTGAGAATTGTGGGTTAACGTTTGAATGTATTTCCCTTCCACCTCCACCATCTGCACCATATCAAACCCACAGTCATGGAAGGCGATATCCAGTCCCCCGCCCCCGGAAAATAAGCTGAGGGTTTTGATAGGAGTATGCCCGGTTTTGATAAGCCATTGGCGGATAGATTTGCCAAAGCGATCGCACCATCCCGGTTCGCCACTGATTGCCAATGCAGTTAACATCTGTTTAAACCAACTTTCATCGCCTGCAGTATCGGGCAGTTCTAATGGTAGAGACAGTTGTTTCATGGGTTAAATTGAATGCAAAATACCCGCCAGGGATTAAAATCCCTGACTAATAGCTAAAGTCCTCTGAAGAGGACTCTGTTTTATTCTAGGTTTTTATGATGCGGTAGGGTGGACATTGTCCACCCTACTTCTCCTGACAAATTACCCGTAGGACTCCTCGGGTTCCGTTCCCGTGGGCATCAAAACGGGTCGTTTGGAAATCGACAGGGTTTCTAAAAAGGCAAAGGTCAGATAAACCGGATTTAACAACAAATATCGCTTCCACAAGCGACCCGGTTCCTGAGTCAATCGGTAAAACCATTCCAGTCCCCGTTGTTGCATCCAAGGGGGTGCCTGGGATACCGTACCGGCATGAAAGTCAAACGCTGCTCCCACCGCCATCAATGGCATGGGTAAATGATTTCGGTATTCGTAAACCCAGACTTCCTGACGGGGACAACCTAACCCAACAAAGGCGATCGCCGCGCCACTATTTTTAATCCGGTTAATCACTTCCTCTTTCTCATCCGCTGTTAACCGACGAAACTTAGAGGGTTCCGCACCGGCAACTTTTAACTCGGGTTCCTTGCGGTGCAAATTGTCTAATAGGCGATCTAAAGTCTCCGGTTTGCTGCCGTAAAAATAGACGGGTAGCCCTTCTTTTGCGGCTGCTTCCAAGACTTTTAATGTCAGGGTCGGACCATAGACGCGATCGGGCAGTTTAATCCCGTGGATCCAGTTGAGCGCCCAACGCACGGGTTGACCATCCGGCGTCACCATATCCAAGGCATTCAGGCGGCGACGATGCACCGGATCGTAGAACCCGGTCATCACCCCATGAACCGCCAACGCCGTCATTGCCAGAGGCGATCGCTCCTTCGCCGCCCGAATAATCGCATCAACACCATGTTCGTAATCGATGGCCGATATTTTTACACCCAAAACGGGGTATTGTCCTTCATTAATCACCCCAACCCCCTCATTTATGTAAGGAATTTTTATGGATTCTATTCTTAGCAATTAGCACCCTGGCTAATTGCTAAGGAGGAAACTTGAAAAAATTAGTAGAACACCCTGGATTTTGATAGCTGTTGGAGACGCGATCGGTGAAACAATAAAGCCGTTCAAGCGCTCCAGCGAGTTTTGTTAAAGTCGTAGATTTCTTGGAAAATGTCCCTGACACTAGGATAGCTTAGTTTCCATTCCGGATAGTGGGATTTGAACTTAGTTAAATCGCTGATGTACCAGATATGATCCCCCATGCGATTGGTCTCGGTGTAGCTCGTTTCCATTTTCTTACCCGTAATTTCCTCGCACATGTGGATCCCTTCGAGAACCGAGGTATTGCTCTCGCGACCGCCGCCGAGGTTGTACACTTCAGCAATGCGGGGTTTTTGGACAAATGCATCGATCGCGCGGATCACATCAGTGCAGTGGATCACGTCCCGGACCTGCTTGCCCTTGTAACCGATAACGGTGTACGGGGTGCCGGTCATGGCGCATCTCATCAGGTACGAAGGGAACCCGTGCAATTGGGCACCCGAGTGCTGCGGCCCACTGAGCACGCCGCCCCGAAACACGGCACTTTTGATGTTGAAATAGCGCCCGTATTCTTGGACGAGGAGATCCCCCGCCGCTTTGGAGGCCCCAAACAGGGAGTGCATGCTTTGGTCGATGCTCATCTCTTCCGGGATCCCGTTTTGGTAGGCATGGTTGGGGTTGATTTCCCAGCGAGTTTCCAGTTCGACCAAGGGGAGAGTGTTGGGGCGATCGCCATACACCTTATTGGTGGAACAGTGAGCGAATACCGCTTCCGGACAGAACTGCCGCGTCGCCTCCAGCAGTACCAGAGTACCATTGGCATTAATGGTGAAATCCGTAAATGGCTCCTTAGCCGCCCAGTCGTGGGACGGTTGCGCCGCCGTATGGACAATGGTGACGATATCCGATTTGTATTTCGAAAAAATCTCGTTAATGCTTTCGGTATTGCGGATATCGGCTTCGTAATGTTCGTACTTATCGCCGAGTTCTTTACCGACTCGTTCCCGATTCCAATTGGTAGAGGCGTCTTGCCCGAAGAAGTATTGGCGCATATCGTTATCGATGCCCACCACCTTGTAACCAGCTTTGCCGTAAAACAGGGCAGCTTCCGAACCAATGAGTCCGCCCGACCCGGTGACGATGACTACAGACATTGTTTTCTCCTGTGGTTTTGCTTTGCGTGGCAACCCGTCCCCCCGATTGCTGGGGTGAATTCTTCCCCTAGATTATAGGCAGGTAAAGCGATCGCAACAGATTTTCATCGGTTAGTGGAAATCTTTAGCGCGGGTGTAAATTTTCATCAATAGCTGATAATTGCGTTCAGCAGTGTATTTCGCCTCGAATTCTGCCCTCGCTTCACGGCGCATTTCGGCAAGTTCACGGGGACGATCCAATGCGAACTCCACTTGCCTTACTAGGTCATTGGCATCCCCGGGACGAAAGAAAAGACCCGTCCGTCCCCGATCCACCAATTCGGCGATCGCTCCGATATTTGCTGCGATCGCTGGCGTTCCCTTGGCAAACGCTTCTATCGCAACCCGGCCAAACGTCTCGTACCATTCCGATGGAAAGATAATAAATTTGGCTTCCCCCATCAGATCGTAAACTTCCGACAAAGGACGGCGACCCAACCATTCCACATTTGGCAGTCTCTGTACTGCCTGTTCTACCAGGGCAGCTAAGGGTCCATCTCCGACAATTTTTAGGGGAATCCGCTTGTCCAAACGTTCCCAGGCCGCTAGCATCGTCTCCAATCCTTTTTCAGGGGAGAGTCTACCCACAAAAAAAGCATACCCGCCTTTTCCCTCACCCACTCCAGGATCGGCGGAGACAAAGTTGGGTTTGACCACAATTTTCTCGGCGGGTAAACCCGCTTCGATAAACTTACTGCGGGCAAAATGGGTGAGGGTCACGTAAACATCCACCATTTTTGTCCAAGTCTGCAAGGCTCGGTGTACCGTCTGCATTGCCACCACCGTCGCCGAACCCGCACTATTGTCCCGATAGCAAGCGTGAACGACTCCCGGCCAAGGAATTACCTTACCCATACAGTCTTCGCAGACTCGTCCCTCGCGGAAAAAGAAAGAATTCGCGCACAACAGACGGTAATTCCGCAAGCTTTGAACCACGGGAATGCCTTCCGCTTTAGCGGCATAGTAGACCGAGGGCGAAATCAGGGGGAAAAAATTTTGAACGTGAATCAGATCGTAGGGATTTTTTTTGAGTCGTTCTCTGACACTTTGATAGCTTTCCATCGACCAGACGGTCCGGAGGGCAACGCGCAGATTTCCCAGTTGCGCTACGCGATCGTTGTGGTCTTCGTAAACATCCACTGTATGGTTGTTTTCCCGTAAAAGCCGTTCTTCCGCTTCTCGGGACTCGTCTTCTCCACCGCGAATCTGATAGCGATTATGTATGCTGAGAATGTTCACTTTATCAATCTCCTGTTAATTTTAAAAATGGAATAAATACCCTACATATTGAGGTATTTTTTAAGCCCCTGAATTTACAGCATTGCCAACACTCTAGTAAAAGTTTCTCCACATAATTTTACTCCCCATTTAGGCAGGTTTTTCCCCGAAGATTTTTTTTAATTGACACTTTTTTAACTCACTATTTAGTAATTCACCTCATCATCTATCTCATAATAATTTTTCAAAGTATTAATCTTGCATAGACTAAGAGCCTTTCCTGAAATAAAGCTCGCCTAGCATAATTTGTATTTTTTTTCCCGGATTATTAACAGTGAACGCTCGGGACTTACCCAACCCACCGATTTGTAGGGTAGGCAATGCCCACCATCTCCTAGATTTAGAGCAATTCCCAGCCCATTGCATACCTCCTAAAAGCTCTTGTTTGCAACCCGTTTTTTTTCTATAAAGTACGGCAGATTTCCACGCAACTTAACCCCCCTTAATGGGTTACGGTGACTACAGACATTGCAGTCTGCTGTTGTCTGGGTGTGTTTGGCAACCCCTCAGCCCTGTTGCTCGGGTAAATTCTTCCCCTAGATTATAGGCAGGTGGGTGTTTCTCTTCACCAGGGAGCCAGGGTATCCAGTTGTCTGCTTAACCGGGTTGGCGATCGAGAATAGCTCTTTCCCCCCTCACCCTTTATGGTTTAGCATTTCAAGACTTTATGATAAGCAAATTTCATTTTTTCCGCCAGTTTTTCCCAAGTGTATTTTTCCAGCACTTTATGATATCCTGCTTCACCCATTTCATGGCGTCGGGAAGGGTTATCCATTAGCTCGATAATTTTTTCGGCAATTTGAGGGGCATCCTGTGTGACTAAAAAACCATTGCTACCCTCATTGATGACTTCTCGAACGGCAGGAATATCTCCGCCAATGACTGGTTTTTTCATCATCCATCCTTCCGTGTAAACCCCACCAAAACTTTCCTGCATTGAGGGAACGCATAAAATATCGCTAGCGGCAATGGCATCGGTTTTGTCTTCTAAACTGACGCTTCCGAGTTCCAGGATCCTTGGTTCCTTGACTTCGGCAAACAGTTTTTTAGAAAAATCGGTGCGCGGGCCGATAAATACAAACCGGACATCAGCATGTTTTTGCCATACTGTTTCAGCAGATTTTAAGAGATATTCTACTCCTTTGTATTGATATTGCTGCCCCAAAAATAATACGACAGGATTTTCACCGATTGAGTATTTTTCCCGGAAGCGAGCGGCATCTGCTTTTTCTGCTAGCAGGGGTCCGATTCCCGTGACAAATATTTTTTCTTCTTTTACTCCCAGGTGAATTAACGTTTGCTTTTCTACGTTTGTTAGGGCAATTACGCCATCTGCTTCACGGTAAAGATTGATGTATTCCCGATAATTAAATCCCACCCATCGCGGATGATGTAGCGGGACGAATACGAAGGGAACGTTCATTTTTCTTGCCACTTTAAATGAAGCATAACTAAAGCCTTCTCGACCCATCCTGACGTTTTGAATTAGATCGGGATTATGGGCATATCGTTCTATTTTTGGAGCCAGAATGTTAGAGATTTTATCAATGGACTTTTTTTTGAAAGCATAATATCCCCAAACAAAGGGAATCAAAGCGTTTCGTTCTTGCTGAGTCAAGGTGATTTGTTTAACATCCACTCCCTCGATTTCATATTCTTTAATTTGTTGGGGGGATCTAAGGGTTGTTCCCAGCAACCAATCCGTGCGATTCTCCGTCCATTGAGTGAGGACTCTAACCCGATTTTCTTTAGCTAATGTCGAGACAATTTTATGAGTGTGGAGTTGAGCACCGCCAATGGCGGGGGGATAGGCAGTAATCGTGTAAAGTAGGTTCAAAGAAGAATCAGACATGCTGCTTGCATTGAGTAAAATAAGTCCCGGCTTCTATTATAGCGATTCTCATATTGGTGAAGTAGAGAATTTTTCTGGATTCGTTGCCTGCGCCGGAATGACAGAAACCGTTGCGTACCACATCAATTTGAGACCTGCTATCTTTCACAAAAGCTGTGATTTTTTTAATCTGTAAGATTATTTTCGTCTATGTTGGCACTCAAATTTAGACTCCATTACGGCGACACCAGCGCGGTAGAATCCCAATCCCCTAATAACAAGCCTTTTCGTAAATATCCATGAGCTGCTTCTAGTTTTGTGTTGCAGTGTAATTGGAGTTCAACCTCATTGTGACCTCTTGAAGCATCTTCTTCACTTCTTGTGGATTGGCTAAAATCAACGTTACCAGATCGCCCAGGTTGTGTGAATCCCCGGGAGAGAAGAGGATTCCCGTGGCAACCGAGGCACTATTTTTCCCACCAAACTATAATATCCTCGCCAGCAGGAATTTTGTAAAGGTTATCGAGTAGTAAGATTCTCATTGGGCGACGCTGTTGGTGAATAAGGGTGACGAGTTCATCTCGATTTTAACTGACCCAACACCTAGAGTTTTCTTGGACGAGCGCCCAAGTCAGCTTCCGTCAAGGGCCTCTTACCCTTTTCCCAAGCGCTCGACCTTTCGCCTGGTTGCGAAGGATGCTTTCAATCGTCTAAGTGAAAAGCGATCGCCTCTTCACTCCCCGATCCGCACCCTGACGCGCCGATCCGTACTTGTGCCCCTCGCCTTTCTCCCACTCCTTGGCTAATTGTGTAGTTTTTGTAAAATTATGGTTCCAAATCCCCACACCCCAACTAAAATTGATAGAATACACAGCACAGATCTTCAGGAACTCACGCCGAACTCGGTTTTTGGAGGGAAATCTCGAATCCCTATCTCCCTCAACTCCTTAACCTCGCTAAACCCCTAATTCGGAAGGGTATTTGCATTCTCGTCTCGGGGGGAGTCTTAGGGAGCGATAGATTATTTTTTCTGATTCTAGCAGATTATAGCTATCAACTGATGTTATTCAACAGTCTTCCTTTTTTACTGTTAGTTCTCCTAACTTTTTCGATTTACTACCTGCCGCGATTTCAAAGGGTTCAGGTTCCCATTCTCATTGTTGCTAGCTTTGTGTTTTATGGGTGGAGTTCTCCCTTGTTACTGCTGCTGTTATGGTTGTCGATATTCATTAACGCTATCACCAGCTTCAAAGTTGCCCAAACTTCTTGTAAAAAAAGGCGTTTGTTGTGGGCCACTTTGGGAGTTTTTAGCAACTTAACAATCCTCAGTCTGTTCAAATATGGTTCCTTGCTAACCAACCTGGGTCTAACCTTTTTTAATGTTGCCAATCCACCAAAGGGCATTATCTCCTTAATTTTACACTTACCCTTGCCAATTGGAATTTCGTTCTACACCTTTCAGGGGATTAGCTTGGTGATAGACGTTTTCCGGGAGGAAGAGATGGGGGCAGAAGCCATTTCAAACCCACAGGCAGTTGCTCCTGAAAATTTCAAAGAATATCTGTTTAAAACTTCCTTCTTTATTTCGTTCTTTCCTCAGCTCGTGGCCGGACCAATTGTGAAAGCCAAAGATTTTTACCCTCAGATACAACCTAAATATTGGCAAGAAATTCAATGGAATCTGGTCTTCCGCTCTCTCGTCACTGGCTATTTTCTCAAAATGGTGATAGCCGATAATTTGAAAGACTATACGTTCTGGATCGACTATCCTTATTACCAAGGTTTGGGAACGGTAACCAACCTAGTCTTGTTGTTTGGCTACTCGATGCAAATATTTGCCGATTTTGCAGGGTACTCCCTAATCGCGATCGGCATTGCCGCAGCTTTTGGATACCGTCTCCCCGACAACTTCAATTTTCCCTACATTTCTCGTTCGATTACCGAATTTTGGAGACGCTGGCACATTTCTTTATCGACCTGGTTGCGAGATTACTTATATATTCCATTGGGTGGCAATCGGAAGGGAAAAACGAGAACTTATTTTAACCTGATGCTGGTGATGACTTTGGGGGGACTGTGGCATGGAGCCGCTTGGAGTTATGCCGTCTGGGGAATTTTTCATGGTGTAGGGTTAGCAGTAGAAAGATTAGTGGGAATCGATAAGAAAGTCAAACATCCTAGGTTAACACCCAAACCATTTTGGCAGCAGTGTCTCGTCGATTTCTTAAGAGTTATTGGAGTTTTTTGCTTTGTTTCAATGGGATGGCTGTTGTTCAAATTGCCGCATTTTAGTCACGCCATCGATTTTATCGTCACCTTGTTTCGGAACGTCAACATCAAACCGGGATTAACCTACATCGTTCCCGTGATGATTTTTTCATTGCCGGTGATGCTTTATCATCTTCCGCATTTTCCTCCGTTCCAAAAAGCGATAGAAGTTTATGGAGATCGCTACTCCACAAAGCGAATTGGGAGGTGGTGTAACGACCTGATATTCGGAATAATGCTCGTACTTTTGTTTCTCAACAGTGGTAGCGCTAATGAGTTTATCTACTTCCAATTCTAAGGTTTCTGTGACATTTTGCCTCAAACAACCGATGCGATCGCTGCTGCGCCCCCTCGTAGTATGTCTGTTTTTCTTGGTGTTGTATTACACCTTAGTTGTGGGTGGAGTCATTCCCGCGAGTGATGGCATCAATCAACGTCAAGTGAACCAGATCAAAGCAGAACGCTACATGTATAGCGTTCGCGACCCTAACCTGGTTCTCGTCGGCAGTTCGATGACGGCGGTACTCCAAGAAAAATACTTTGATTATCCTCAAGTGACGAATATCGCTTTATCGGGAGAAAGCAGTCAAACCGGATTAAAATTGGTTGCCCTAAAAAACAAAAAACCCGAAATTTTGTTAGTTGAACTTAACTATACCCTAACTCTAGAAACCGATTCAGAAATCATCGGCGCGATTCAGCATCCCCTGTTACAGTTCGTAAAAACCTGGTTCCCAATTTTTAGAAACGAATACCAACCCGTCAGCGTCCTGGTTCATTATCTGAAAAGTCACTTCGGTGGGAACGCAGATTCGGCATCGGCTCAAATTCCCACTCAGGATTTGAGAGAAAAATTAATCGCCAGAGTCATCGAACGAGAACAGGATAATTTATCCCCTAAAACAAAAAAAGAGATGGCAAAACAATCCAAACTCATCAAACAACAGCTTATTGAAATTCAGAATAAAGGCGTGCGGGTTGTTTTATTTAATGTCCCTGGGGAAGTGCGGGTTGCCAAAACACCCCAAAGACAGCAGGAACGAGCGCTGATTCGATCGCTATTTCCGGCAGATACCTTTGAGTGGTTGCCAGAACCCGCTACAGAGGATTGGATCACTTATGATGGGATTCACTTAGTTCGTCCCGATGCCAAAAAATTTGCGCGATTTATCGAAGATCGAGTGATGAATTCTCAAGACTTCCAAACAGGGGCAATGTGAAATCATCAAAGCTTTTATGAGGACGAGCGCTCAGATATCGGATCCGATCTGCGAAGCCATGTTTTCCAATAAAATGGGACTCAGACCAATCTTTACGGAATCTCCTTGCCAGTAGTGGCGATCGCCACTCAACTCTCGCACCTGCTGGATCCCCCACTGGTTTGGTACTGACAACGAGAACTCCCGTTCTGGATTCCAGACAATCCAAGCCTGATAGCCGCGATCGCGTTCCAGGGGGCACACCCAGGTTCCATTCCACTTCGAGTAACAACCACTCATCCGTGCGCCCACCAACCATTTTTGTACCTCAGCATAGGCAACGCCAGCCGGTGTCAGGGTTGTATTGTCCGCTCGCGTTAATTTTATCCTCACTCCCCAACCCGAATCCCAACCAAACCAATAAACGCGCTTCACACCCGCCGCCCAATTCAAAATGTAAGAGCGAGCCACATAAGCGGCAGCTTCTTCCTCAGAAGAAAAGGTTCTATCCCCTAACCATCCCAACTCGGTGTTCCAAAGTGGCTTATTCTCCTGTCCGTGTTTCGCCATCACCCCTTGCACTTTTTGAATCAGCGGCACCATGTTTTCCGGAGGTCCGGGCATCACGTAAAAATGATACCCAATGATATCGGCATACTCCCCTCCCCCTTGACTCAAAAATTCGTCCAGCCACTCGACCCCGGGACTGCTACCCCAATCCCCCGTTGCCGATGGAGAAACCACCGTGATGGTCGGGTCTACTTCCTTGAGAATCTGGTACGCTTCTCGGCACAGTTCCAACATTTCTGCCATCGTACCCGTGTAGAAGCGCTTGTACCCATTCGGTTCGTTCCAGAGTTCATAGTAGTGAATGCGACCTTTGTAGCGCTCTGCAACGGTGCGGACGTAGTTGCGCCAGTCCTCTATGTTTTCGGGGGGTGCCGCTTTCCCCGGACCATACGCCGATGGCTCTTCAGGTCGTTTTGAAGCCCATCTCGGGGAAAAGCCAAGGTACATCAATGGCTCTACTTGATGCTCTTGCGCTAGCTGCAACGATTTGTCCAAAATCTCAAAATTCCATTGGCCTTTCTGGGGTTCTAAGGCAAACCACTCCACATGAGCCGCCACTAAGCGCCAACTGGCGATCGCAACGGAAGGCCAAGGGGTTAGTTGAGTAATGGGTGGGTCTGTGCGATAGGTGGGTATGGCGGCAACGTGATGCAGGTGCATCCCAAACAGGCTTGCGGGAACCTCGGTTCGAGGTTCCTCTAAATTGATACCTCCTTCCCCAGAAATGCCATTTAACCCCACAACAGTGCCTCCGGCGAAAAACAAGAACAGCACGAAAGCGGCAACCGGGCGCTGAATTCGATTCCAAACCATTTTCTCTTGGCTTTTAATCAGTTGTTCTTCTCAGGTGACGACCATCTACCGATCTTCTCGCTCTACTTGAAACGATTGTACATCCTCTCTATCCTACTACCCCTCCGCTCGCTACTCCTATTCTTCCCGCGCTTTAGCTATTTTTTGTATTTTTTATAGCAAGTAATGATTTTTCCAGTCCTAATGAGTTTTCTACAATAATTTTTCCCTCTGGAAAAAGTTCTTCCATCTCCTGTTTATTCAATAACCTTAATTCTGTTAAAAACTTTTCGCAATATTCGGTGCTTGGGCGCGTCAGCAGCCCCCATACTGTAAAATTTCGCAGTAATGGTCGCTGTAGGTCTTTCGGAAGCCAATGAATAAATGGTGTTAAAAAATGAGGCTCTACTGGAAAATATTTGCTGGGTGTTTGTATGAAGTATTGATGAGCTACTCTTTTAATTTCCTTGGCAAAATCAATTTGGGATTGCCAATCTTCCAAATGTTCTATCACTGAATTGGAGAAAGCTATGTCAAATTCTAAATCTTTGAATGGCAGTTTTTTACCATCAGCAACAACCCAATTTATATTGGGCGGCAATTCACTCTCGCTAGGATACAAATTGACAAT
This sequence comes from Phormidium sp. CCY1219, assembly GCF_035615515.1. Classification (GTDB taxonomy): domain Bacteria; phylum Cyanobacteriota; class Cyanobacteriia; order Cyanobacteriales; family Laspinemataceae; genus CCY1219. The sequence continues at coordinate 28,736 of NZ_JAJENT010000697.1, forward strand.
AGTCACCTTGGGTAAACGGTACCCTTCTTTTTTGGCTAAATTCCAAAAAAATAAATCTCCACCTACATCCAACAACTTACTCGATTCATCTAGGAAAAAAAAATGATAGAACTTTTGCAATCTTTTCCGGCGAAAATACGTTAATATCGGACGATATATTTGGTGAATATTCATTGGCTGACCTACTCGGATGCAAACGGATTCATGGAAGTTGTCGATTCTATTTACTTTCAACCCATATCGAAGGGAAAATAGAAAAACCCGGTTGTGAAGGAGGGAGACTCTCAAGGATAAAAAGTTATTCAACAATATTACCAATTCCGAATGATTGTGTCAAGCACTTGCACCGCCTGTGGGTTTTTCAAAAATCAACGACTTTGAGGGAACGAACCCAACAGATGATATAGCCGAAGAGAATGCAATCCGATGTCCATTTCTCTAGACTGGCAATCGGATTCCAGACCGGGCTAGCAAACAAACCGAATCGCATCAAGGATGTTATCGGCAACAAAATCCGGAGTCAGGTGTTGGATGCGATCGCGCGCTTTCACCCTCATGGATTCCAGCTGTGCATAGGGGATCGACAGCGATCGCTCCAGTGCCGAATACATGTCCTCCGGGTCGTCCGGACGAAACTGCCACCCAGTTTCCCCCTCTTCCACTAATTCTTCTACCGATTGGCTGTAGGAACTCCCCAACATCGGCAACCCAGCCGCCATCGCCTCGTTTGCCACCACCCCCCATTCATCGGCCAAGGTCGGAAATGCAAAAATCCCCCCCTTTGCGTAAACCTCCGCCAGTTCGCTGTACTTCAAATTTCCCAGGAATCGCACCCCTAAATTAGACGGCCACATTTGCTGCTCTAAGCTCATCCGCAACGGCCCATCCCCCACCAGCCAAAATTCCACTTTCCGTTCCGGATGCCCTTTTGCCCAGCGTTTCAGAGTTGAGAAAAAGGGTTCGACCCCCTTGCGCTGCACCAACTGCCCCAGATACAACAGTCGGTAGGCATCTTCCGGCGCTCTCGAAAGGGCAACGGCCAAAAAAGGGTCAATATTAGTGGTGTAGGGTGCGAAAAAAATCCTCTCGTCAGCCACCCCAAACTGCCGGACGTAGCGCGCCCCACTTTGTCCGTTCACCAATACAGCATCTGCCTGGGGCACCAGAAACCTTCGCAATCTTTCCCTCAGCTTTCCCCTCCCCTGCTCGCTATACTCTGAAACCGTCGCCCACAGAATCATCCGGGTATCGGGATTCAACTTGCGATAAAGCAGCGCTTGCAAGGTTCGCATTCCCATTTCCCCAGAAATTACCACATCTGGCCGATACTGCCACAACGACCAAAGCGTATCGTAGGGGATGTGAACGTACAAGTCTTCAGAAAATCCATGAGGATGTTTCCACCTGCGGCGTACAGTCAGGTTTTTCTGTACTGTAACGTTCAACCTTTCCCAATTCGGCGTCCAAAGGCGATTGGCTTCCATTGGAGTGGAGATAAAGACTTGCAAGTCAGGAAGGCGATCGGCTAGTGCCTGATAAAGCGGTAACCGATGCGGTGGAATGAAGTTGGTTAACAAAGCAATTCGTTTAACCATTAATCTGACTCCCCATTTTTTCCCCGAAGACAGCAGCTAAAAGCAATCTGATATAGGGCAGCCCCCAATAAAATGGCCATAACGGCCCTGCATGACGCTGAGCGAACACTTTCCACTCCCCAACGGGCAAGCCCTTTGGCTGACTTACCTTTTTTAAACGTTGGGCGAAATTCAAATTTTGATTTTCCCAGATGTTATTGTCTGGGGAATTGGTCGAGCAGGTGCCAACATACCCAGGTGCTAGCCAGACCTGCCCCCCCTGTTGTCGCACTCGCAACCCATAGTCCATGTCTCCACTGCTGTGGATGAAGTTGGGATCCAGGTTGCCCACCACCTCTGCCACCGATCGCGGAATCAGTACGCAGTTACCGTTCATAGTATGGCAGGGTTGAGGCTCTTGGCTGGGTGGGAGCAACCGAAATTTCAGGGGATGCCACCAGGTACTTCGCACCATCCCGCCGTAGGTCAATTTGCCAGTGTCGGGGTCGCAGGTGGAACCGACGAGAATGTTTTTCGCCGAGGCGCGATCGCCTAAATTCTGGTAAGTGGAGAGCAATTTTGCCACCGCATCCGGGTAAAGCTTCGTATCGTCGTTAAACCAGAGATAGTAATCCGGATCGGCTTTTTCCGCTTCCCTAAAGGCCACCCGCATCCCGCCGTTCCAAAATAGGCTGCCGTTGCCCGGGATAGTTTTGACTTGAGGATACGTTTGTGCCACCGCCTCTGCTGTGCCGTCGGTGCTCGCATCATCCACGAGGTAGATGTTAAGCTCCACATCATCGGGGAGTCTTTGCTTGAAAAGCGCTTCCAGACTTGCCAGAGTTTTATCCTTGCGGTTGTGACAAGTGGCGATCGCGGCTATACTCTTCCGTTTCATCTCTCCAAACCTATGATATTCAAAATTGACTTACTACTATCATCCCCTAGCCGACTCCCTAGAAGATTCTAAAATTTCTTCATAAAGCTTCAAATAATTTCGCGCTTGAACTTTTAGGGTAAATTCTTCCTCTACTTTTTCTCGAGCGCGACGAGACAAACTTTGCCAGCGTTCTTCATCCTCCAACACCCAACGAATTCCATTCGCCAAATCCTCCGCACTAAAACACTCCGCTCGATAGCCATTCTTCTGATGTTCTACAATATCTTTTAATCCTGTCGAATCAAAAGACACCACCGGTGTCCCACAAGCTAAAGATTCCATCGCCGTCTTTCCAAATGCTTCTTGCAACGAAGGCACGATCGTCACATCAGCCGCCGCATAAAGGATCGCCAACGAGATGTCATCGTTCAGCCATCCCAAATAAGTGGTTTTCATCCCTAACTCGGGAGGATTTTCCGGTTCGGAAGAGCCGAACACCACCAATTCGATGCTTTCGCTCAGACCACTCAGCGCCAGTTTTTGCAAGGCGGGGACTAAATATTGAAATCCTTTTCTTTTTTCTGACGTAGCGTTTACTGCGCCAAACAAAACAATTTTTTTGTTGGGATTTAAGCCTAGTATATCCCTGACAACTTTTTTCGGCATCGGCTTATATTTTGATTCGTCCAATGCATTATGAATGACTTGTATTTTTTTGTTTTTGAAAATGCTGCTTTGCCTCGCACAGTCCGCCAGCCAATGACTAATCGTGACTCCTGTAAAATTTAATTTTTCCCATGCTTTAAACTTTTTATTCCAAAATATCCGCGAAATATCGTTTGGTTTACTAGAGTTTAAAGCGGGACAAGCCCCACACTGGTTTATATATTTTTTACAGTCTCCTGAATAATAACAACCGCCGGTAAAAGTCCACATATCCCGCAGCGTCCAGACAATTGGCTTGTTAAATTTTAACAGACTTTCCGGCGTTACAAACGCCAATCCTACCCAGTGCAAGTTAATAATATCCGGAGCAATCTGCGCGACTTTTTTGTGGGTATTTGTCGGCCACCAAGACAGAGAAAATAGCGGCTCTCTTTCTGGGTAAAGAGATAAAGGAAAACTATCGATTTTGCAGCGCAGGGCTTGCAATCCCTTCCTGACTTTTCCAGCCGGTCCCAAGACCGCTGGATCGTGGCTATCTTTAGAAGCCACTAGCATCTGAGATTCGACTCCTGCTTGTTGCAGCGCATTGTGCAGCCAAAAGGCTCCTCTGGCGGCACCACCTTCGATGTCAAATTGACTTAAATGCAAGATTTTCATAGTTTTTCTCCGATCGCTGCCCACATTTTTTCTGACTCCGCTTTTACCGTTTCGTTCACCTGCTGCAATTGAGTGCGAATCTCCGCTCGCTTTCCAGGATTCAGTAGGGTATCGAGACGCTCCATAATTTTGGGATCCGGTTCCAGGAACGAATATTCGGCTACGCCATAATTCTCAAACAGCATGGTGTATTTATGGGACCATCCCAAGGCGAGTGAAGGCACGTTTGAGGATAAAGCCGAGGCAAGGGAGTGGAATCGCGAACCGATAACGAACTGACTCTGAGCGATCGCTTCTTTCAGTTTCAGCGGATTTTCTTCTGTGACGATTTTTACCCGATCGCTATCGTTTTTTTCGACGATTTTTTGCGCCAGTTCGTTATCGAGCTTGCCAGTATCGTGAATGAGTACCTTAACCTCCAACTCCGTCTCGCGACAAATTTTCTCCACTGCCTCATGCAGCAATTTTTTATATTTCGTCACCCACAGTTGCGACCCTCTATCTAAAATCCGACCATTCGGAATTACGCAGCAATATTTGTCTAATTCGTTAGTTTTACTGCCATAGGTTAAAGTAATATCCGGAGCAATCTTAATTTTATCAGGGTCGTTCACCAGAGACATAACATACTCGTAAGAGATTCGATCTCTGGGAAACACCAAATGCGCTTTCTCCAACACCTGAGTCATATATTGTTTCATGCCTTCTTTTTCAAACGGGCCAAATGCTTGTGGCATGAAGATATATTTGCTATGATTTTTCAGCGCCCCATCTAAAAGGATATTGAGATTTTTTACGGGTCTTACGCCCCACTGATCGGAAAATGCAAACCCCGAAATATCAAAAATCGCGTCAACATCTTTCCATTTGATTGTTCCTTGTGGATCCTTTCTGAAAAATCGCAGAATGCTACCAAACTTGAAATAGCGCTCGAAGGTTTTCCCCGCCCCGACATGAAACAGAGGATAGTCCAAAATTTCCACGCCTAAGCTGTCTATTTCCTCTTTGGTCCCAATGGTGGGACTTACGCAAATCCGGCCCCCCGGAAATCTTTGCTTAAGTGCTGCAATGCTACTCAGCAACATTAACTGAGCACCTTTATTGTAAAAGTTTGCTCCCACAATCAGAAAATTCATGTCCCTCTTTTCCTGGTTGACGAATCCTGGTTGACGAATCTAGATACTCGGTAATTAACACCACCAAGTTCTTCTCTTTTCCTTGTCCTCTACTATTGACTTCCTCAAAATTTATTTCTCTCCATTAGCCTAGGGAGTTAATTTTCTCGACAGTTTACGTATTTTCTTTTTGATTTTGGTCATTAAACTTGGATTGTGCATTTTATTAAAATACAAGGTGTCTGCCTCATCTTCTCTAATAAAAAAATTAGGATGTACGATTGGAAACTTTAATTGGTGGACTTTTAATTTGCCAAAATCACCCGGACGTTCTGCCGTATGAGTTGAAGCCTCTTTTTTAAATCCGATATTTTCTACCATATTGGTATTGGGAATAATTGTGTAATTCCCATTCCACAAACAGGTAAAATGCCATTGATAATCCCAGGTATCCACTTCTCCGGCATAGACTTTATCAAAAATCTCAGTTTTTTTGTCCGCTTCTGGTTTATTGCCAACCATGTCTATCAGTCGGTTTTGTTTTTTCAGTTCGGGCCATAAACTCATGTTGACGTCGTAGTGCTGCCAAGCGCGACGCCAACTCGCCCATCCCCAAATATGAGTGCGTCTGGAAAAATAGTAGCTTTCTTGTGGATTTTTGCCAGTAATGCCGAAATTGCTCCCGGCGATATGCATGACTCGCGTATCCTGTCGGTAGCGCTGAAGAAGTTCCTCGCAGTAGCGGAAAAATTCCGGTTGAGGCAGGCAGTCATCCTCAAGAAGGATGGCTTCCTCAACGGTTTGGAATACCCAATCGATGCCACTGGAAACTCGGTGCTTGCACCCTAAATTGGTTTCGGAATAATTTTTGAGGACTTCGCAGTCCCAGTCTACGCGATCGATAATGGCCCGAGTGGCGGCGCATTTTTCGGCTTCACCCGGTCGGGTTTCTCGAGGGCCGTCAGCAACCACTAACAACTGGGGCGGTTTGGCTTGGCGAATGGCCTCAAAGACTCTTGCGGTGGTATCGGGTCGATTAAAAATAATAAAAGCAACTGGAGTGGTTAACTGCGAATCAGCCATTTAAACTTCTCCTCGATCGCGATTTCGGATATTTGGGTTCAGCCTATTCTTGAATAGCTTATTCTCTGAATAGATTGTAAAGCATTTGGTGGAACTCGTCGAGCGCCTGCCGCTTTCCTGGGCGGAGTTAGCTGACTCCGGCCAATTCGATCAGGCTTTTCAAAGAATTCAGTTCGATTTCAATATCTTCATCGACTTTATGAGGATCGATATTTGCTGGCGGTTTTTTTCCGTTCCCCGTTGCGTAATAGTAGTCCAGACCGAGATGGTTGCTGATTGTCCAAAAACAGCCATTGACATAGTTTGGTGAGAATAATTCTATGATTTTTGTACCGGGTTTACAAAATACAATATTGGTCAGTCCACCGCCATGAGGGGCTACAATTACTTTAGCCGATGAGAATAATAAAATTTGCTCGGCTAGGGGAAGGGACTCTAGTTGGAAGCTCTGAAATTCACGTTTTTCTAAATAGGTCACTACCTCCGCTTCATTAATGACTCTTCGGTGTGTTGCTTTACTTCGACTAATATATAGCCGTTCTGGACGGGCAGATTCCTGTAAGGGTTTTGCGTCTAAAAACTCATTTCTCAAAAACTCACACGCCCAAAGTGGGATGGCATTACCCGGTTTTCCGGGGATCGATGGAACCAACAGGGTTTTAGCTTTGATATGAGGATAGCGATCGCTTTCTATTATTTTGCTCTCCGGAATCCCTAACTTACTCAAAGTTTCTCTTTGAAAAGGATGAGAAATTCCATTGACTAAAAATTTATAGATTTCCTCAAGGTTACCGGTTCTTTTTCGCAACAAATCAATTCGAGGTAATACGTTCAACATCCAATGAAAGTAAACTTGACCCAAAGGAGCCGATAACAGTGCTACAGTCCCTTCTATTTTCTCAACCGACGGTAACTTCCATTTTGAAAATATTGAATGGTTCTCGATCGAGCGTCCAATTTCTTTGGAAACATCTGCTAAAATGCGATCGTCAGGAGTAATGACCGTACCTCCTTCACTGCACACCCTTCCCTCTTTTATCAGAGCTACAAATGCAGCGGGTGCTTCCCGTTGATATTGCGGCGGGAATTTCCAGTGAATCGTTTCATCCACTGTTCCGGGTGCAGAACGGTAAACCCAATTTTTTGGATAAATTTCTTTGTATTTTTCTGAAATTTTAGTTGGATTTTTTTCCGATTTAACAATCCAGTCCCATGTGGTTTGATAAACCCCTTTAGGAGGTCCGATTATTTCCGAAGTGAGGGGCAACATTCTAATGGGTTGAATCAAATACTTTTTCAGGGTTTTGGCAAAATTACGGAGCCTATGCCAATAGGAACGCAGTCTATATTTGAGCCTATTTTTATACATTTTATCTCCTCCCCTACTGCCAATATCAATGAAGCATTTACCAAATTCTTCGTTCAATTCACTGAACTATGAGTTATTGCTGGGGCGAATTCTTCTACATTGACCACTGAAACATGCTGGAGAATGTATTCCCTTTGCCCTTCATCGAATAGCTTGGCAAATTTCTCGCCATTTGCATTTCGGATCGGTTCGCCAGCCGATGCTTTCCAGGCCCACTCGTGTTCGCGGACGACCTGCTTGGCAGCTTTCCCATAGTCTTGAAGCATTCTTTCATCGAATTCTACACCCATGAACCCACAGAGTTTTGTCAATACTGATTGCGGGTCTTCTACGAGCTGTTCGTAGCGTACAAGTGTATGATTTGTCTTATCAAGGTGGCGACGAGAGACTTCTACATCCTTGAGCCAGGTCTGAATGCATTGGTCAACGCTCCAAGGACCCCCCCAGGTTTTTTCTGAATGTTTGCGCGAAGCCTCATACAGGGAGGATACCACATCAGTCCCATTGCGGATCAGGTGGATAAATTTGGCATCTTTGACAAATTTTTCTATGGTATCGATCTGGTGCAAGTGTTGCGGAGTTTTTTCCAGCCATAGACGCTTCCCTTGTTGGTGGGTAACGGTATCGAGAACTTTGATAAATCCAGAAGCGTACTGGTGACTAAACCACGCTTTTTCTGGTACGCATTGCTGCTGCATCTGTTCTTGACCGATAACCCTGAGAAACTTCTCAAACTGGGATTGCGCTCGACGCGAAGCCAATCCAAATACCGGTCCCCAAGGCCAAGAGGCATTGAGGTGTTCAAAAAAGTGGGATTCAGGAAAAGAAGCGATGTTTGGATGGGCGGCTATCATGCTTTGCAACAACGTGGTTCCCGATCGCGGGCAGCCAACCAGAAAGATTCGTCCTTGAATGTTTCGATCCATGATTCACTTGATGATAAAGACAAAAACGATTATTTATTGCTTCTTTTTCTTGCGGGAGAGGACCGAACGACCCATCTGCAAAGCTTGGAGAACCAGTTCGGCGTCTATCCACCACAGGATTAGCCCGTAGACTCCTGCTGAGAGCGGAATGCAAATTGCCAGTACCCCTTGCCAATTCAGCCAGTCACTCAAAAGGTATTTCGCCCCGCTAATGCTGGCGACCATTGCTAGGGAAGCCACTAGCGGTGTAGCAAATTGGTAGAGATAGGTGGTTAGCTCGATGGATATCAGCCGCCGAAGCATCCCAACCCGAATCGGTGTTACCAGATATCCGCTAGCCACCCGTCCAACCGCTACTGCTACGATTCCCCAGCGCACTGCGATCGCAAAGGCGACCACACTAGCTGTGGCGTTCACGAAATTGACCTTTAGGTTCCAGTTTGGCTTGCCCACGGCTGTAATGGCACTGGAGACAATCCCTTGGCTTAACTGCATCGGGCCAACGAATGCTAAAACTTGCATTGTTGGTACGCTTGGTAGCCACTGCTTTCCAAACAAACCGAGTACCAGTTCGGGAGCCAGTGCTGCAATACCAAAACACAGTGGCAATGAAATCAGGCTAGATAGCTTGGTCGCGTTATAAAGCCACCGTCGCATCCGTTCTGGTTCTTCCTGAAGCCTGGAAAATGTAGGCAGCACGACTTGGTTGGTAGTGCTGTAGAGCAACTGCGTGATCGTCAGCAGCACGCGGTAGGCTATCGTATAATAACCTAGTTCAATAGCACCAAGAAATTTTCCCACTAAAAAATCATCAGCACGGAGAACGAAGAAGGTCAGGAGCTGCGAACCCATGATATTCATCCCAAAGCTAAACAGTTCCCTACCGTGGCTGAGAGAAAATTTCAGCCCCGGTCGCCACTGACTGGCCCACCATAGAACTAGAACACCCCCTAAAGCATTGCTCAATCGTTGCCCTACCAGACTCCAGACGCCAAACCCGAGCAGCGCCATGACGACGCCCACCACACCGCCAACCAAGGTCGCAACGAGCGATCGTATGGATAAGGCTTTAAAAGCAAGTTGCCGACGAAAAAGGGTTTGCTGTACGTCGCTTAAGGCCGCCAACAAGAAGCTTGGGGACATCCATTGCAGGATCGGTGCGAGCTGGGGCTGATCGAACCAGTTAGCAATAGGCCCTGCAAACCCGATGGCAATCGCCATCAAAATTGTACCAATGCTCAGATTAATCCAAAATGCAGTGTCTAGATGTTCTGGTTCTAGCTCCTGTCTTTGGACGAGGGCATTGGCGAATCCCTGCCTCAGAAAAAGTTCCATAAAGGAAAAAAAGACCCCAGCCAAGGCAACCAGACCAAAGGACTTTGGGTCGAGTAACCTAGCAAGGGTAAAGAAGACGAGAAAGGAGATGGCTTGAGTGCCCCAATTCTGAATTGCAGACCAAAGGACTCCTTTAAGCGCCTGTTGCCGTAGGTTCATTCCTGACACAACTTTGGTGATTGCCTCCCCATGAATACTACAATGAGCGATAGTGTTTTGATGTGGTTTTGACAACCTGACTTCAAAACTTTTGAACTTTTTACCCCTCTTGGTTCTTAACCATTGGCATTCTTTTCTTTGTTGACTCACCCTGGGGATTGCTGTTGTTTTTTGAAGGTCTCAAAACCCATCGCCTCTGTATTAGCCCCTGAAATCCTTCCGAAGGCTTCTACCTTCGGAACTTCTCAACAATGCACCTGAAACCAAGCGGCTCTTCTTGCTGGGTCTTTTTCCAGCAAGCTGGAGGCTTGGCTCCCCTCTATGTCTTAGCAGTTTTTCATCTGCTCTCTATCTTAATCTATTTGAACGATAAATTAAACCCTCAAATAAATTTTATGATTTGGAGCTGTCCGATCTCTACCAATTTGTCTCCACCTGGAGTGCCGTTGCTTTTCGCGCTACCCGACCCGATACCTCGGAGGTGCCGGTCTCGCATCTATTCTATGTTGAAGCAAGCGCGAGCATCTGTTCTGGAGTTGGATAGGTAGATCCATCGGCGATCGCCCTTGGAGTCTCGTTGAACACTGCACTGGTCGTCGGGGAAGTCCAAGGGCGATGCGTTATCGAGCTTCTCTATCGAATGAATTTTCTCTCGGAATCGGTAAGTCAGGCCGCTCTTTGCTTTCTTTTTGGTTTAACCGCTTTCTAATCGGGTCGAGGCTGGTTCCCACTGCTACTATCACGTAAAAGCACCAAATTTCCGTTGGTTCTGTCAGGCGGCTAATCGTCAGGTTTGGGAAAATTACATACAGAAAAAGAATCATTGGTAGAATCGAGTCAATCTGTTTGTATCCAGGATTTTTCTGCACCAGACAGCGCACTGCACCAACTAAGGTCATAATAAAGGATAGAGCAAAGATAGAAAACCCCACCAAACCAAGATCCAAGATAATCTCCATGAAGCCATTATGCGCGTGAGGAGGTGCCCAATATCCATTTCCGGAAGGCATCCAGAGTTTTCCATCGAGGGCGTTAGCGGCTGGGTTGTCCTTACCGCGCCAAGGTTGCCAAAATCCGTGAAACCCATAGCCTAACCAGGGTCTTAAAGATATCTTTTCTACAATCAAATATTCCCAAAGCGGTGTCCGACCTGTTAAAGTTAAATCCTTGCCAAGTCCATCGACCACAATTGCTTCCAAATTTTCTGTAACGACAATCGATAACCCGATCCCCACTACCAGAAAAATGACGATTGTAAACATGGCCCATCTAAAATTTAAACGCTTGAGAAAGCGCGAAACCAATAACAAGCTTGCTAGAGCCAGAAAGTTCACTTTTGCTCCTGCAGATTTTGCACTTTCCAATGCATACAATGAAAATAAAGTCAATGCAATCGAAAGCCAACGACGTTTTGGATTGTTCAATGCTTCAAATAGCCACAAAGCCGAACTTAAAGCCATCAACGCGGCAAACGGATTTGCATGACTGTTGATTCCTTGCCAGCTATTTTTCGTTGCATTGATTCCCACCGAAGGAACGACAAGGGCGTAATAAGCACTCACGATCCCGTTGAGCGCTAGAGTAAACCGCAATATTTTATCGAGTTTTTCAAAACTATATCGCTTGCCGATATAAATAGAAACTACCGAAATAAATAGAAAAGACAGCGCCGCTTTTAAAGTATAGTCTGTCGTCTCCGACCAAAAGGCAGACATTAACACCATAAAGATGAAGCCTAACAAAAAGGGGTTGCCTACCGTAATAATTGACAAGCTATAAATTAAGTCTTTCAGGGTGCGACGCAACTGGGGTGATAATACCAAAAGAACCGCCGCGTAAAAAACAATTTGAGCGACTAAAGATGGAAGGGTTTTTTGCCGATTATAAAGCCCGATTGGATGTAGTTTTGGAAAGGGTTCTATGCTTAACCCTGGTATCATAAATAAAAACATAAATACTGCGGCATCTTCGATTAAACTCGCCAACTTATTATTCCAGCTTATCGCGTTATAGAATAATAAAAAATAGACGATACCACTCCCCAATACAAGAAGTAAAATAACCGGGTTTAAAAGTAACTCTTTCATCCAAATACCCTGGCTGCGAGCCAGGGATAAAGTGCTCTAAGCCGATTGATAATATTCTGCTGAATCGGGTATCTACCTCTAAATGAGGCTCGTGCAAGTACCTTAACAGCAGAGAAACGGTAAAACTTGCTTACCCCTTCTCCTAATTTTAACAGCCGTTCAAAAGCTGCCTAGATAATTGAGGATAAAAGCTGCATAATCTCTGGCATCAGCGCGAATCAAATGAACTCCATCGGTCGTCATCCAATCTCTAGAAGGATGTTCGGGTAACCACTCGTAAGTCTCAGGAGGGAATAGCTTTCTCATCAGTTCTTTTTCTTGCTTTCTTTCCGGCGTTCTATCTACAAGCGGATCTCCTGGTACATCGAATAAAATAACTCGTACTCCTTGCTTTTCAAGTTTAACTATCTGCTTTTTAAGGTTTTGGGCAACGCGAGTTAGCTTGTTTTTTTGCTTTTCATTTAACCCCTCTCGACGTTGTTCGATCGCCTGCTTTAACCTCTTTTCTCTCATCTGAGGATTTCTCCGTAACTCATTGACTCTTTGGTTTTCAATTTTTTCAGCAGTTATTCCCTTCCAGTTTTTGATTATTTCTATAGCGACTGCAACGGGCTGATACTCTTGTCTAAACATCGGAAAATAGAGACGAATAAAGTACAATATCGGGTGATAAGCTGCCTCTATTAGTTCCCGATTAACTCCTTGAATGAGGGTTCCGTTTGCCTCCAAGAGCAAGATTGACGGCTTGCTATGACTGCGTTTTACTAGCTCTAAACCCGTTTGAGAAGAACCCCCTCGTATTCCGACATTGGCTACCCGCTCTTTACCAAAGTAGTCAGCTTCAATTTTGGCAGTCCTCGAACTTCCTGCTACCAGGATTTCATAAGGAGACTGACTATAAGCATATTGCTCTACTTTAATGATATTAGATTGCTGTATGCTCAGCCCTTCGCTAGATGGCAACACTCCACTCACCACTAAAGTGTGGTAGAACGTCATAACAAAAAGAAAGACTAAAATCGGGCGAAACAAGGGGCGAATGCTATCGTTTAAGCCAAAACGCTGTCTGACCCTGCTAGAAGTAGATGGATTCATTGGCTCTCCCAGGATTCACAAAAATGATGGTTCAAAAAATTTATATGCAGTCTTTTAGCCGAAGATAGAGGTTTCTGTATGTCCTTGACCAGTTGCCTATCTGACTGGAGATGTAAAAGCCGCTTCAATCGCTCTGACTTATTCTTCAATTTTAAAGGTCGAATAACCCCATTTAAACCTGCAGTATAGGGCGCTTATTTTTGAGTATTCAAGAGCAAATTGAGCGGAAAAGTCAGCGGTGGTTTGGATGTTTTGTATTAAATTGACAGATAGATTATCCTCCTAATTTGGGGAGTCAGTTTGACCAGCATATTTGATGGCGGGCAGGAAAAGGTTGTCAAGATATCTAATTCTATCATAAAATAGGTGAAGAAGCCAGGAAACAACAAAACTGATGCCGGAAGACTAAATAGACCAAGGTCATGTAGGTAGATAGTACCCCAAAAGACAAGTATGGATAAGCAACAGTTAGATGGGACTCGGATTGAGGGTCGCTTTAATGTAAAACATCCCCACAAAAAAATCCCGTCAGTTATGGGAATAACCTTGTCGGCGGTGGCAGTGATGGCTTGCTCCTTTCCAAGTGTAGCGCAGCAACCGAGGGGAGAAGAAAGTTACCCGGAGCTAAGCCAAAGGGGTCCCGCTTTGCCACCGTCGCCCGCTTACACCCTGGGCGGTGGCGACCTGGTGAATGTCAATATTATAGGGCTTCCGGAGTACAGCGATCGCTACCAAATTCCGGTGGATGGCAGACTGAACTTGCCCCTAATTGGTACGATCAATGTGGAGGGGTTAACTTTAGAAGAAGCGAGTCAGAAAATCGAAGCCGCTTACCGACAGGTACTCAGGCGTCCCAAAATTGCAGTGAGTCTGGTGGCTCCTCGTCCCCTCAACGTTTGGGTGTCTGGCGAAGTGACTCGTCCGGGTTCTTACACGATGCGCCTGACTCCAGGAGCGGGAAACATTCCCGGCGTTCAATACCCCACTGTAGTGCAGGCTCTAGAAATGGCTCAGGGCGTGACGCTCGCCGCTGATATTCGTCAAGTCCAGGTACGGCGCTTCTCGAGAGCGGGTGAAGACCAAATTTTCACCCTCGATCTGTGGACGATGCTACAAACCGGCGATCGCAGTCAAGATATTACCTTGCGAGATGGAGATGCCATCTTCGTCCCCACGGCCCCCCAAGTCAACCTGGAACAAACGCGCCAACTGGCCACCACAAGCTTTTCCCGAGATACGGAACTGCCGCGCACGGTGGCGGTGGTGGGAGCCGTGGAGCGACCGGGAACCTACTCCATCCTCGGCTCGGATACTGGACAGGGAATCAGAGCGGCGGGTCTGCCAACTGCGACCCGAGCCATTCAGCTAGCGGGGGGAATTAAACCGGATGCGGATATTCGTCATATCCAGTTGCGCCGACCCACCCTCAACGGCGGCGACCAAATCCTGACTCTCAATCTATGGCAACTCTTACAAACGGGGGATTTCACTCAAGACCCGATTCTGCAAAACGGAGATACCATTTTTATTCCCACTGCTATTGAAATGAACCCCACCGAAGCGGCGATTTTAGCCAGAACAAACTTTTCTCCGGAAACCATCGAAGTGAATGTCATTGGAGAAGCAGTCCGAACCGGAAATATCAGTTTGCCTCCCAACACTCCTTTAAACCAAGCATTGTTGGCAGCGGGGGGATTCGATCCCAACCGGGCAAATCAAGACAGGGTTGAACTGTTTCGCCTTAATCCCAACGGTACCGTGTCGCAACGCATCATCCCGGTGGATCTAGATGCCGGAATCAACGAGCAAACCAATCCGATTCTCCGCGATAACGATATCGTTGTCATCAACCGATCTGGTCTAGCTACAATTGCTGACACCATCAATACGGCAACTGGCTTTAGTGCGAATGCCACTGGATTTCTGAGAATTTTTGACTTCTTTGGACTATTTGACTATCTGAGACTGCCTCGTCGGCGATGAGCGCCAGCAAAAAAGTTGGAAGATTTCATGGGGGACGAGTTTAAGCAAAAATTTAAAGGTGCCAATATGGATTACAACCAGCATTTCCAACAGTTTTCCCACCAACGTAATACTGAGAAGCTTCAATCATTATCTCCAGTCTACACCGAAAGAATGGAAGAAAGTGAGGAAGAGAAGTTCGATGTGGCTTGGCTGTTTGCCGTTCTCCGCAGAAGAGCGCCGATTATGCTATTTGTGGCGGTGGCCTTAAGCATTCTCGGTGGTGCGCTCATTGTTCGAAGTTCTCGTAATATTGTCCCCGTCTATAAAGGCTCTTTTAAGCTTTTGGTTGAGCCGATTACTGCTGAAGGTCGATTAGCCAGACAATACATTATGGCTCAAGGCCCAAATACAGGGAGCGAGCTCCAACGAGCCAGAATAGAAGAAACGAGCTTGGTGGACTACCAAACTTTAATTCGTGTTTTGCGAAGTCCAAAACTAATGGAGCCTGCGATCGCCCAATTACAAGCAAAATATCCAAAAATCAGATACGGGCCTCTCGTCAGTAATATAAAGATGAGGCGCATTACTGTGGGAAAAGGAGCGAACGAGCAAGGTACCAAAATTTTAGTGGTCAGTTATCAAGATCCAAATCCAGAAAAAGTTGAAGTGGTTTTAAACCACCTTGTTGATGCTTATTTAGAGTACAGCCTCCAGGAGCGCATGACAAGCCTGCGCCAGGGAATTAAATTTATTAATGATAGCTTGCCAGAGCTGCGTGAAAAAGTAGATACTCTGCAAGCAGATTTGCAAAAGCTGCGCCAACAGTACAACTTGATGAATCCGGATTTGGCAGATAGATATCTTTACGAACATTCGTTGATTATTCAGAGACAGCGAGTAGACCTAATTGCACAACTCCAGCAGCAGCGAACCCTCTACGCCAACCTACAAACACAATTAAGAGAAGACAATCCCGTTACCATTCTATCCCGAGAGCCGAAAGCCTACGAAACCTTAATCGGACAAATCCAAAAGCTAGAAACCGAGATGGCTTTGCAGTCAGCCCTTTTTCTAGACGACAGCGAGCCAATGGTGACTCTACGCGAGAAGCTGGATAACTTATATCTTCAGGCGCGTCAAGCTGCTCGATCGATTGTCAAACAGGTTGAAAGTCAATTACGCGAACTCGAGGCTAGGGAGCAAAGTCTTGCTGAAGCTGAAACGGCATTGAATCAAAAACTGAGAGAATTGCCATTAGTTTCACGCCAGTATGCCGATCTACAACGAGAATTAGAAGTGGCGACAAATAGCCTTCAGGACTTTTTATCGAAACGAGAAGCATTGCGCGTGGATGCTGCTCGCAATGAAGTACCTTGGGAACTCATCGATCCGCCTAACGTGCCCCGCGACGCGGCGGGCAAC
Source organism: Phormidium sp. CCY1219 (assembly GCF_035615515.1). Classification (GTDB taxonomy): domain Bacteria; phylum Cyanobacteriota; class Cyanobacteriia; order Cyanobacteriales; family Laspinemataceae; genus CCY1219. The sequence continues at coordinate 45,069 of NZ_JAJENT010000697.1, forward strand.
CCCCTTTCTATTACTGTTACGCAAACCAAGCGGCAGTTAGCTGTGGTGGTTATTTTAAGCAGTCTGCTAGCGATTGGGGTGGGTTTTTTAGTCGAGGTACTTCACACGGTTTTCCACACTCCTGCCGAAGTAAAAGCCGCAACGAAACTACCCGTACTCGGTGTGATTCCTTTTGCCAAAGAACTGAAAAAAGCTACAAAAAAACCCAAAAAGCTTGCTCCTGCTAACGCGGTCTTAGGCAGTTCGAGTCACCCCGCACCACATCTGGGGGCTGGTAATTTGCTAACGACTGCTCAAGTCCACCATGCTTCTGCATTATTGGAAGCTTTCCGAGCTTTACATACCAATATTCGTTTGCTCAGTTCAGGTTTCCCTATTCACTCTTTTGTGATTGCTGCAGCCGAACCTGGAGATGGAAAGTCTTCCGTGGCTTTACAATTGGCTCATACAGCTGCAGCGATCGGTCAGAGGGTCTTGCTGGTGGATGCGGATCTTCGCTCTCCGCAAATCCATACTCAACTAAACATACCCAATCTCCGGGGACTCAGCGATGCCATTTCTACTGATATTAGTCTCAACGATATCATTCAGCGACCGTCTGATGCAAATCCCAATTTGTTTGTATTGACCTCAGGTTCACTGTCGCACGATCCCATCAAGCTCCTATCTTCAAAAAAAATGCACTCTCTGATGGAGCAATTTCAAGACTTTTTCGATGTCGTAATCTATAATAGTCCGCCCCTGCTCGGACTGGCAGATGGTAGCATACTTGCTTCTCAAACTGACGGTCTTATTTTAGTGGTGGGACTGGCTAAGACGGATCGTTCTTCAGTAAAGCAAGCATTAGATGGATTAAAAATTTCTGGGTCTCCAGTGTTGGGTGTAGTGACCAATCAAATCAAAGGCTAAACTTTCAGCTAGAATCCACCTCCATAATAAATGCCGCACTTTGAAAGTGCGGCATTTATAACTATAATCGATTCTGTGTCTTTAGGCATTCAGTAGGTAGAAAAGACTTGCCGAGCTTATAAACTCCTCTCCTAACTTGAACTTAGGAGGCTTGCTTTTCTTTACGACGTCGGGAGAATGCCATTGCCCCAGTTACCACTCCTAAACCCAGTAACATGGTAGGTTCTGGTACTGAAACTTCTGCTGCGCTAGCGGATACTATAAAATCATCGTAGTCATTGTCGCCGGCAATACCATTATCTTCAAAGAACAGGTTCAGTCCGCTGAACAAATCCCCTTCAAACAAGACCCGATCGCGAGCATTTACAGTTCTACCGTTGAAACTGTCGTCGTAGTCATTTTCTGTTATGGTTTTCGAGGTATCCCACCAACTGGGATTGAGTGAACTTGTGGAATAAACGGTCCGGGTAAGCTCTCCACGGGTGCCATCTATTTTATCGTAGCTGTTTAGGAAAAAAGTGTATTCTGTGCCTTCACTGAAGGTGAAATTGGCCAAGCCTTCTTCATATTCTACTGCTTTATCAACACCTTCCGTTCCCAGGTTGTCGTTGCTTACCCCACTGCCCGGATCGACATTGAGTGATTCAGAAATCAGAATGGTTTCCATACCACTCGATAGATTTTTAACGCCAAAGTCACCGTACCAGTAACCGTGAGATTGAAGGAATTCAAAGTTGAGAGTGGTATCTTCCTCAAACAAGATTCCCTCGTTTCCAAAGGTAAAAGCTTGCGCCGAGCCGGCGGAAAGCAGACCGATCGCCGCTGCTCCAGCCGCTGCCGTTATAATGCGTCGTTGTAAGTTCATTGTTTCCCTCGCTTGTTTTAGCTACAATTGAAAATCTGTCAGTGCGATTGAGGCTGTGTGTCTTAAAATTTAGAAGATGCCTGGGGACGATCGCCAGACCCTCATCTTAGATCCTGGCATCTCGCTTTTCCTGATTCTATCTTAGACACTAACTCTGCTAAGGTGGAACGATCGAGATCACAACTTTAAAGACTCTTCATAATTCTCCCGATCTTCGTGAAGCTCATTTAAACTCTCCTCGCCAAAATTTCCCGGGCTTCTGCAAAGACGCCGCCCCTTGCTCTATCCAAGGCATTGTGGGACACCAACACGCGATCGCCCACCCTTCTCTCGCCGCCAGAGATGCCCTAAAAAATTCCCAGACATAAACCTTCCTATATCAAAAGGGGCGGGTTATTCCAATAAATCTTGGAGGTTTTCCCCTCGACTCTCAACCCGCCCCGACGCCGAGGAGAACTTGAACTCAAATTCCCTCAGCAGGTCACCAGTAACTTTACCTACTCCAAAAGATTGGCATTAGCCTTCTCTTGGCGCTTCTCGGCAGTAGCCATTACCTCATCCATATTCTCCAGCATTTCCCCTTGATAATTCTCCAAAACCTTAGTAGACAAGGAAATCCGGCCTTTCCACTCATCCACAGCGGTGACGATCGCCTTAATCGGTTGACCGATTTCAAACACCTCATTCAGAGACGCCACATAATTTTTACTCACCTGTTTGATGTGCAGCAACGCCGTGACGCCATCTAACTCCACAAACACTCCAAACGGCTTAATATTCACCACTTTCCCCTCAACCAAGTCCCCAACTTGCAGGGATTGGATCCGTTTGGCGCGAGCTTGTAACCGCTGCGACAACACCAACTTATTGCGATCGCGATCGGCTTCCAAAATACTCGCACTGAGATTTTCCCCCACCAATTGCTCCAAATTATGGCGCTCGATCAGGTGCGATCGCGGAATAAACCCCCGCAACCCCTCAACATCAACAGTCACGCCCCCTTTATTCACCCCCGTCACGCGCACCGGCACCGATTCATTGCTCTCTTGCAATTGAGCCAATCGATCCCAGACCTTCTTCAACTCCATCTGGCGAATCGAGACGATCGCCTGACCCTCAGCATTCGGTTCGCTGACAATCAAAAAATCCCGTTCCTCTTCCAAAGGAACCACTTCCGCTAAATCGCTCGTTGGCGACACCGAGGCTTCCCGCAGTGGCAAAAACGCTGCGGATTTGCCACCAATATCCACATAAGCCCCTTCCCCACTATATTCAAACACTTTCCCACGCACTTTCTGCCCTTTGCGAAAGTCATAGCTTTGTTCTTCCAAAGCTTTAGCAAAATCCTCAGCAGAAAATGACACTTCTGTCTTCTTAGAACGAGTCTGTTCGGAATTCATTGCGATTGACAAATTAAACAAAAATCAAATACATGGGGCACTTAACTAACCCCTGATTGGGCGGTGGGATTCGAGCGAAGCGACGCCGCCCACTGTCCGACGCTCGGCGCGTCATGGGGTGCCAGGTGGTTGCGCCCAAAGCGCCCGCGCTCAACAACACCCTCCACTTCTTCACCCCCGTCAGGCGCTTTCCACTCCTGCCTTCAGTGTAACAACCCCTCATCCAAACGGGACGAAATTATTCGGCGTCAGCACATCTGCATTCACCCCTGCCAACACGGCTAAAATTTCACCAGTGGACGCAATTCGCACCAGGGTATCCCCACCCGCCTGTTGCACGGCGAGACTCTCAAATTCTAGGGGAGCGGCCAACCCAATAACATCCTCAGCCGGATTAAAATCATTAATCAGATCCGTACCATCTCCCGGGGCATAGCCGAAGGTATCGCGACCCGGACCGCCGGCTAAGGTATCTGGTCCTTCTGCACCGACAATCGTATCCGCACCGGCACCGCCGACGATTCCATTCCCTGCTGGATTGCCTAAAATGTCATCATTCACCGGCGTGCCGATCAGATTTTCAATCGTCGTGCCAAACCCAATATAAGTCCCATAACTGCTCGCGGTATAGACGGCATTGCTCGGATCGTTAATTGCCTGGTAAGTCGCCGCATCTAACACACTTTTATTCGTATTTTGACCCCCTTCATTCAGATCGAAGAAGTAAGTATCGATGGGCGGCAGATCCGAAAAGTCGAGGGTATCAATTCCACCGGCATCCCAAATCGTTTGCTTGAGACCCACAAAATTGGTGCCATCAAAGTCGTAAAAACTATTCCCGTCGTTGCCTTCACTGAAACCATAGAGAAATTGCAGTGCCCGCATGTCATAAGGCATGGGGGTACTGGCTCCTACGCCGGCAATGTTGAAACTCATTGCCGTGTTGCTGTTGTTATCCTCTGAAAACTGGAGGGGCGTGCCTTCAATGGGAAAAGTGGGTCGTTCGGCGATCGCAATATTCGGTCGCCCCGGTAGGGGAACCACTCCGAACTCGGGAGGCACTGCATAAACATTTGGCTGTCTCAACCCCAAGGCATGGCCGATTTCGTGAACTAATCTTTGATAGCCAAAATTTCCCGCCCCTTGGGCAAACGACAGTTGGGGATCGGTTTCAAAATTGCGGCTTAAAACAATGTCACCCCCGGTTCCAATTCCCGGCGCATAGCTATAGGCATACTGCGGATCGTTAGCAAATAGAATGCGAATTTCTCCGGTGTTCGGCGGGCGATCGGGCACCTCAAGCAAACTAAAAGGCAGCACTTTATCGTACTCCTCCATAATTTGGCGAACGTTATTTTTAATCGCCTCGTTCACTTCACCCACGCCACTTTCCTGCCCTGGATATAAAAACGCACTAGCGGTATCCACAAAACTGTAAGTCAGTACCCCCCCAACCGGCGTATTCCACTTGACAAATGTCTCCTCTTGGAGGGTCTGCGCCGCAGAAGGAGTGTCTTCGCCGTTGGTCTCTTGCGCGTCTTCTGCGGTTTCTGCTGGAATAACTAACGCATCGATCGCCACCGGGTCGAAATACAACGACGATCGCCGTCCCTCTTGCAATCCTTCCTGTAAATATTGCTCGATTAATTCCGGTTGTTCGGTTAATCCTCTTGCCCGCAAATCTGGATTTTCGTTTAAATAAAATTCCGGATCGAAATTCAGGGAAGGGCGACGTCCCTCGAACACGCCTATCAATTCAAAGTGGAGCAGCGCTTCTTCTCTAGACAGACCAGCCGCCAACAAATCTGGGCTATTTTCCAGATAGAATGTCGGGTCAAAAATCAGAGAATATCGCCGATTTTCATTAATACCTTGCAGGACAAAATGTTCTAAAGCTTTTTGTCGATTGGTCGGCCCAAACAGTTCGGCTAGGTCGGGATTGCTGCTCAGATAAAATATCGGGTCGAAATAGGGGCTATAGTTAACGGAGGCTATCTCCCCCGGTTCGATAGGTAAGCTTTCAACATCTAAATCGGTATCGATGTTGAGTTGGGTTTCGAGAAACAGATTAAATAGATTTTCATTCAGCGTCGGTGGTAGCGGTCGATTGGGGTCGAACTCGATTAAATCCGATACCGGTGGCTCGACTTCCGGGGTAAGCTGGTCGATCAGTTCGGGATTGAGATCTTCGAGATTTTCCCGATAGAAATCGATATCGAAAACCGGGGAGAATCTGCGTCCTTGGTCTAAGCCGACGCTGATAAAATGGTCGAACAGTTCCCGAGGGGTTAAGTTGGCTAACTCGGGATTGGCGCGGCGATAAAAGTTCGGATCGAAAATGGGTAAAAATCTGCGCCCCTCTGCCACGCCTCGCTCTAGGAAGTGGGATAAAAGCTCATCTTCGCTAAGACCGCGCAAGTCTGGATTGGCAAGCCGATAAAATTCTGGAGCGAAGAAGTCTTCTTCTGGAGGGGGAAGTGGTTGTTCGAGTAGAACACCGTCTGGCATGGTTGTTTCCTATTTAAGATAGATTTAAAAAAAAGGAAGGGATGGAGAAATTGCGTCCTCGGTGGCGTTGTGGGAATGAATCTACAGGAGTTACAGCGATCGCCCTTTTGTGTTGCACTGGGTCGCCGCAAATCCACCCGGGCGATCGCAACTCCTGCGGACATATCGATGAAGGATTTAACCGGATTTCAGGGTCTCGGCGAATAGCCGATCCACCTGCGTCCAGGCATCTGCTGCCGCTTCGGGATTGTAGCTTTCTCTCTGGTCGCAGATGAAACCGTGTGTAGCCCCTTCGTATCGAAATACCCGGTGACGAATTCCCTGTTTGTTAAGTTCCGCTTCGATGCGATCGGGTTGGTCGTTGGGAATTAAGGGGTCTTCGGTTCCGAAAAAGAGATAAATCGTGCCGCTAATCTCTCCGGTACGGGTTAGGGTGGGTTCGCTTTCCCCGGGACACCAATTCACGATGCCGGCTCCGTAAAAGGAGGCGGTGGCTTGAATCTCGGACAGGGTGGCGGCAAGATAGGCCACATGCCCCCCAAAGCAAAACCCTATGCAGCCTACGCCGTCTTTTTTCACGGAAGGCAGGGTTTTGAGGTATTCCACTGTAGCTTGGGTGTCGCTAAGCAGTTCTGAGGCTTTGGTTTGCTCTTTGTACTCTCGCCCCACTTTCAGATCTTCGTCGGTGTAGCCGACTTCAAAGTCGGGGGCGGTGCGTTGATAAAGGGCAGGGGCGATCGCCACGTACCCCATTTTGGCAATTTTGTCGGTCACTTCCCGAATATGGGCGTTGACGCCAAAAATTTCCTGGAACACGATGACAGCAGGAAATGGTCCGACCCCCATCGGTTGGGACAGGTACGCAGAGATGAGCAAGTCCTGGTTGGGAACTTTCACCCAATCGCTTTTTATCTGTACGTCTACCATACTCATTGCATTCGCTTTTTTTACGCTCTCGCTTCTTAATTTACTGCGATTTTGCACCCGCTCTACTATGACATAAGCCCCAGAGTGGGGCGATACTGTATTTTTACTTATTTTTTTAAATAAGCCGTTTTCCTGCCATCCGTCACGCCCCACCGCCGATTTTTCCCCGCCTCCTCTCCTGTGCCCACACCATTTCTGTAGATTTCCCCTGACTTCTGTGCTGCCCCGCTTCACTTCTGCTCTGTGTCGAGGGATTATTGCGGAGAATTTAAGTTATAATTCAACCAGAATAAAACCTCGATTTCGGGTCAGTCGCTCACCAAAAATAACCGCAAAAACAGAAGGGTTGCTGACGGCTTTTATGCTCGCAATCAAGGGCTTCAGCAAAAGGCAATTCTATTGGCAATTCGGTGGGGTTCATCATTGGCGATCGCTCCGGTAGCTTTAGCGCACAGCACCTCATTCGTCCCTTTGATGTTGCGGGTTATCTAGAAAAAACAAGGGGATGGAACTCTCGGGGATTGACCGATGTCAAGGCTAAATTAATGACACGAAGAGAATATTGCAGTGAGTCAGAGAACGGTATAGGGGGCGAGTCACCTATGGGGGGAATCCCCTGCTCGACAAATGCCCGATTTAATTTATAGAACATAAAATAGAGCAGCGTTGCCCGGGTTTCCACCGGGATCGAAGCGCTGCTCGCTAATCGCTTTATGCCAGTGCCCTGGAGTGCCTAGAATGGTTCAATTTCAGATCAAGACCGATAGCGAAATTCCTGCATCGACTCAGTTGTTTAACCAAATCCGCTTTGCGATCGCCTCTCGGCAAATTCCGCCAGGAGACAAGTTGCCCAGTACCCGCGCTTTAGCCATGCAGACGGGTCTGCATCGCAATACCATCAGCAAGGTTTACCGTCAGCTCGAAGACCTGGGACTGGTGGAAGCTCAAGCCGGTTCGGGCATTTACGTTCGCGAGGACAGTCACGAACGGGTGGTGCGGCTTTCGTCTCCGTTGTTCCAAAAGTATCCCGATGCTTATCAAGTGGTGAAAAATAGCTTGGATGAGTTACTGCATCAGGGATGCTCTCTCAACCAAGCGCGGGAATTGTTTTTAACCGAAATCGACTGGCGCTTGCGCTGCAGTGCCCGGGTGCTGGTGACGGCTCCCACTCACGATATCGGCGCGGGGCAATTGATGGCGCACGAAATTGAGGCGGAATTGAAGATTCCGGTGCAGTTGGTGCCCCTGGAACAACTCGCGGAAGCCCTGGATCAAACCCCTACCGGGACGGTGGTTACCAGTCGCTACTTTTTCTCCCGCGCTGAGGCGATCGCTGGACCGAAAGCAGTCCGCACTATCCCCATCGATACCTACGACTATGCCGAAGAATTGTCCCTGGTAAAAGAATTACCGCCCAATAGTTCTTTTGGCATCGTCTGTCTCAGCCCCGGGATTATGCGGGTGGCAGAAGTCATTATCCACAGCTTGCGCGGCGAGGATGTGCTGGTAATGACCAGTCAACCGGACGATAAGTACAAGTTGAAAGCAGTGGTTCGCACCGCCCATACGATTGTTTGCGATCCGCCCAGTTATGACAAGATTAAAGCGGCGATCGAAGCATCGCGCGAGGACTTGATTCGCGCGCCTCGGGTGTTGAAAACCGATAATTACATTGGGTCGGAATCGCTGAATTTGCTCAAGCGGGAATTGGGGTTGGAATGATGAGATAATCGGGCGATCGCTACTTTTGCGACCGGGTGTTTTCTTCCATATTGCGATCGCCTCGCATCGCTTCTCTCCCCACCATCATCATCCCCGCTACCCCCAAACACACAAACCCAATATATTGATGCCAATATCGCAGCATTTCTTGCTCGAATGTCAGTCCGGGGTGCATCGCTTTTATGTAAAACAGTAGCGACATTAGTAGCAATGCCGAAAACCCGATAAACGTTAGCCCTACGTAAACTCGGGCGGGTTGCAATTCCTCATCAGTAATATTTTTTAGCGCGAATTTTATCTCCTCGACCCCCCACCGATCGCCCTCTAGGTCCTCTGACCTGGCGTCACTCACCGCCACCGGCAAGCAGGTATTCCGGGGTTGTTCCAACTGCACCGTACCTTCTCGCACCGGCAGCAGTTCTAGCGGTTCCCTTTCTGGATCCTCCGCAAAATCCAGGGTTTCCGGCAATTGTTCGGGTATCGGTTTCGGTTCCAATTCCATATTGCTTGAAGGAAATTCCACAATCTTAGGGTAACGCAATTCCCCCTCGGCCCCCTTCCCCCCCCCACACCCATTAGCGGGCGGGGAGAATTGAGAATTGAGGCGGCGGGGGAGTAGAAATCGAAACTCGGCAATGCTGACATTGAGAATTGATATTATATCCGAAGAAATAGTCGCAAAACGAATCACTCAGCGTCGGCGATCGCAAGCATGCAAAGGCGCGATTTCAATCGCCCACTTCTCAATTCTTCTCCATTAACTCGCGGTGTTTTGCAATTCATCCAACCGCGCCAGCACTTCGGTACTGTGAATTGTCGGTCTGACCCCGAGAAAGGTTTCGCGCAAAATGCCATCCGGGTCAATAATAAAGGTGTGGCGCATGGACATCGGCGCAATCCAAGACCCGTAAGCTTTGCTGAGTGCGCCATCGGTATCGGCTAATAGGGGAAATTTTAACCCTTCCGCATCGCAAAACTCGGCGTGGGAGTTTACCGAATCGGCACTCACCCCGAGAATTTGAGCGTTGCGATCGCGGTATTTGGGCAAATCTCGTTGGAAGCGCTGCGCTTCGATGGTGCAACCCGAGGTAAAGTCTTTCGGATAAAAGTACAACACCACCCATTGCCCGCGATAGTCGGAAAGGGAAATTTCCCCCTCCCCGGTATTGGTGGGTAGGGTGAATTCTGGCGCGGGTTCCCCCACGGGTGGGAGTTGACCCCCCAAAGCGTGGGCGCTGGGAGCAAGGGTGAACCCGGCGAGGAATGCCAGAATGCCGGCAAACAGAATGCGGAAAAAATTGCAACGGGACATTGGGATTAAGTCCTAGAAAAGCGTTTCTTTACATAAGTTTACACGCTGGCTCAGCAAAGCGTGGATTCTGGCATCGGATCCGGGGAGGGGCGATATCGCCACCGACTCCTCGCCTCTTTCTCCCCTGGACACTACCCGAGAAATACTTATAGCAGTTCTGATATGGGTGAGGTAACGAATTTTTTACCTCGGAGGTGCAAGCGCGGTTGGGACTATTCGGCTGCGGATCGCATCAAGCAACA
>NZ_JAJENT010000698.1:0-19864 GCF_035615515.1 Phormidium sp. CCY1219
GCCGTTGCCTTCCTCACCGACGACCCCCTAGAAGCGCCGTTAAAAGGCTTTCCCCCCAATCAACCGAATCTGATATCTGCCATTCAAACCTGGTTAGAGGAGATTTGAGGAGTGGCATTTTTTAGGTTAGAATAGGGTTAGATGAGACTTGAGAATTAATTATTGTCAGGTCGAAAGCGTAAACTATTAAGGCTTGTCACCGTTGCAATTGTCTCAAAATCCCTGTCATTATGAATTAAGATCAACTGATGTGCGATCGCCAGTTGAGCAATACAACAATCAATACTACTTCTAACCGTTAATCCCTGTCGTTGTAAATCGTAATAAATTCGGGCAGCCGCGACCCAAGTATGAGGATTGGACTCGATATAGTCTTGGTCTTGCAGATAGGTTTCTAATAACCTCCACTCCCGTTCATCTCGGCAACCTTGCAACAGTTCCATCTGAGTAAATCGGGTCAAAAAAATGGTTTGCTCATTAATGATTGCTGACAAAGATTGACGGACGGTATCAGTCCTGTCTCGGAAAACAGCAATCTAAACTGATGTATCAATCAAAAACATTGCGGTTTTCCCGTAAGGCTTTATAATCGTAATCTGTTGAAAATTGAATCTGCCCGCTCAAATCGAGTAAATTTCGTTTTTTGCGGTTTTTGACTAACTCGGATAAAGCAAAGTTAATTAATTCTTGTTCTGTCTGAATATTGGTTAAGCGCAATGCTTCTTTCACCAATTCTTCGTTCAGTTCGATGGACTTTTTCATCGCTAGTGGTTGATTTTATGTTCAGATTTATTGTCGTACAGATTTACTGATATTAACATTTTTCTGACTCAATGTCCCCCTGATTTGGGAAATCACTTGTCCCGAGAAAGACCCCGCCGGAAATGCGCCGTCACCTCAAAACCCTAAAACGCGCCCCACCTCCTCCCCCACCGTACCATCCTCTTCGGTAGCGAAACCGTTTCCACCCCGACGAAACCCACCCCAGAACTCATGGCCTTTTGCCAAAAACTGACCGGGGTAATCGCCGTAGTCTTTCTCACCGACGAATCCCTAGAAGCGCCGTTAAAAGGCTTTCCCCCCAATCAACCGAATCTGATATCCGCCATTGAAACCTGGTTAGGAGAGATTTAAGAAACCGGGGTTTTCCCTGAAACTTGGGATAAAATAAAAACTGTCCCACCCAAACCATTGTCCAAATTACCATAACCCAATTTATGATGACACTTACAGAACTACTACCTGCCATCAAGCAACTTTCACCCATTGACAAAATCAAACTGATTCGTTTGCTGGTTGAGGAAATGGAATCACGAGCAGAAATTTCACCTTTAGAGCCTGATAAAGCTTATGATTTGCCAACTCCATATAATACTTTTGGGGCGGGGGCGATTCTGATGCAGGCACTAGATTTCAGTGATGAGGTTTAATGGCAATGAGATTTCGCTACTCAACCACTGAGTCATCGCAAAGGGAACAGAATTTGATAGCTTGCCGCGAGTCCCCATCTGAAGCGATTGGATTAGTTGACAGTGGCGCAACTATCAACGTCATGCCCTATGATATGGGGCTACAACTAGGGGCTATCTGGGAAAACAATAAGGCCATAATTCAACTTTCTGGTAACTTAGGGAACCAGCCCGTATTACCTTTGTTGGCAATGGCTCAAATCGGCGATATTGTACCGATTCAGCTAGCGTTTGCCTGGACAAAACAACTCAATACACCTCTAATTCTAGGACAGACCAATTTTTTTATGGAATTTGATGTGTGTTTTTACCGTTCCAAGATGGAATTCGAGGTTAAGCCTAAATCTCTGTAAACAGTAAGGGCGAAATGGGCGAAAAATACGCAGGTCTCTAAATTCAAACAACAATTTGAGGGGCGACGCTGGCGTAAACTCAAAGGCATCGGTCTCGTACAATTTCCTAACGTTTGAACCTACCAAGCCGAAATCCATTGGTATTAAATTAAGAAACCCGGGTTTCTGAAGGCTCACCCCAACTCCCCAAATGGCTAAAAAATGAGTCAAACCATCGATTTAACTGATTTCACTCGTTCCCAACTTATGCTAGGAACGAGTGAAATCGATCGCCGACTATCAGCTAACTCCCAATCCAGGATTTTGCCTTGTCTTTCTCATCGAATGAAAAATATTTTACCTCAATATTAGGAAAAATATTGTTGCCAATTTTTACCACATTTTCCATCCAGTCTTTATCGCCCACCACTGCTTTTTTATCGAATTTATCGAACCGCTTAAACACAAACTTCAGTTCTTCGAGCAAGGTGGGGATGGAAATGCCGGTAAACTTTTCCACTTCCACATAAATGCCAATTTTATCGTGGATTTTCTCTTTTTCGCGGATGATATCGGCAACGCGCTCGAAATCCCAGGTGGATAAATCTCCTTTTAGTTTCAGCCCGATCGCATTATCCACTGGCATAGGCAAAATTTCCAGCATTTCGATTTCTTCGCGCAACCATTGCCACGCCTCTTCTACACGATCGCGATGGAAATAGCGAATATTCGCCGTGGTAAACGGTTTGCTCAAAGGAGTGAGAATATGAATAGCAGGTTCGAGCCATTTTGGATCCCCCACCACGGCATAGCGACCGATATGGCCAAAATGACTAAACGCAAACTTCAAATCCTCCCAAATTGCCCCGGGTTCCGTTCCGGAAATAGCGACAACTTCGGCAAAAATTCTCAGTTCTCGATATTGGTCCACGATCGCTTCCATTTCTGAGATAACTTGATGCAAGTCCGTTTGAGTTATCTCCCCATCAATGGAAATAGCGATAATATTGCTATTCTCCTCGACTTTATAAGTAATCATTGTTGTTAATTCCCCTTTCGTTTAACGTATCGATGGCATCAGATGCGGGTCGCACCCTGCTGATTTTTGGGGTAGTGTAGCAAATGCGGAGGGGATTGCCCTCCCCCAATTGGAGGAAGTTTAACCATTGCGGGGATACTGCATGGGCAAATGAATCGTTCCACCTGCATATTTACCCCCGTACAAAAACTGGCGATCGCCGCAAAATTTTTCTAAAAATCTGCATCGTTTCTTTCCGGTTTTTCTGGCAAATAATAGACCGTAACGGTCTCGCCTTCTGTGCGACTCGGACGGGTACTGCCTAGGCTTTTTTCACCCCGGTAAACCATGCCATTTTCGTCGGTAAATTGATACTGGGCATAATAAGTTGTGTGGCTGATGCCATAGGCATCGGTGTAAGTGCGAGGGCTAATCTGAGTAATCTCTCCTTCGGTTTGAATTCCTTTGTTGCGGACGTCAAATTTGTTGACCATCGTAAAGATGACGATGATGGCGACAACAATCAGCAACAAAATGAAGATAAATTCCATAATGGCGATGCTCCTGACTTAACTTGAGGGACAATTAAGAAACGAGTAACTGGACGATCGCTACGCCCATGACTAACTGGGCAAACATGACCCAACTATAAATAACTTGGATATTCCACAGGTAGATAGCCTCTTCGGGGAGGACGATCGGTCGATACCACAAAGGCACAAACCAACGATGCCGGATGCATTCCGAAACCAAACCCACCTCATAGACTAAGCTGAGAATTTCTGCCGCACATACTTTCAGAATTTCCCGCCACAAATTGCGCTGGTAAATCACGTGCAGAATAACCCGTCCGCAGAAATTAACCAGCAAGAAAACCAGAGGCAAAAGCAACCATTGCCAGTGCTGAGTTAGGGCGATCGCCACAGAAGCGATCGGCAACATCAGCAGAACAATTCCCATCCCTTTCGGGCAATCAAAATAAAGATAGCGATCGTGTCTTTCATACACATAAAACTCCCCTTGCCCCCAATGAAAAAGCCGCCGGACAACTTGGCCGATGTCGTTCCAGGTTTCTGTGGTATGATAAACCAGGGCTTGGGGATTTTTGGTCAGCCAATAACCTTGCTGATAGAGACGATATCCGAAGTCCACATCTTCTCCCCCTGGGTTTTTGGGAAATGTTGGATCGAAACCGCCCAGGAACTGAAACATTTCTTGGCGACAAGACAGGTTATTAGAAGGTCCCCAAATTTGATTTCCTTCTCGATTCCCCAGCTCAAATGCTGCCAAAAAAGGACTCAATTGCACCACTTGCCAAATCCAACTTTCCGGCCCTTTGAACTCGGTTTTGCCCAATCCCGCAACCACGGTGTGATTGCGACAATAAAGCTTCCAATGTTCCTGCAGAAGGTTGGGCGTGGCTTCGCAATCAGAATCGATAAACAACAGAAGGCTATAAGCTGCCATTTTCGCGCCAAAGTTCCGCTTTGCGGCAACCCCAAGCCTTTGAAAATAGTAAGTGACACCGTATTGAACACACAGAGCTTCGATTTGCTGGGCTTCTAACTCGGAACTGTCATCGATTACAATAATTTCAGTGGGTTCAAAAAAGGCTTTTCGACTCTTTTGCAGGGAGGCAAAAAGCCTTTCACACATTTCGACTCTTCCGAAGGTCGGAACGATGACTGAAATGCCGCTGGGGGCGCTAGAGAATTCTCGGATTTCTGGACTCGACTTGGGGTGGATGTTTTTCAATCTACTGCTCCCATTTTGCTGTGGTCTGGCAAGTTTTATCGATTATTCTTCCGGTTTTAGCAAGCGAATATTATCCACAGCGAGTTCTACAGAATCATGGGGCTGCCCGATGGTCTGCCATTGGATTTTTAGGGCTGTTTGTAATGCTTCCTCCCGGTTGGCGGGTTGACCCCAGCCTTCTTGCTGCATGGCATCAAAATCTACCACATACCGAGTCCACTCTGGGTTGGTGGAAAAATCGTAGTGATAGTCGTCATAATCTGAAGTAGCTGCGGAATGCAGTTTCATGCGATAGGTTTTTCCGTCGCCTTTGGCCCAAAATTCAATGCCGTTAAATTCGCTCAAATCTATGGGCGTGTTGGCACTTTTTAAGTCCACTCCCATGCCAATGTAGCCATCAGGAAAGTCGGTGGTTACTTTGCCGGACATTTGGGCGTATTTACTGGATTTTTCCGGACCGCCGGATCTGGGTTGGAATGCACTTCCCGCTGGGGGAATTACTTGTGACGTTCCCCCTTCAGGACGATCGCTGTAGGTAAACCAAGTTCCGCCTTGGAATTGATTAAAGCGATCGCCATCCTCTAGGTCGTCAATCGTCACTGCACTGCGACCTGCTGGCGGTGGCGGAAGGTCGGATGATGCGGAATTGAATTCGCAACCGCCTACACCCGCGAACGCGATCGCCACAGCTAAAATCCTGCCAATGGTAAGTGGAGAAAGTCGAATTTTTTTCATCGTTGCTCCTTGGTGAAATGGCTAAATTGGCTTCAATTTTTTGTGGTTAATCCCTGTTTTTTGAGTTTTATGTAGTTGTTCTGTGGCGAAAAGCAATCTACTACGCCACAGCCGCACTTATGCCGGATTTATACGCAATTTTTTGGTAATTTCAGTGTTATTCATTCCAGCAGTGGCGGACAAAACGAATTGCGATCGCGGGACTAATTGTTCTAATATTTGACGTGGGCCTGTGGAGGTAGTGCAGGGTTGGGCTTTTGGAGTGGGCATGAGTGACTTAGTTGAAATCAGAACTGGCGTAATGAAAAGCCACCGCCGTGGGTGCCTTAACGTTCATTTTATTATAACTGGCATCGCTTCGCAGAGGGGATAAAAAGCGTTTTGTGCCACCCCCGGGGTCTTGTATGCTCAATCCAAACCGATTTGAGGAGAATTGCTGATGCCATTTAAACACACTCGCATCATTCGCTTTCAAGATACCGATGCGGCGGGAGTTTTGTATTTTGCCAACCTGCTGGCGATTTGCCACGAAGCTTACGAAGCGTCTCTCGCCGCCAGTGGTATCGAGCTCAAAGGGTTTTTTCGCAACCCCGACGCCGCCATTGCGATCGCCCATGCGCGGGTGGACTTTTTTGCGCCCCTGTTTTGTGGGGATGAAGTGGCGATCGCGCTGACGCCCACTTTGCTCAAAGCGCATACCTTTGAAATCGATTATCGAGTTTTTCCCACCACCGCCTCCAGTGAAGGGGCGATCGGGCGCGCCCTCACCAAACATGTCTGCATTCACCCCGCCTCCAGGCAAAAACAACCCCTCGCCCCAGAAATAATGAAGTGGCTACTTCAATGGGCTGAATAAGGGGTTTTTCGCGCGATCGATCCGGCAAAAGAGTCTGGGGCGATCGCGGGGGGTAAACCGAGAAAACCCTGTTCTGGAAAGGCTTTCGCTTCTGAATTCTCCTCAACTCGCCTCCCCCTTGCGCCAGGGATTACCCGCATCACTACCGTGAAAAAATCAGTGACAATTTTACATAAATTTATAGTTATTTGTAAAACTTAATACTTTTTTCAGAATATCTTCAGATATTATTAATAATTAATTAACAATTCTCTCGGTGGGTGACAGAATTCTCATCGAGAATCATTTGAGAACCGAAACAATGAACTTGGAGCAACAATTTTACGCACAGTTACGAAACTTAGGGTATTGGGACCGCACGGAGCGGGTGAATTCCAGCAATAAAAGCCATCCCTTATCCCTGGCGTGGTCTAATCCGAACACCACTACAGATCCCGAAACGATGTTTCAAATTATGTGGCTGCTGTGTTCGAGCCAGCGGCGACAAAAACTCAACCCGATCGACGTGCGTATTTTAGATCGAACCGCCGCCGACTTAGTTTATGATGGGCAAATTGTGCCCGCTACTCAGTCCTATGTACAATACCTCTGGCAACAAGTTTATGGGATGGAATTCCCCCACTTGCTGACGGAAAGATAAAGAGATGCGGCCTTTTTTAGGCAAAATTACTCAAGGTTTTCCGGAAATTTTGCGGTTCGGCGATCGCGTGATTTTGGTGTAGGAGAATGGTTACATTTCGATCGCCCGATCGCTGAATTCAGCTTTTTTCACCGGATCCCATTCTGGCGGATGAGTCCTCCTCATCTGAAGAATTTGCATCTCTCAGATGAGCCTTCGCGATCGCTTGCACTCGTTCGCGATTGACTTTTCCCTGGGCGTTTCGCGGCATTTGTTGTACCGCACACCAATATTTCGGACGCTTGTATTTGGCTAATTTATCTTCTAGCGCTTCGGCGATCGCCCTTGCGGAAATGCCGGGGTGAGGAACGTACACCGCCGCGATCGCTTGACCCCAATCTCCATCCGCTACAGCGATCGCGCAAGCATCCGCCACCAAACCCGTGGCGCGAATTGCCGCTTCCACCTGTACCGGAAACACATTCTCGCCGCCAGTGATAATCTTATCGCTGGCACGTCCAACAATGTTTAAATACCCTTGCTCGTCAAAAAATCCCAAATCATCTGACAGGAAAGGGCGGATTTTCCCTGACTCATTTTTCATCTCTCCTTCGCCATAATACCCCCACGCCAGAGACTCTGCCTGAATCGCAATTCTGCCGATTTGATTCACCCCCAGTTTCTCGCCATTGCGATCGCAAATCGTAATTTTGGCATGAGGTAAAACCCGACCGCTGCTATTGTAACCGGCGATAAAATCGGTGGGTTTGAGCGTTACTACTTGTGACGCGGTTTCCGTCATCCCATAGGTCGGGGCTAAGGCAATTTTGCATCTTCTTGCCCGATCGAGCAAGTCGGGCCATGCGGGCGCACCCCCCAACAATACAGTTTTAAATCGCGATAAATAATTCCCCGCTTCGGGCGCTTGTAATAGTCGATTTAACTGGGTAGGCACTAAGGAGATAAAAAAGTCTTCTGGATTGATTTTTTCTAACAATGGCACGGGAGAATTCTCCGCAGCGCTAGGGGTGGCGATCGCCTGCCAATTCCCATAACCGGGCAGTTTTTTGTAAGAGGATAAAATCACCAGTTTGCCCCCGGTGGTCAACGATCGCAAAAATTGCATTAAACCGCTGACGTGATAAACCGGCAACAGGCAGAAAGAATTTACTGTGGGTGTTTGAAAATAGGCGGTAAATCCGCGTACTGATGCCATTAAGGTTTCCCACCGATGAATCGCAAACCGAATCTGACCGGAAGACCCGCCGGTGGGAATCATAATTGCCGATTTCAGTTTGGGGTTTTGAGGGGCGATCGCCGACTTTGCGCGGGGGGATAAAGCGGCGCGGAAGCTGACGAAATCCCTGATGCTGGTTGATGCGGTGCAAATGATATCCGGTTGCACCAAGGTGCAGACTTGTTCCCATTCTTTTTCCACCCAATTGGGATTGGTTAAAAAAATCGGGCAGCGGGCAGCAACGGCGGCGATAAAACTGGCGAGAAATCGCAGCGGATCCGCTTCGGCGAGTAAAATGGTGGGGCGAGTTTCCCGTTGGGTGAACTGGTGAAATAATTGCAGGGCGATCGCGCTAAAATCCAGGCGATCGCTATCGCAAATTATCCAATTTTCTTTAGCACGATTTTGCAAATAAGTCAAGGGTTCTGCCATAATTCTTCGATTGCGATTTCATCATCGGCAAACCAATGGTTGACGCCGAAACCCACTGCGCGATCGCGGGGGGTAGAAATTTCGGTGGCTAGTTTCAAGGCGGCATTGCGGCCAATTTGCGTTTCAAATACCGATGAAAACACCGCATCAATTTTATTTAACTGGCAAAATTGACGCAACTGGGAAGGCGATCCGGAAATACAGGGTTTGATGGAAAAAAGTCCCCGCCATCCTTGGCGATAAGCGGCTTCCATTTGCGCTAAGGTGGCGACGGATTCATCTAAGGCGATCGCCGTAGAAAAGCGAGTGCTCAATTCTAGCATTGTCTCGAATTCTCCCACGGGTAAAGGTTGTTCTAGAAATTCGATAATTTCTCCCGCTTTGTCGCAAGCTTCCAGCCATTTTTCCGCCTCTGCAAGGTTCAATCCGCCATTGGCATCTAAGCGCAAAAAGCCGATGTCCTCTTGCCAATCTTCGCAAATTGACCTCACCAATTCTCGAAAAATTCTCAATTCTCTTTCGATGGGGGCAACGCCAATTTTCCACTTAAAGGTACGATATCCCTGCTTCCAAAGAATTTTATGTCCCAATAATGCCGCTTCTCCCGCCGGCAATAAGCCACTATACGTCAGGGTGGCAAAGGGGATATCGATTGCGGGCGATCGCCCTGCATCATCGGGAAGCAATTTATGGGTACTGCAGGCTTCCCACGCGGTTTCTAACCCAAACTGACAGGCGGGTAAATTCGGGGGAAGCGAAAAAATCGTGCGATCGCTAATCCATTCTGGCAATTTCTGGCAAAATTCTAACGCTTCGCCAATGGTTTCCGAACCAAATGCACTTAACGGCGCAATTTCTCCCCACCCCACGTCCCCTTTTTCGTTTTTTAAACGCACGATAATCCCGTCGCGCACCTCCCAAATGCCATGACTGGTGTGCATGGGGCGCTTGAACTTGCGCCGATAAGAACGAAAGTCAAATTGATAGCGCATTTTCCAAAGTTATAGCTAAGAGTTAAAAGGATGATAAAATAAAATATCGATATTTTAGGGAAAGTCACTGGCTTGTCTATTGCGAATTATTCTATCACAATTCTTCGATAACTGCATCTTTGGCGTTTCCCTCCCTCACCAAGCTGTGGCGCTGTCTCCCTAGCCCACTTTACTTTTTCCCTTGGCAACGAAAAACTTTTTTATAGATTTTACGATAAAAATTTATCCCGTTTTTATCTGGATAAAAATTGATTTAACTAACCAATAAAATCGCGAATTGTCTGAGCATAAAATTGGGGCCTTTCCCAGTGGATATTGTGGCCGCTTTCCGGAATAATTTTAACCTGCGCTGCGGGACATTGCTGCGCGATTTGTTCGTTGATGACTTGAAATTTATTATCCGATTCTCCCACTAGCAGCAGCAGAGGCGTTTGATTTTCTGGCAACTTTTCCCAGAGAGAGGGTTGGGTTCCAGTGCCCATGTTTCGCAGAGATTTGGCTAATTCCACAGGATTATTTTCCAATCGGCGATCGCGTAATTTCTCGAAGTCTCGATGTGCGGATAAACTGTGAAAAATAGGCTGACGATACCACTGCAGCAAGAAGGAGTTAAAATCGGTGGTTTCTAACTGGTGGGCGCGTTGGGCATCGCGTTGGCGACGACGCGATCGCCCTGTGGCAGTTTTTAATCCCGGGGAAGCAGATTCGAGCACCACTTTGGCAAATTTCTCCGGAAAATGCAGGGTCAAATATAATGCCAGTCGTCCCCCCATCGAGTAACCTACTAAAAAACAGCGTCGGATGTTTAATTCCTCGAGCAAGTCAACTATTGCGTTAGCCACATTTGGCATCCTGTAGGCATCTTCCCCACCGATCGCTCGAGTTTTGCCATGCCCGGGAAGGTCAACCGCCACACAGCAAAAGCGATGGCTAAGCTGGGAAATTACGGTTTGAAAAGCATTGCAATTTCCCATAAATCCATGTAAAAATAAAATGATTGGATAATGGCGCTGTCCGGTTATCGAATAAAAAAAGTGATAGTTTTTCAGATAAATCATGGTACTTTTTTAGGCAGTAACTGCCGGGTTTGGTTAAACCACGGCAGTGGTAAATTTACAGAATAAATCCTGCCCCTAACAGTAAGCAACTCCAGAAATGAACGGCAACGGCAATAAATTTGCAGTTACTCACCTTTTCCGGGCGATCGTGATACTGGCCCACATGACGGCACAGTTTCACCGCAAAGGGAAACCCGGCAAAACTGAGTAATGCCAAAACGGGGAAAATTCCCAAGAGGACCAATGCTGCACTCCCGGCAAAAATGATACCGCAAAACCAAGGTAAGAGTTGAGCGCCGCGTTTGGTGCCCATCCGCACCAGGGGCGATCGCTTCCCGGCAGCTAAATCATCATTCACTTGGTGAAAGTGGGAGCAAAACAAAATCAAGGTCGTGGCAACGCCGACAATTATCGATGCCATCAAACTCAGATTCGACCAACTTTGGGTTTGACTGTAATAAGCAGCGGAAACCCCCAACGGCCCAAAGGCAAAAAAGCAGAGAAATTCTCCCAACCCTTGATATCCGAGGCGAAACGGGGGACCTTGGTACATATACCCTAAAAAGCAGCACAAGAAAATTAATCCCAAAACGGTTAAATCTTGCTGCCACCAGCAAATCGTTAATATCCCAATAATGCCCAGCGCCAAGCATAAATTGCCCAGCCAAAAAACCAAGGATTTATTGCCAGTTAGGTTGACCAAGGAATGGTGCTTATTTTTATCGATTCCCGTTTCCGAATCAAATACATCATTGCTGATATTTTCCCAGGCCAGAATTAAAATGGCAGCGGTGACAAAGGTGGAAAAAATGGGCCAATTGATGGCAGATTTTTCGCAAAAAGCGACGGCAGTTCCCACCCAAATCGGCATAATGGCTACACTGTACATGGGGGGTTTAATTGCCGCCATCCATAATTTGTTGTTCGATCGCTCAATTGTGCGGGTTGTCATTCACTTTTCCCGATCGTGTTCAGTCAGTGCCATAATTTTACGATCGCCCGTCGGCAAATTGGCAGACTGCGAAGAATTAAGAATTATTAATCAAACCGACAGAATGGAGGGGTCAGCTCAACCAGGCCCACCCCACTCCCGGCGATCGCGGGGTTATCCCCATTGTGTATTGCAGAATGCCAACTGGTAATACTCGAACTGCCGAGGGATTAACAGGGTTTGCCGGCAAAATGGCACCCATGACCCTCGGACAGATGGTAGGGAAAGGCGATCGCCCAGGCGATCCCGTGGAAGGGAAGACAATGGAATGATTAGATATATAGGAGAGTCCCTAGAGAAGGACTCCCTGCATCCGGGGACTTTCCCCCACTCGCCCAACACACCATCCTCGCTTCCATGCCAGTTGTACCGTCTGATGCCAATCTATTGCCAGACTACAAGGAACTGTATCGGTTTCTTGTTGCTTGTCAGCAGGTCGCCGTTGACCGAGACTGTCCGCAGATCGCTAGCATATCCCGAGAGATTCCGCCAGTAGATCCCCTAGCAGTGCTGCAGGCGATCGCCCAACCCGAAGATCTGCATTTTTACTTTGAAAACGGCCCGCAAGACAAAGCGATCGCCGCGATCGGGTCTGCAGATCGATTTGAGGCCCCGATTGGCGATCGCAGATTTGTCAAAGCGCAAAATTTTATTCAATCCTGCATCGATCGGGTGATGTCCACCGGCGAAACGGACCTTCCCTGCGCCGGACCCTACTTTTTTTGCAGCTTCACCTTTTTTGACGACCCCCCACCAGAGAGCGCTCCTTTTCCCCCCGCCACCGTCTTTTTACCCCGCTGGCAAGTGACGCGCTGCCAAAACCGTTCCGTTTTAGTCGCCAACTGTCCCCTTTCCGGAAACGAAGATTTAGAAATATTATCTCGAGAAATTTGGCAAAAAATCAATCAAATTGGCTGGGTCAATTATTCCTGGATGGATGAAGCGCAAAAAAATGGCAAAGGGCTAAAACTGCAGCAAATCGCTGTACCCAGCCATCCTTTTAAAACAGCCGTGCGTTCCGCTTTAGACTCGATAAAAAGCCAGCGGTTAAATAAAATCGTCCTGGCTCAAACCTTGCAGGTCACCTCTCAAAAGCAGTTTAATATTTTTCACTCCTTAAATCACTTGCGCCAAGTGTATCCCGACTGCTATATTTTTTCCACCAGCAACGGGAAAGGCACCCATTTTATCGGGGCCAGTCCCGAACGCTTGCTTGCCATTGATAACCAACAATTGGTCACCGATGCCCTCGCCGGTTCCGCACCCCGAGGCAAAACCCCCACCGAAGATGCAGATTTAGCCAATGGATTGCTCTCCAGTGAAAAAGAAAAACACGAACATCGAGTGGTGATAGAATTTATTCGCGATCGCCTCTCTCATCTCGGGTTATCTCCCCGCGTCTTCCCAGAACCGCGCCTGTTGCAACTGTCCAATATCCAACATTTATGGACTCCCATTCAATGCACCATTCCCCCCAGGATTCATCCCTTAAAAATTTTAGCCGAACTTCACCCCACCCCCGCCGTTGCCGGCACCCCCAGAGATATCGCCACCCAAGAAATTCGCCGCTATGAAACCTTCGATCGCTGTCTGTATGCCGCCCCTTTAGGATGGATAGATCGCCAAGGCAATGCCGAATTTATCGTCGGCATTCGTTCCGCATTAATTCAAGACAATCGCGCCCGTCTTTATGCTGGTGCGGGTATCGTTGCCGGTTCCGACCCCGATAAAGAACTCGCCGAAATTCAACTCAAACTCAAAACCCTTTTAAAAGCATTAGTGTAACAGCATTCCTGTAAAATGTCCTTACCTTTTTTCTGCCTTTAGTGTTCCTCGCCAATGCCACTCGATTTTCGCAACACCAACAGTATTTGGGCCTCTATTTTAGTCGAGACCTGTCATCGACTGGGATTAACCACCGCCGTTATTTGTCCCGGTTCCCGGTCCACGCCCCTCACCGTTGCATTTGCCACCCATCCGCATATCGAAACCCTGCCGATTTTAGACGAGCGATCGGCGGCATTTTTTGCCCTGGGAATGGCCAAAAAAACCGCCAAACCCGTGGCGATCGTTTGCACCTCCGGAACCGCCGGAGCGAATTTTTATCCCGCCATTATCGAAGCGCGAGAAAGTCGCGTCCCTTTGTTAATCTTAACCGCCGATAGACCGCCAGAACTGCGCCACTGTCATTCCGGACAAACCATCGACCAAATCAAACTCTATGGCAATTATCCCAACTGGCACGCCGAATTAGCAACTCCTTCTCTAGAGATTTCCATGCTGCGCTATTTGCGACAAACCGTCATTCATGCATGGGAAAAAACCCTTTTCCCCATCCCCGGCGCAGTACATCTCAATTTACCCTTTCGCGATCCGCTACCCCCCCTCCCGCAACCGGAAGCACAAGCTTTAGGGTCAGAATTGAACGAGTCAGAATTCTTTGTAAATTGTCGCCCATTGCGTTACCATGCTTCTGCTTTTATCCCGGAGATTCCACTGCAAGAATGGCAATCATGCCACAGGGGAATTATCCTCGGCGGCGTAGCGCAACCACCAGATCCAAAAGGCTATTGTGATGCGATCGCCCACCTTTCCCAAACCTTACAATTCCCCGTACTCGCCGAGGGACTTTCCCCCCTGCGAAACTATAGCGATCGCAATCCTTACTTAATTTCCACTTACGACATTCTCCTGCGAAATCCCCTCCTCGCCCATACCCTCGCCCCGCAAATCGTCATTCAAATCGGCGACTTACCCACCAGCAAACAACTCCGCGCTTGGTTAGACTCCATCCAACCGATTTATTACCTCATCGATCCGACTTACCACAATCTCGACCCCCTACATGGCAAAACCATTCATCTGCGAACTTCTATCGAACAGCTTGCCGCAAAAAACTGGCAACAAACCCACGGGAAGACTTCTGCATCTAAACCCCACAACTATCTAAAACTCTGGTGCGACGCAGAGAGCAACTGTCGGCAAAAACTAGATAAATTAATCGCCTCAAATCCTGCTATTTTTGAACCCAAAATCCCTTGGATGCTTTCCCAATTATTGCCCAAAAAAACCCCAATTTTTATTGCCAATAGTATGCCCGTGCGGGATGTAGAATTTTTCTGGAAACCCGGCAACCGCGCCATTCGCCCCTTTTTCAACCGAGGCGCAAACGGCATTGACGGCACCTTATCCACAGCTTTGGGAATTGCCCATCACAATCAACCCAGCGTCATGTTAACCGGCGATTTAGCCCTGTTGCACGACACGAACGGGTTTTTATTGCGGAACAAATTCAAGGGACATTTAACCCTAGTTTTAATTAACAATAACGGCGGGGGAATATTTGAAATGCTGCCCATTTCCCAATTTGAACCCCCGTTTGAGGAGTTTTTTGCCACGCCGCAACACATCAATTTTGCCGAATTATGCCTCACCTATGGCGTGGAACATCAATTGATTTCTTCCTGGGAAAACCTGGAAGAAGCATTAAATCCGTTACCCAAAACGGGGATTCGCGTGCTTGAATTGAAAACCCATCGGCACAGGGATGCTCAATGGCGAAAAGATTGTTTCCAAAAGCTGGCCGATCGGTTATAGTTTTGGACAACAAAAACTTAACTGTAAGTCGCAGGGTGGCAAGTAAATACCGGCTACCGGGGGAATAGCAATTAGGCTGAGATTTCCTCGTTACTATGTCAAATTGGGATGAACTCTCTGTGAGGTTGCACTTTCCCAAATTTAGGAGGTAAAATCAGTGGGACAATTTCCGAGGGTCAATGGATAATATGCCCGTACAAAAACCTCGACTTGCCTATGCAGAAACTTCTTTACCCGTGGCATCAGTTTTGCAACGGATAGAACTGGCGCGGCGAGAGAATGTGGCGTTAGAAGTGGCCAATAAAGGCAATTTTCCGGTGGAAGTTTATCGGCGATCGCGCTTAGAAATATCGGCGGTGCAAGCGTATTTAATGCATGAGTTTCATCCCCTGCACCGAGACCGAGATCGGCGACGCCCTGCGCGCGCTCATGTGTTAGAAACCCTGGAACTGGCTGCGAAATTAGGGGCACCGAGAATTGTCACGGTTTGCGGATTTGGGGAGCAATTGGCCGATCGCCCAATCGATCGAGCCGTGGAATTTTTTAGCCAAATTATCGAGCCGGCGAAACGATTAGGGGTGCGAGTGGCGATCGAACCATTAAGTCCAAAACGATGTGCTGCCCTTACCCATCCGCAAGAGATTGCCCAGTTAATTGAACAATTAGGGGAACCGGCAGTATTTGGGATGCTGTTGGATACGGGACATCTGGCGGATAGTGGCATTCACCTGGATGAGTTTTTTTGCCAGTGGAATGAGGCGATCGAAGAATTGCAATTAAAGGGAGTGGGGTCTACAGCGCCCACCGGGACAATGCCAGTATTGCAGTGGTTAAACTCGCTTTCGGAATTGCCAGAGGTGGTTTGTGTCGAGCATCGGGAGCGAATTTCGCGGGAGAAGTGTGCGGCGCTGTTGTCACTATTGCGAGAAAAACTGGCAACTATGGGGAGAGGATTTCCCGAAGGGCGTTAGCGAGGGTTTGATATTGCGGGAGGGAGTTGTAAATTTGGGCGGAAATGCGAAGTAAGCGGTGAGGTGGGGCGGGCCAAGGAATGACCTGCACCTCGATATGATAGCGATCGAATAATTCATCGCGCAATTCCATTGCGGATCCATCGGGGAGGGGGATAGAGGCGAGAGACCCGATCGCATCTTCAGGGGCGGGGAGTGGCACCTGGAGGGTATCGCAAAGGAGTTGCCTTGCTTCGATGACGAGGGAGTGATTTTTTTGCATTAATTCGGGCCAACCGCCGGGGAGGAGAGACCCCATAAACTCGATGGCGACGGGGACGCAGAAATAGGCGGTAGGGTCATCGGTGCCCATCCAGTCAAATTCCAATTGAAAGCGGGATTTATCCTGGAGGGGAGAATTCGCTCCATGACTGATGGTTAGGGGTCGGATTTTGGGTTGGCGATCGCGCTGCACGTACAAAAAAGCCGCTCCTTTGGGGGCACATAACCATTTGTGACAATTGCCAGTGTAGTAGGTTGCGCCGAGTTGGGAGAGGTTTAAGGGCAGCATTCCCGGGGCGTGAGCGCCATCAATTAAGGTTTCGATGCCGAGTTGGGATAATTGGCGCACCAGTGTTTCGAGGGGGAAAATCAAGCCGGTTTGACTGCTGATGCGATCGAGGATGACGAGTTTTGTGCGGGAGGAAACCCGGGACATCACCGCGTCGATGATTTGTTGTGGGGAGGTGAGGGGGAAGGGAACCGGGGCGGTGACGAGGGTCGCATTGGCGCGATCGCAGACAAAGGCGATCGCGTTGCGAGTGGCGTTGTACTCCTGGGTAGTGGTGAGTAATTCGTCACCGGGTTGGAAATGCAGCGATCGCAGCACGCAATTGACCCCGGTGGTTGCATTCGGCACAAATACCAAGTCTTCTGCATCCGCACCCACAAACCGGGCCAGTTCTTGCCTTGCGCGATCGAGCAGGGGTTCCCACTCCCGCAGGAAAAACCGCACCGGTTCTCGTTCCAATTGTTCTCGCAAGCGTTGCTGCGCTTCCAGTACGGGGAAAGGGCACGCACCGAAAGAACCGTGATTGAGAAACGTCACCTCGTGGTCGATCTTCCAGTAGTGGTTCCAGCTCGTTACAGCTTCCACGGGCAAAAAAGCCTCTTGGGACATCTATCTGAAAAAAATTAGAGTTCTGACTTTAGATTGTAAAGTGACGTTGCGTCTCATCCAAAATCAGAACTCTAGTTTTTGTGAAACTCCCCGGGTAGGATTCGAACCTACGACCAATCGGTTAACAGCCGACCGCTCTACCGCTGAGCTACCGAGGAATGTGGGTCGCTCGTTCTTTGCTGACCGTAATCTATATTACACACACTCTTAGGGATTTGGCAAGCCTTTTTGCAAAATTTTTTGAAATTTTTTTTTGTGATTTGCTGAAAGCCTTGCCGGATAAGGGTTTTACGCTTAAAATTTTTTTGGATTTCCTGCCGTTTCCCGGCGGGTGTCCCGTGATGAAGCTCCCGTGAAGGGGTTGGATCCCTGATGGCTTACAACCCCATTCTCAGTTGGGCGAGGCGCTTTTGAGATTCGACATCGAGTCCCGACACCAGAAAGCGGCTAGAGGGGCGTTGTTTGGTTTTATGTTTCCTGCGGCACTTCCGTGCTGTGGATTCCACCGCTTGGCCGAGTTGCTGTGCGGACATCCATTCAGCGCCGTAGCCCAACACGGTTTGCTGCTGGGCGCGGTCTGAAGTGGCCACGATAAAGCGACGGTGCAAGTTCGCCACATCGCGACGAAAGTTCGCACAGGCTTTTTCAATATAGGTGTCTGCGGTTTGACCGAAGTCGGTGTAGCAGACGGAGAGATTTTTGGTGACCGTTTCGATGTAGCAGCGCTCGTCTCGGGAATGGGCATCAAAGACCACGCGGGTCTCGAGTCCTTCAAAGGCACTGTAGTTGACCAGTGCTTCGATCAGTTTGCGCCGTGCGGCTTCAAGTCCTTGTTGGTCTCGCTGGATTTTTAGCTTCGACCATACTCCTATTATGTTGTAACCATCCACGAGCAGTATGGCTCGCGCTAAGGAGCGTGGCATGGTTTTTCTTTACATTGTTTAAATTTTCGACAGATGAGGCAAGCTCGTTGACATTATGACATCATTTATTGCGTTTTGTTAATTTCTGACTCAGAAAAATATTTTTCCCATAACAACACCGATGAGAGGGAAGGGGGTAACGGCGCGATCGCGCCGTTACCCCCTTCCTTAATAGTTCTCCTCGCGCATCAGGCGTTGCTGCAAGGGGGCTGGGTCTCCCCGAGCCACCACTTGGCCCCGTTCGATCAAAAATGCGCCATCGCAATAATCTAATTCATCAAAGCGATGAGTCACCCACAGGGCGGTTAAACCCCGATTTTTCACCAAACGCTGCACCTGTGCCACGAGGTCTAACTGACTTTCCGGGTCGAGTAAAGCCGTCGGTTCGTCTAAGAGTAAGACTTCACAGTGGCGCGCGATCGCGCCGGCAATGGCGATTCGCTGTTTTTGACCGCCACTGAGGGCGTAAATCGGGCGGCGTTGCAATCCTAGTAAATTGACCGCCCCCAGGGCTTCTTCCACCCGCGCTCTAATTTGAGGAGGGGAGAGCTTTTCCTCCACCAATCCAAACGCCACATCTGCACCCACGGTGGGCATGACCAACTGATGATCCGGATTTTGAAAGACGAAGCCTACGGGGCGATCGATTTCGATTTCGCCCTCCTCGGGAGTCAACAAACCCGCCAGCAACCTTAACAAGGTGGATTTGCCACTGCCATTGGTGCCCAAGAGCATCCAAAACTCGCCCCTGGGTACCCCTAACGAGCAACCGTTTAACACCTCGAGTCCGTTGGGCCAGCGAAAGCTCAGTTCGCGCACCTGAATGGCGAACTCGGGCTTTTCTGGGGTTTGGGATGGGTTCATTCGGAAAGGGCTTCCACAACCGCCGCAAAACCAGGTGCTTTACCTGCGGCTGCTCCGCCAGCTTTCTCGGAAATCTGCACGGCAGAAATGGCATCGGCAAACACCGCGACTTTTTTCTCGGGCATTTTCTCGCAGGTGAGTTCCACTACCTCGGAACTGCCAGAGCGCATCGCCTCCAGAACTTGCTGGTAGACTTCTTCCGCCCCTTCAACCGTTTTGCGTTGAACCGACAGGGGTAGGGGTGTGTTCTTCAGAGTCAAGTCAATCGTGAACATGCTTTATGGAAAATTTCTCAGCATCAGTTCTTTCTAGTATCTCAGAATCTCAGCACAAGGAGGGGGCAGTGTGCTGTGCTCTCAACCCCAACCTGCGCGATCGCCGAATCCCCGTTTCCCGCCATAGGCGATCGGGCATCAGTAGGGGTTCCCACCCGGGTTCTATAGAGTTCCATATTCCTAGCCCCCTCCAGATAATTTGGCCAAAATTTAACAAAACTTTATAAAAGGGGGTGCAAAATCCACAATTATCCCCTTATAATGAGAAACATAGTAAAGAAACGTAAAGACTACTTCCATAATGAACGCTTTTCTGCTATGGGTCGCTAACCCACGGGCAGAGCAAGTGGGGAGTAGGATTTGCTAATGTACTTATATCTATTTAGGAGATTTGCGTTATGACGATTGCAGTCGGACGCGCCCAGACTGAGCGAGGATGGTTTGACGTCCTCGATGACTGGCTGAAGCGCGATCGCTTCGTCTTCATCGGCTGGTCTGGCCTGCTGTTATTCCCCTGCGCCTACTTGGCGATCGGGGGCTGGCTGACCGGCACCACCTTCGTTACCTCCTGGTACACCCAC
>NZ_JAJENT010000699.1:0-202 GCF_035615515.1 Phormidium sp. CCY1219
TACTCTCATTGGAACACCGGGTTGTTTCCCTATTCTTGTACTCCAGTATTTGAGATTGCCGTCGTATGGGCTGGCCTTGCCTTTGACTTTAACGTGTCTGACAATTGGAGTCTCGGCGTGGTATCGCAATTTGATTGGGTTTGATTCCGCTCGTGTTGCAAATACCCATTGCCGATTCCCTATTGCTTGCCAGTATTTCTTG
>NZ_JAJENT010000700.1:0-483 GCF_035615515.1 Phormidium sp. CCY1219
CCGCACAAAGAAGTCATACTAGAAGCCCGAGACCTGATTGAACAATGGCTTAAACAAGTTGGATTAAAGCTTAAGCCCGAAAAGACAAGAATCTGCCATACCCATGAATTCTCAGAAGAGGGGGGAAAGCCAGGTTTTGACTTCTTAGGGTTTAATGTCCGCCACTACACAGTTGGCAAATACAAAGCCACAAAAACTAGTGTAGGGGGAAAGCGGCTACTCCGACTCAACATAAAGCCAAGCAAGAAGTCAGTCAAGGAGCATTACAAGGCAATTAAGGCAGTTATCAAGGCTCATAAAACAGCCCCACAATACGCATTAATCAAACGCCTAAATCCAGTCATAAAAGGGTGGATTAACTACTATTCGGGAGTAGTATCCAAGGAAACATTCTCCAAACTCGACTATATGGTTTGGGTAGCTTTAAGGGCATGGACAGTATCAAGATGTGGGAAAGCGTCCATTGATAAGCTCAGAAAGTAT
>NZ_JAJENT010000701.1:0-245 GCF_035615515.1 Phormidium sp. CCY1219
GAGCACTACAAGGCAATTAAGGCGGTAATCAAGGCTCACAAAACAGCCCCACAAGCCGCATTAATCAAACACCTAAATCCAGTCATAAAAGGGTGGAGTAACTACTATTCGGGAGTAGTATCCAAGGAAACATTCTCCAAACTCGATTATATGGTTTGGGTAGCTTTAAGGGCATGGACAGCATCAAGATGTGGGAAAGCGTCCATTGATAAGCTCAGAAAGTATTACCATCATGGAGCCAATGG
>NZ_JAJENT010000702.1:0-10787 GCF_035615515.1 Phormidium sp. CCY1219
GGGGCTTGGTAAGACTTTATTTTCCCAAGCTCACCTGACCAGAAGACCAGACTTATCTAAGTTTGGTAGCCATGAAGAATAAATCGTCATAATGTCCCGTGAATTAACCGAGGCGATCGCGGGTTCGAGGGAAAGAGCCAATCAACCTGGGTCGAGGCGGAACCTCGGGGAGTGCGTTCCCAGCATTTGCTGGGAACGAGAGGAGGAGAGGAACGGCGGCGGGGCTTTTTTAAACGGTTTGGGAGAGGCAATTAATATTCAAACAGCAGGGTCTCAAATTTTTCCGACTTTGGCGGTGGGCTGGGCGGGGACTGTTTGGGTAGGGAAGAGGGATGGCGATCGCACTGGGAAATACGGCTATCCAACATGCTGAGGCGCTGATAAATCTGTTCTCGTCGGTGTTCGATCCGTTGCAGTTCTCCTTCTAGCCGTTGCTTTTCCACAACCAGTTGATACATCTCCAAATACGCCTGCGCTTCTGAGCGTTGGCGAGGGATGCTGCTGAGTTTGGGATGAGCGCTGTGGTGGGAAATGGGCGATCGCATATCAAATTCCTCCGCGTTTTCTATTAGTTTACCCAAAAAACATCCAATTGTAGCAGTAGATGCCAGTTCAAGAAGAAATTTTGGGCGAGGCACAAGAAAATGAACCTGCCAGCAAAGCCGTGGCATCCTCAGCAGCCATCGGTGGCGAGAAAAAGTAACCTTGTCCGTCTTCGCAACCGAGAGCCTTGAGTTCTGCCAGTTGTGCGGCATTTTCCACCCCTTCCGCCGTCACATCCATCCCCAGAGCATGAGCCAAGGTAACGATCGCCTGGACGATTTCTAAATTTTTCCCTTCCTTGCCGATTCCACTCACAAAAGAGCGATCGATTTTCAAAGTATCGATGGGAAATTGAGCCAAATGAGACAGAGAAGAATAACCGGTGCCGAAATCATCGAGCGCCAGATAAATTTGTCGTTGTTTGAGTTCCAACAAGATTTGGGTAGCCGCTTGTTTATCGTCCATCAGCACACTTTCGGTAATTTCCAATTTCAAGCAACTCGGGTCCAGATGAGTATCTTGCAAAATGCGATCGATTTGTTCCACTAAATCGAGTTGCAAAAACTGCTTTCCCGATAAATTCACGTTCACTTTCAAGCGCCGATTTTGTGCTATACTAGGAAACCGAGCGTGCCATGTGGCGAGTTGGTGGCAGGCTTGGCGCAGGACCCAGGCACCCAGGGGCACGATCGCGCCGGTTTCTTCTGCCAGGGGAATGAACTCTCCCGGTGAGATAAGACCGCGCTGGGGGTGATGCCAGCGGACCAGGGCTTCAAAGCCGACAATGCCACCGTCAAACAACGACACGAGGGGCTGATAGGCCACTTTGAACGATGTTGGCGCGCCCTTTTCCACCTCGTGGAGTTCCCGGCGCAAATCATTTTCGAGTTGTAACTGTTCCACGGCGCGATCGTGCATAGCGCGATCGAAGAAAGCCGAACAAGCTTTGCCGGCAGCTTTGGCGCGATACATCGCGATATCGGCATTTCGCAGCAAATCTGCAGACACCTCATATTCGATAGAACTCAGAGCAATCCCGATGCTAGCGCTGACGAAGACTTCGTGCCCTTCAAAGGTAAAGGGGGTGTTGAGTTGCTGGTGGATGCGATCGGCAACCGCAGTGGCTTCCTCAATGGTGTGGATATCTTCGAGTAAAATCACGTAATGATCGCCGCCGAGGCGGGCGATAGTATCTTGGGGGCGCAAGCACAGTTGCAAGCGGTGAGCGATGACGATCAGCAGCATATCGCCCACGGCGTGACCGAGACTGTCGTTGACGCGCTTGAAGCGATCGAGGTCGATAAACAACACCGCACAGAGAGAATCCGAGCGCCCCTCAACCTTGGTAGTCGCTTCGCGCAGTCGATCCATAAAAAAGGCGCGGTTCGGCAAGCCAGTGAGAGAATCGTAATACGCTTGATGAATCAGTTGTTCCTCGGCACGTTTGCGATCGCTGATATCAGTTTGCACGCCAATGAAGTGAGAGATTTTCCCCCGCTCGTTTTCCACCGGCGACAAACTCAGTTGGTTCCAAAACACAGCTCCGTCCTTGCGGTAATTCCGCAGAACCACCGTGCAATCTTTCCCCTGGCGAATCGCGTCGCGCAACTGTTCGATTCCCGGTTGGCGGCGGTCTTTTCCTTGCAAAAAGCGGCAGTTTTTGCCCACGGTTTCCGCCGCCGAATACCCAGTCATCTCCTCGAAATAGGGATTCACATAGACCACGGTATTATCTTGTTGGGCATCGGAAATCACGATACCATTGTTGCTTGCGGCGATCGCCCGTTCGAACAGTCGCAAGCGTTCCTCTTGTTCCTTGCGTTCCGTCACATCCCGGGAATTAATCACAAACCCATGAATCCCCGGCGCATTCAGTTGGTTGCTACCTACCGAGTCTAAATATACCCATTCTCCACAGCGGTTGCGAAACCGAAACTCGATTTCGATCGCCTTCCCTTCAGTTCGCAGCGCTTGGGAAAATTGCTCGCAAACCCGTTCGCGATCCTCCGGGTGAACGTAGTCAAATGCAGATTGTCCCACTAACTCTGATTGAGGATAGCCTAAAATTTTTTCGATGGACGGACTTTGATAGCGAATCGTCCCGTCGGCGGCTAAAATCGTAATCAAATCCGAAGAATGCTGCACCAACAAGCGGAAGCGTTCTTCACTTTGCGCCAGAGCATCCATCGCCAGAAAGCGCTCGGTGATATTGAGCGCGCTAAAACAAACCCCCATCACCTTGCCGGTGTCGCTCAACACTGGTTGATAGTTAATTTCAAACCAATTTTCCGTATTTCCGATGCCTTTAATATTGCGCTGCAGGCTCACCGATTGTCCGTTCAATGCGGCATGGAAATCGCGGTTGAAATCTTTTACATCCTCGGGGGCAACATAGGCGTAAATCGAATCTCCCGGGCAAATTTTTCGTTTCCAAATTTCCCAAACGGCTGCCGCCGCCGCTTTGTTAAAGGCTTGTATTTTATAATTAAAATCGATAAATAAAATCGAGGAAACTGAGCAGTTAAAAATTGCTTGTAAGTTGGCTGAAGATTCAGTTAAAGCCGCTTCGGTTGTCTT
This sequence comes from Phormidium sp. CCY1219, assembly GCF_035615515.1. Classification (GTDB taxonomy): domain Bacteria; phylum Cyanobacteriota; class Cyanobacteriia; order Cyanobacteriales; family Laspinemataceae; genus CCY1219. The sequence continues at coordinate 3,121 of NZ_JAJENT010000702.1, forward strand.
GCGATCGCTCGCGTCAGCAATCGTACCCATCATCCGCACCGCTCCACCGGTGCCCTCGCACAGCACATCCGCTTTACAGACCATCCAGCGCACCGTCTGACTCTGGGCGTGAACGATCCGGTATTCGCCGTGGTAGCTCGAGCGAGACGCGATCGCTCGTGCCATCATTTTTTCCACCGTCCCCCGATCTTCCGGATGAATCGACTGCCAAAACGGCGACGGCGTGCCATCAAAAGACCCCGGTGGCAGACCCAAAATCGTTTCCAGTTCCTCAGAGCCACTGAAGGTTCCCGCCCGCAGATCCCACTCCCACAGGCCCATTTTGGCCGCTTTGAGCGCCATCTGCAACCGGGTTTCGCTCGCGCGCAATGCCCGTTCGGTGCGCTGGCGTTCCAGTTCCGTGGATGAATGCGCCGCAAAAATTCTCACAAGAGACTGAACTGAGTGCAGATCGCAAAACGGGCGATCGGCGAACAGAGAGATCGCCCCGATCGCCGTGCCATTGATATCGGTGAGGGGAACCCCGAAATAACTGCAACCTTTCAATCGAGCCAGAGGATGGTCTGGCGAAAAATACTCTGTCAGGTTCTTCGCGTGCCACGCCTGTGCCCCTTGTACCACTTGCGCGCAAGGCGTCCCCGCCAAGGTATATTCCCCAGGGGAAGCATTCTGCAAGCCGAGTGACGAGCCATCGGGGTCTCGTTCCCAAAACCCAAGCACTTGCAAGCGTTCTAAGGAATGACCAATCCGTTCTGAAATCACCACGCAACGCACCGGCAGTAAAGACCCTAGATGATATGCTAAGCAGGGGAAAAACGAATCTCCGGCGATCGGGGATTGGCTGCTTGCGATAGTTTGCAGAATTTGGTCGGCTTGTTTGAGTTTGGTGATGTCTCTGAAGGTTTTAAAGAACACGAGATCGCCTTCTAAGGTGAGTGACTGGACAGACATGGCAACCCAAAAGCGGGTCCCGTCTGCTTTTTTGACCAACAGGTCGTAGTTCCGAACGCACCCTTCTCGTTGGAGAACATCCAGCAGCATCACGCGCTGTCTGGGGTTCTCGTAAAAGTCCACCACCCTGCCCAGATGCTCTTCGGGATTGATGCCAAAGAGCTGCCTAAAGTGTTTATTAGCATACACGATCGTGCTATCTTCTGCGCGACTGATGAGGATGGGTAGAGGGGAATCGGCAAGGCGATCGCAAGAAAGTAGCGCTTTTTCATCCCCGTTGTATCCTTGGGCTTGACAGGGTTCTAGCATCGGCATCCCCACGGGAGCTAGATTTTTTCGGTCTCGGGGTTGCGTTGCCTTTTTCCCCTTGACCCGTGGTTGGTCTCGGTTTCGGTTAATCCATACCACATCACTGTTCCCCTTAAGTAGGCTCATCCGCCCTCCTTTCTCCACTGCGTAGCCTGCTTCTGAGAAAATAGACTCAGAGGCAATAACAATTCAATCGATTTAGAAAACAATCTTAATATTTTTGCAGCTTTTGTGAAATTAAATTTAATTAATCTTAAAAAAAACACAAATTCTCGCTCCGCCCGCTAAAAGCTTAAAAAATGTTTAAAAAAAGTGTAATTTATTACCGAACCCCCATTGGCAACCCTCGGCAAAGCGATCGCGATCGCTTCCTCGTCCCCTTCCGCCCACGGCGCGGCCAGAAACCTCAGCGAAAAACCATTAAAATTGTTTATGAGAGCAATATTGCAAATTCTCTCTCGAGGGAAGCCTTACTGACGAGCCACCATAGTGAAGTCCGGAGGGTTTGCCAGAATCCTTCAGGCGGAAAACTGCCTGCTAGGGGGAATGAATTTTCCAGAGCAACGCCCTCGGGTTGGCGCGATCGCCCCGGGGCTTCTCGGGAAAAAACGGGTGCGATCGCCCCCCAACCCGGGCAATTTTTTTGTCAAAAAAGTTTATAATAATTAATAAAAAGTTACAGAGATTCACAATCCCACGGTGCCCCGGCCTACCCTTGGATCCTTTTTTCCCGAGGGTCTTCCCACCGCGCGCCGATGGAAAAATTTCCCGGTCAGAGATTGACAACAAAGCGCTCAAAGACGCCACAGAGCCAGCCATTGAGCCAGATTGACCCTAGCAGAAAATCCAGGGCATCGGTGAGGCTGTGGTAGCATATGAGACATCTGGGGGTGGGGCCAGAAGGAAAAGCTTTCAGGGATTGAATATAAACTAAAACTTAGCGAACCCAATAGAGGAAAGAAACGCAATGCTCGAATCCTATCGCCAACATGCAGCTGAACGGGAAGCCCAAGGCATTCCCCCCCTACCCTTAAACGCCGAGCAAACCGCAGAACTGTGCGAACTGCTGAAAAATCCGCCTGACGGAGAGTCAGAAACCTTATTGCACCTATTGCGCGATCGCGTACCCCCCGGCGTAGACGAAGCCGCCTACGTGAAAGCCTCATTCCTCACCGCACTCGCCAAAGAAGAAGTCAACTGCCCCCTGATTACTCCCCTGCGGGCGATCGAACTGCTCGGCACAATGGTGGGCGGTTATAACGTCCATTCATTAATCGAGCTGCTCAAATCCAGCAACAGCGAGAAAGCACAAACCGCAGCAGACGCCTTAAAGAAAACCCTGCTGGTGTTCGACGCCATGCACGACGTCCTCGAACTGTCGGAAACCAATAGCTATGCCAAGCAAGCGATCGACTCTTGGGCCGAAGCGCAATGGTTTACCGACCGTCCCTCCTTACCCGAGAGCATTCGCGTCACCGTATTTAAAGTACCCGGAGAAACCAACACCGACGATTTATCCCCGGCGAGTCACGCCACCACCCGGCCCGACATTCCCCTGCACGCCCAATCCATGTTAGAGGCCCGCTTAGAAGGGGCACTGGATACCATTGCCGAATTAAAGCAGAAAGGATATCCCGTAGCCTATGTCGGCGACGTGGTAGGCACCGGATCGTCGCGCAAATCCGCGATTAACTCCGTATTGTGGAATTTGGGAGAAGATATTCCCTACGTGCCGAACAAGCGAGCCGGGGGGTATATTTTAGGTGGCGCGATCGCCCCGATTTTCTTCAACACCGCCGAAGACTCCGGTGCCCTGCCCATCGAGTGCGACGTCACCAAAATGCAAACCGGCATGGTGATTACCATCCATCCCTATAAAGGCGAAATCACCAACGAAGCCGGCGAGGTCATTTCCACCTTCAAGCTCAAACCCAACACCATCGTAGACGAAGTGCGTGCCGGCGGACGCATCCCCCTGATTATCGGGCGCAGTCTCACCGACAAAGTTCGCAAAGCCCTCGGACTCGACCTCAGCCCCATTTTCACCCGTCCCGAACTTCCCGAAAACAGCAACAAAGGCTTTACCCTCGCCCAGAAAATGGTCGGTAAAGCCTGCGGACTTCCCGGCGTGCGTCCCGGAACCGCCTGCGAACCCTTAATGACCACCGTCGGTTCCCAGGATACCACCGGGCCGATGACCCGCGACGAATTAAAAGAACTCGCCTGTCTCGGATTTTCCGCCGACTTGGTGATGCAGAGTTTCTGCCATACCGCCGCCTATCCCAAACCGGTGGATGTCACCACTCACCAGAAACTCCCCGACTTCTTTGCTACGCGCGGCGGCGTCGCCTTGCGCCCTGGAGATGGCATCATTCACTCCTGGTTAAACCGAATGCTATTACCGGATACCGTCGGCACCGGTGGTGACTCCCACACCCGCTTCCCCTTGGGCATCTCCTTCCCCGCCGGTTCCGGGTTGGTGGCATTTGCCGCCGCCTTGGGCGTCATGCCGTTAGATATGCCCGAATCCGTGTTAGTCCGCTTCACCGGGGAATTGCAACCGGGCGTTACCTTGCGCGACATCGTGAATGCGATTCCTTATGTGGCGATTCAGCAGGGATTGCTCACCGTGGCGACGGAGAACAAGAAGAACGTGTTCTCCGGGCGGATTATGGAAATGGAAGGATTGCCCGAGCTGAAAGTGGAGCAAGCCTTTGAGCTGACCGATGCCACGGCGGAACGCTCTTGTGCCGGATGTACGGTGAAGCTCAGTGAGGAAACCGTCTCGGAGTATTTGCGATCGAACGTTACTTTATTGAAAAATATGGTGGCGCGCGGCTATCAAGATGCACGTACCATTATGCGCCGCGTGGCCAAAATGGAGGAATGGTTGGCTTCTCCACAGTTAATGTCCGCCGATGCCGATGCGGAATATGTGGAAACCATTGAAGTCAATTTGAACGAGATTAAAGAACCCGTGGTGGCTGCGCCAAACGACCCGGATAATGTGAAGTTAATGTCTGAATGTGCCGGGGATAAAATCGATGAAGTGTTCATCGGGTCTTGCATGACCAATATCGGCCACTATCGCGCCGCCGCTAAGGTGTTGGAAAATGCCGGTCCGGTGAAAGTTCGCTTGTGGATTTGCCCCCCCACTCGCATGGATGAAGCGCAATTGCGACAAGAAGGCGTGTATGGTATTTTCGCCGCCGCCGGTGCGCGCACTGAAATGCCGGGATGCAGCCTCTGCATGGGCAACCAAGCCCGGGTAGAAGACAATGCCACGGTGTTTTCTACTTCAACTCGCAATTTCAATAACCGCATGGGGAAAGGCGCGCGCGTCTATCTCGGTTCGGCAGAATTGGCAGCAGTTTGTGCCCTGTTAGGACGGATTCCTACTGCGGAAGAATATCGCGAAATTGTGGCCGAGAAAATTAATCCGTTTGCAGCGGATTTATATCGCTATCTCAATTTCGACCAAATTGAAGGGTTCGAGGATGAAGGTCGCGTGGTTCCTGTATCGGAAATGCCCAAAATTGAAGATATTTTGGGAATGCCCGTGGGCGCTAACCAATAACCCATAAACTTCTAGGGGCACGGCATTGCCGTGCCCTTCTGCTCATGGATTTTTTGGGATGTTAATTGGGGCGCGTGCCAAATCTAGCTGATAGTGTTCTGGTACAATCTGATGCGATCGGGTGGACCGGAAAGATTGACAAGCGTGGCGGTAATCAAGCGGGGAGAAATTTAGAAAAAGTCTTCAACTCACTTCTGTAGAGCGGCCAAAGTTGGGGTCTCGAGTTGCAGTTCCAGCCTCCGATAGGGTTGAGGGAGCCGAGGTTAAATTTTGCGGCTTAAGTACAATAATGTAGTGAACCGCCTTAGTATATTAATATCATTCTAGTCACTCAAAGCGAAATGAAAGCCGAAGATTATCCTTTTGCCAAAGAACTCATGGTCGATCCGCACCGTCATATCCGTAAAGTGGTTATTGACTTTACGGATTACCAGCGTATCCTCGAAGCACTAGAGGATGAGGGACTCATCCGTGCCATGATGGAGGTCAAAGATGAAAACCCCCTCAGTTTGGATGAAGCACTCGCCGAACTGGAAACTCCATGAAAACTCAATATTTACCTAGCTTTCTGAAAGATATAAAAGCTCTCAAAAGCACCCCAGTCTTTGAATCTATCAAAGCACTGGTGTTTGAAGAAATACCCAACCTCGAAAGTTTTTCAGAGCGTAAAAATGTGAAACGGTTAAAAGGATATGAGAATGCATATCGAATCCGGCTAGGTGATTATCGCATCGGTTTTAGATTTGACGGGGAAACCCTTAATCTTCGATCGCGTGCTAAACTGCAAAGATATATATCGTTATTTTCCTTAATGCCGATCGCCCTTCTATTTTATCAGAGACAGACATAATCGAGCCAATTATTTAGCCGAGATGCTGGCCAGCTAGATAGCAGAAAATCAAGCAGAAAAATTGCTAGTTCAAGAAGAAGAACTGGGAAAAATGGAGACAAAATAAAAACAATTGCCTATCGTAGCAATAGAGAAACCAAAACAGCGATCGCGTTCCCGAGGGGTGTTGGGCAATCCACCCCCAACCCACCCTCGCTTAACGCAATAGTCTGGGGAACCCCAAAGGAGACCATCGGGTTTTAATCCCTTGGAATTTAGGATACCACCAGGGCAAACCTGCTTTCACATCTTCATCGAAGGGCGATCGCTCCTTCAATATCCCATCGGCGATCGCCTTTCAGGGCAGTGTTGGACAACCCACTGGGCGATGGATACCCTAACACCTGAGAAACACTGAATTTTCCCTCTTTTAACTCACTTAAGTAACCAATGAAAGATACCTTGGTTCTCGATGGCTCGGAGTCCACAATCAGAAAGGAGTTGTAGGGAAGAGAAAAACACCAGCGGATGAAGAGAAAAACTAGCACAAAATTAGCTAGTCAACTGGGTAGTCACTCCCGAGGGGTGTGTTATTGTAATAGAGATAAATCTGATTCAGTGGTAGAGCTGGCTACATGCTTGAAAATGGCGTGGGGGTGGATCCAAAACAGGTTCCTCGGCAGGCAGCGCTCCGAAACTGAATCGCTACATCATTTTAAACCTTTTGGAGGCATTGCATGTCGATTTATGTAGGGAATATCTCCTACGACGTAACCGAAGAAGATTTAACCGAGACGTTTTCCGAGTACGGAACAGTCAAGCGCGTAAACCTTCCGACCGATCGCGAAACCGGACGCCCTCGGGGGTTTGGTTTTGTGGAAATGGAGAGTGAAGCGGAGGAAACAGCAGCCATTGAAGCCCTCGATGGAGCGAACTGGATGGGTCGCGACATCAAAGTGAACAAAGCCAAGCCCCGGGAAGACCGACGCGGTGGCGGCTACCGGGGAGGGGGTTATGGTGGGGGCAATAAATTCTCTCGATCCTAAGCACCTTCCCTAGTTCTGTCTTGCTTGCATCTGGCATCCGCCGTGGGGAAAATCAATCTTTCGAACGGCGCAAGGATCGTGGAAATCTACCAAGCGGATGCGGACTGTCGTTACTCCCCCTCGAGGGGAAAAGGCAGATAGGCCGCAGTTTTTGCTGCGAAAGAGTACGCTAAACTATGAAACGGTATAGGCCAGAAAAACTTACGGCCATCCAAACCCTGAACAACGTTTAGAAAAAGGAGTAAGAATGACGCAAGTCGTGGTCGGCGAAAACGAAGCCATTGAATCGGCATTACGTCGATTTAAACGTCAAGTCTCGCGAGCGGGGATTTTAGCCGATGTTAAAAGCCGTCGGCATTTTGAAACTCCGCAAGAAAAACGCAAGCGTAAAGCAAGCGCGGCAAGACGGAAGAGACGTTATCGCTAACGAATGCGGCGATCGCCATTCGGCATTAACCTCAGTACAGGTTAAATGTCAAGGATGCCGCCGTTCTCGGCGTGCATACGCTTCTATCGGGGGTTGAGCCGCAGGGTAGAAGCGTAAATCCCGAGATAGGCGGCTTTCTCGTTGCGCGCTGCTCCCGGTGGGCAACAGGCGGGCTTCACCTTGCAAGGAGATCGCGCCATTAGGGTGCTTGAACCGATAACAGGTGGGAAAACAAACCGCCGGCGATCGCTGTATATGCCTTGCGAACATTCGCAAAAAATGCCGCGTACCATCCCCCTTCCCCAGGGATAGCTACATACAACGGTATTTCTCCATGTACTTCCAAACAGTGGGATCTCGCGTCACGCGCGATCCCTGTCGGGAGGCCCCTAGGGCGACCGCTCTGTGTCATCTTGCTTTCACTGTCACTGGCTTATCTAACACCTACCCGGTCAGCACCCCGCTCTAAAGAGACGGGGCTTCTAGTCCCTGACTTTAGGTAGCTGACCAGCCTAAGCCCTACGAGGG
>NZ_JAJENT010000703.1:0-236 GCF_035615515.1 Phormidium sp. CCY1219
GTACGACTACCTTTCCCTGGTAGCTTAGTAGCTAAGGATTTGATGCTTTCTTCCATGCCGTGGAGGGCAATATTTGCTAGTAAGGGACTGATTACCCCTCCTTGTGGTGTGCCCTCATTTGTTGTGAATAGTTGTCCGGTGTCAATTACGCCAGCTTTCAGCCATGCCTTGATTTGTCGTCGGATTGCCGGGAAGACATCAAGTTTGTTGAGAAGTTTTTCATGGTCAATTCGGTC
>NZ_JAJENT010000704.1:0-205 GCF_035615515.1 Phormidium sp. CCY1219
GAGCAACAGCGAGGGTTACTTCGTTCCGAATGTCGATTGTTCGTGCCTTTAGGACGCCACCATACGCCGGGTTTCTTCTGAGTGTGTGGAAAGTCGATATGAAACTCGCCTTCCCTTTATCCTTCACCTTTTGGTTCCAGCGTGTCAGTCTAATTTTCGCTGGTTCTCTGTATCGACGCTTCAAACGTGGCTTCGTTTTCCTATC
>NZ_JAJENT010000705.1:0-995 GCF_035615515.1 Phormidium sp. CCY1219
TTCTCATCTTGCAAGGCGGGAAAAGGTACTAAGAATAAAGAGTCGTGGGGAACGAAGATGACTTTATCCGTGGGGTTGGTAGGGAGTAAATCGGCAATGGGTGCGATTAACAGTTGATGCAGTTGGTGTAATTCCCGGTTCTCTCGCTGGCGGGTGGGACGAGTTTGCTGTTGTGCCGCCTGCTGATTAAAGGTAAAAGACCGTTCGCTGCGAACTTCCGTGGTTCCATCAACACTTTGAGCAACGGTGATATTCTGACGACAGACCTGGTTATCGAAGCAACGGGCATCGGCAATTCCTTTCGCTAACCAAGTATCTTGCTCTTGCCATAAGGGTTTGAGGTCAGTGCGACGGAAACCGATTTCTCCTGTGGGTTTGATGACCCAGATATACAGTTCCGATTCGTTCAATCGCTCAACCTTGCCAACTTGAAACGCTTCACGAACGTAAGAATATTGGACAATCGTGGCATTTTGGGCAGCAGCAATTTGTTTAATGTGAGTGATATTGGCCGGGGTGACAGTGAGGGCGTTGTCTGGGGTGTCGGCGAGTCTTTGGGCGAGCAATTCTACAAAAGCGCGGGCGCGTCCCCGTTCGGAAATTTCTAAGGCGGTATCGGTTTTATTTTGGGCAATCAGGACGGCTTGCAGGAGTTCGTAAGTGGTTTTCTGTCGTTCAAATAGGGAGATTTTTTGCGCGTCAGTTAAACCAAGGCGCAATTGTTCCCGCACTTCAATGGCTGCCAAGAATTGTTGCTCCGCTTCGGCGTATTCTCCCAGACTCTCGTAAACAACTCCCAGGTTGCCAAGGGTGATGCCTTCCCCCGCTTTGTCGCCGAGAAGCCGAGCTATCTCTAACGATTGCAGGTAGTATTGCTCTGCTTCGGCGTATTCTCCCAGGTTCTGGTAAACATTTCCTAGGTTGTTGAGGGAGATGCTTTCCCACGGTTTGTCCCCAATTTCTCGTGCTATCTCTAACGATTGCAGGAAGTATTG
>NZ_JAJENT010000706.1:0-17780 GCF_035615515.1 Phormidium sp. CCY1219
GGAAGGCATTTGGGTGTCTTCGGCGAGGAAGGTTTCGCCGAACCCGCCGGATCCGAGTTCGCGCAGGATGCGATATCGGTTGTTGAGTAAGGTGGGCGTCATCATGGCTGTTGGCTGATAATGAAGCTTTTTTCGAGCCTATCACGTTCTGAAGGGAATGGCTAGGATTGTTCATCAATCTTTACTTACTATAAGGGCAAAAAGCCCAAATCAACTGCTACAGTAGGGAAATGAAATTAAACGGGGGCTACAGTTAGCCCGATCGAGAGGGTGAGCGAAGCATTGCTTTGCTCTGAAAATCGGGAGGCGAGGGGATGTTTTGTCCCCGATCGCCTGTGGGCTAAAATTCGCTCGGCGTCGGGGAATTGCTTCCTCGCCGAGAAGGGTCGCCGGGGTCGGGTGGGCATTCCCCATCGGACTGATTTAACCCGATCGCCATCCCAGAGCGATCGTCGCTCACAAATTTTAATCAAATCTTAAGAAATCTGGACTCACGGAATCTTATCATGGGTAACTCAGGACAACAAACGGTACTCGAGGCGAATCCCTATTTGGAATTAAACAACCAAGGGAAGGTGATGCGTCTGGAACTGCGGGGAAATCGGCACCTGTTGGGGCGCGATCGCGCCACCGGGGCGGATTTGCTGGTTCCCACGGATTGGCAGGTCATTTCTCGCGCTCACGCGGTGTTCGAGAAAGTGGGGAACGATTATCAAATTTACGATGGTGACGGAAGCAACCCCAGCACGAATGGGTTATTTTTGGATCGCACGCGGATTTCCGTGGGCGAGGGCTATCGGTTGCGAAATGGTACCCAAATTCGCATCGGACAAAATCCGAAAGACCAAATTATTCTCACTTACGTTAACCCCACGGAAGCGGGCACGCCACCCCCGGCGCGCTCGGTGTCTCTGAAAGGGCGTTCCGTGTTACTCGGGCGCGACCCCAGCGCTAACCTGCAACTGGATGCGCCGATCGTGTCTCGCCGTCACGCCACGGTGGATTCCGATGGTCGAGGCTATGTTTTGCGAGATTATAGCACAAATGGCGTATTTGTCAACGGGCAGCGGGTACAGGAGTCGATGCGCCTTGCGGAAGGAGCTATTATCCGCATCGGACCGTTTACCTTGGTATTGCGCGGGGACGAACTGCTGGTGCTGGATGGTGGCACGCAAATTCGTCTGGATGCCGAACATTTGGTGCGAGAAGTTAAGGGAGAAAAAGGTGAGAAAAAGCGGTTGCTCCAGGACATTACCCTGGCGATCGAACCGGGTCAGTTTGTCGCGTTAGTTGGCGGGAGTGGTGCGGGGAAATCTACCTTGATGCGAACTTTGTTAGGGGTAGACCCCACCACCCAGGGTGCCGTGTATCTGAATGGGGATGATTTGCGGCGGAATTTCAATATTTATCGCACCCAAATTGGCTATGTGCCCCAGGATGATATCGTTCACCGACAACTGACGGTGGCAGAGGTGCTGACCTATGCGGCGCAGTTGCGACTTCCGCCAGATACGGATGTTAAGGGAGTGGTGCAAAAGACGCTGGACGAGATTGAAATGGGCGATCGCGACAATGTGCTCGTGAGTCAGTTGAGTGGGGGACAGCGCAAGCGAGTGAGTATCGGCGTAGAATTGCTGGCGGATCCGAAGTTATTCTTTTTGGACGAACCTACCTCGGGACTCGATCCGGGGTTGGATAAGAAGATGATGCAGCTTTTGCGAAAATTGGCCGATCGCGGACGCACCATTGTGCTAGTTACTCACGCTACCGCTAACGTGAAATTATGCGATCGCGTGGTTTTCCTGGGACGCGGCGGCCATTTGTGCTATTTCGGACCCCCGCAAGATGCCTTCCAGTTCTTCAATATCACCTCGGGCGACTTCGCCGATATCTATAACGAACTGGAACAAGGGGAAGCACATGTGCAGCGCTGGGCCGATAACTTTCGCCACTCCAAGTTCTACCAACGCTACGTACAAAATCACCTAAGTACCGGCACTCAGGGAAAAAATTCGGCGATCGCCCCTCCCACACAAGTCAAACCCTCTCCATTCCAGCAGCTTTCTCTCCTCACTCAACGCTATTTTCAACTCACCAAACGCGACCCAGTTAACTTAGGCTTAGCCTTATTAACCGCCCCGATTGGTATCAGTTTGATGACCCTCGCCATCCGCGATAAAGACCCCTTAATCGGCGAACCCGACGCCACCTTAGCCCCCCTCGCCCTGCGGGTGTTATTTGTCTTTACCTCAGCCGCTATTTGGGTCGGACTTTCCACCGCTTTGCAAGAAATTGTCAAAGAAGCAGCCATTTACCTGCGGGAACGATTAGTTAATTTAGGTTTGTTCCCTTACTTGGGTTCCAAAATTGCGATTCTAGGCGGATTAGCCATTTTGCAAACCCTATTTATGGCGGGGGCAATTTTGCTAGCGTTTAAAAACCCAGAACCGGACTTAATTTATTGGCCAGTTGGCGTTTCGATTACCAGCTTTTTAACCTTATTTACCAGCATTTGTCTGGGATTGCTGGTGTCGGCGATGGTGAAAAATAGCTCGCAAGCCAATAGCGCTTTACCGCTTTTATTACTCCCCCAGATTATTTTTGCCGGAGTTTTGTTTAAAATGGAAGGGGCGGCAAGTACGATTTCTTGGCTGATGTTAAGTCGCTGGTCTGTAGGAGCTTATGGCGCGTTAGTGAATGTAAATGCAATGGTGCCCGAACCCACGGAATTACCCGATGGAAGTGTGGTTCCGCAACCCTTTGAACCCACCTCGGTTTACGACCCAACTTGGGAAAATTTAGGCTTGAATTGGGGGGTGTTATGTTTGCACGCCCTGATTTATTTAGTAGCCACTTATGGGTTGCAAAAGCGCAAGGATATTTTGTAGTGAAGCAGGGCGATTAAAATCGCCCGCTTCTTTATCTATTCTCGATGTCCGATGACGGTGTACATTAGAGTTTTTTGACCTCTGTAGGTTTGTCTGTGGTATGTTACTTTGCTTTTTTCAAAGCCTAAAACGCCAATAAATTGCTGAATGGTTTCCGGCGGTAAATACCACCAAGCTTCTTGCGGTTCTCGGGTTTTAAAATTTGGTAAAAATATCATTGGACTTTTACCCAATTTAGCCAACAAACTCACCAGGGGAAAATACTTGGGCAAGCGTTCGGTAATAATCACAGTTTCGCGAGTGAGGCGCAATGCTTTCTGTAGGGCGAGAAAGGGGTCGCGAACGTGCAGCAGAACGGAACAAAAGGTGGAAATATCCACCGCGCCAATCGCTTCGGGAATCTCGTAAACGCTGCCATATAACACTTTAGCATTGGACTGATGCGCTTGATGAGCCAACCAATAGCCGTTATTGATTTTATGGATATGGGTTTTAAAATGGCGGGCAAATTCCTCGCAATTCGCGCGCACAAAAGGTACGATATCCCAGGATTGATGTTCCGATAAGTCGTAAGCAATCACTTCTGCGCCGAGTCGTTCCATCTGAAAGCATAAAAATCCACTGGCGGTACCAATTTCTAATACTCGTTTGTTGCTGAAGTCAACGCCACCGAGATACTCGCGCATACCGTGGCGCAAATCCCACTCTCCTTGCACCAGTCCATAACCGGGAATTTCCATTGTATGATAGAAGTAGCACTCGTCTAGATTGGTGACGATTCTGGGGGTGGCGTAGAGGGTGCTATGATTGGGGGAATGGTGGGCGGTGCTGGGCGTTTCTGCGGTCATGGTTCTGGGTCGTAATTGGGCGGTTCTAGTTTATCAAAAATGGGGGATTTTTGGTAGGATTCGGGGGTATTTTATGGGATAATGGAGGTGGTGTTCCCAGTTTGAGCTGGGAACGAGTGCGAGGGATGGAGTCATCGCACATCGGTTTTGTCGATCGCCCAAGTGCGGTTTTCTTCGTCCCAAATCAAGGTCATGCGGAGGGTTTCCTCGGACTGTTTTCCATTTCGTTTGTTATAGGTTAAGGCGACATCGGCGATCGCAACTTCATCTCGGGTGGAAATCTGATTGACGCGGCGCACTCGCACTTGACGAATGCTATCCCACCACTCCACATATTCCTGGTAACTCTCGGAACCGGTTCGTTGAAACTCGGGAGAAAGCATACTCCAGGTGCGGCGATATTCCCGGTCATTAATATTCTCGTAGTAACTGCGAATAAATTGTGCGGAGGAGGGGCGATCGCTGGGGGATGGCGAGGAATTGTCCGGGCGCAAGTCGGAGGCATAAACGTGATTTGCCGCCGCGTTGGGATTGTCACTGGCGAAGGCACAGTAAGCATCCGGGACGAATTCGCCATAGGATTTTAACTGGGCAATACAACTGTCGCGATCGCGGAATTTCGCCACATACACTTGCTCGTAAGGACTCGCCGATAAATTGGGATAATCGGGCAACCAAAAGCTTCCCGCTTCATTATACCCTTGTTGCTTTAATTTCCGCAATTGATTGCGGGCATTTTCGGGATTTTTAAACGCAGAATCGGCCAAGTAATAAAATCCGCTTGCGGTAGGCGGTTCTGGATTGGGAGACTCGGAACTCTCCGGCGGATTTTCCGGGTCTGATGGGCCGGTGGGTGCGGGAGAAACTGGGGTGTTGGGAGACTCGGCACTCCCGGGCGGATTTTCCGGGTCTGATGGGCCGGTGGGTGCGGGAGAAACTGGAGTGTTGGGAGACTCGGCACTCCCGGGCGGATTTTCCGGGTCTGATGGGCCGGTGGGTGCGGGAGAAACCGGGGTGTTGGGTACGCTAGGTGAGGGATTGTCTGAAGGGGTAGGTGCGATGTTTTGGCGCGCGATCGCAAATCCAATCAGAAACGATGCGAGCAACACCCCACCGGCGATCGCCGCAAATCGGCGAGTTCCGCTGCGCCGATGAGGCGGTTTGTAGTTCACCGGCGGCGTGGCGGTAGACTCTCCCATTGGGGCGATCGCCAGGGTAGAAACGTCGGAATTCACCGCCGGTTGCAAGGCATCGAGCATCTCTCGCGCGGTAGAATAGCGACTGCGCGGATTAAACCGCATCGCCTTATCTAACATCCCCGCCAAACCGGGACTAACGCTAGGGGCGTGCTGACGCCAAATTATCTCACCCGTTGCCGGATCTGCCTCCAACTCCTGCGGGAGTTTCCCCGTCAGCAGATACACGGCGGTGACGGCTAAACTATACAAATCGCTGGAATACAACGGTCTTCCTGCTGCTTGTTCCGGTGGCATAAATCCCGGAGTGCCGATCGCGATCGAGGGGGTGGTTCCGCCAGAAGAACTCACTACCGTCGCCATCGTTTCCTTTACCGCCCCAAAATCGATTAACACTGGTTTTTCCACCTCACTTCCCCGGGGTCTTCCGGGGGGCGGCGATCGGAGGATGATATTATCCGGTTTGATATCCCGATGCACCAGGCGCAACCCATGTAGGTATTCCAACACCGGCAATAAACCAGCAAGCAGCGATCGCACCTCTCCCTCACTCAGCGGTCCGCCAGTTTGCACCTTCTTCGTCAGGGTGACGCCTTCTATCAATTCTTGCACCAGATAAAATTGTCCCTCTAGCTCAAAATAGGCAAACAGCTTCGGAATTTGAGGATGTTCCTCCCCCACCTGCTCCAAAATGGCAGCTTCCCGCGCAAACCGCTCTTGAACCACTTGATAAATCTGCGGATTTCCAGTAACGGGTTTGAGCTGTTTGATAACGCAGCGGCGTTTAGATGGCATTTGAGTATCTTCCGCCAAAAACGTTTGACCAAACCCACCGGATCCGAGTTCTTTGAGAATGCGATAGCGATTGTTTAATAGTGCCGATGTCATGGGATAAAACACCTTGGAGGTTTAGAATCAATCGTGCAATTGTCAATCGTTAATTGACCTTCGCTTGTCCTTTACTTCAAGTCAAGCAAACCACTTTCTTTCAGCTTGGGATTAAAGCGCATTTTTTCTTGCACCCCACGCGATTCTAGCACAGATAAAATCTCCGCTTCCACGCGCCGCGCTATCTTTTTAAGCTGTTTTATCTGCCCGAGTTCGTCTGTGGGTTTCTCATACTCTTCTTTCTCCTGCGCCGTCATCAGCGGTTTTACATCAATTGGCTGCGTCCATTTTGCCTCATCGGCGTCATTTCCCCTAGGGGTCTTTCCATTTTCGGCAATCCACTGTTGTTTAATCGCTTCTAATGCGCTGCGACTGGGCCGTTCGATGGTTTGCACTTTAATCCAATAGCACTGATGGGGTTGCCGCACGAGGTGCTGTTTCAGACTCAGGGAAACATCCCGAGAATATCCAATATATCGCAAGACTTTATCCGCGTCAAAAATCGCATAAACGCCGACTTTTCCGCCGAACTCAGGATTCGAGTTGCCCTCAGCATCGAGGTAGGGAAGGTAGTCGAGACTGTCTAGGGAAGGAAGAGAAGTTTGACTGGTCATTTTGGGTATCTTTGGTAATTATGATTGCGCCATTTTGTAGCAAATTTTTTGCTGTCGCTTTGATGCGTTACTCCTTTGGATAATGGGCAATTTGACGATAAACGGCACACAAGCGACTGGGATTGAAAATTTTGGCTTTAAACATAAAGTTCGGCGGCACGTTAATAATTACGTACTCATCGGATTCGTGATAAAACTCGAATTCCTTCGGCATTCCTTTGGGGGTACTTTCGCTATAGGGAATCGGTTGGAACAGCAGTTCGGTAAATTCTACCTGAGAAGCGCCGGATTGTTCCGCAACCTGCTGACGGAAATTTTCCCCATTTAATAACCGAAATAAGGTAGATTTGGCCTCGGGTTCGAGGGTAAAGTTTGGGTTATAATTTTGGACGATTTTTAGCCCCATTGGTCAAGCACCTGCTGATGAACGACGGATGGATAATTTGCCCCGGTTAAATCCGAGGACTGATGCATTCTAACTCATTCCGGAGGGAGTGTTTTTCCCCGGCGGGGGATTTCTCCGGGCAAATTGGAGGGTCAGGGGAGATGAAAGTGGCACAGCGCCCGGTTGCCCCCTGCCTGAGTTCTCAACTCTCTTATGATGCCAGCTCCGATCCACAGCGATCGCCCTGGGTTTAAAATTCTTAACAGAAATTGCGGAGTCGTCAAGTGGGGGGTTGATTCTACCGTCTAGAATGGTACAATAAAAGGCGAACAGAGAGGTGGATTGAGGTGAATTCTGCGAACGGTTGGATTTGCGACGGAATCCCCAAAAACGGACAGCACTATCCCAATTGCTCTGGTTCCCATCCCCCCCACGAGAATCACGCCCCCGAGTGCGAGATATGTGGGTTGCCCCAGGAGGCAATGGAACCGCAGAAACTGGACTCAAAGAGCAAAACCCTGTTGTCGCAACCACAAAAATTCCAGTTTCCGATCGCCGCAACAGTTGCGATCGCCCTAATTCTGCTGTTGGGGGGCACCACGGCGGGATATCTGCTGTGGCGCAACGATGTATGGCGGTTTGAGGCAGAAAATTCTGCCGAAATGGCGGCGGATTCTTTGGAAAGTATCAGTCAAACGGCGGTGAATGCGGAGTCTATCAGTCAGGGGGAAAAAGTTTTATTGGTGGGGGGCAAGAATTTCGCGGAAAAAGTGGCGGGGGCAACGGCATTTAGTCAGCAAAATTGGGACGAAGCGATCGCTCAATATCAGCTAGCGTCTGAAGTGGATCCGAACGACCCGGAAGCGAAGATTTATTTCAATAATTCTATCGCCAAAAAAGCGGAAAATCCTCTAACCATTGCTGTGGTGGTGCCGATTTCTGCCAGTGAGAATGCGGCAAAAGAAGTGCTGCGCGGCGTGGCACTTTATCAAGATGAATTTAACGATAACCCGACGATTCCGGGGCGGTTTTTAGAAGTAGCGATTGTCAATGAAGCCGAACCGGCAAATGGTCCTTCATTGGCGCAGGATTTGATTCAGGCGGGCAATGTTTTAGGCGCGATCGGGCATGGGGTGGATGCGGCAAGTCGCGAGGCGATCGCCGAATACGAAGAGGCACAAATGGCGGTTCTTTCTCCGATTAGCACTCGCATCTCTACCGATAGCACCGGTCAATCTATTTTACAAACCCTCTCTTTAGGGGAAAATGCCGACGAGGTACTCGATCGCTACCTCGAAAGCGTGGGGCAAACCTTAGTGTCCCATGCAGCAGCAAATTACTCTCCGGCATCGGCAGTTATTTTTTATAACACAGATAGTCCGTACAGTCAAGCCTTGAAAGATAAAATTTCTGCTGCATTGGCAGACAATAATGGGGAATTGGTAAACGCGGTGGAGGTTACTGCGCCGGGGTTTAATCCGGCGGAAGCATTGCAAAGTGCCCGGGAAGAAGGGGCAACCATTGGGTTTTTGGCATTGAGTAAAAATAAGGTAGACACGGCGATCGCGATCGCGCAAGTGAATGCCAACCAACCGCAACCGTTAGCCCTGATGGGAGGGGATGAATTGTATAATCCCACCCTATTGAAAGAAGGAGATGCAGCGATCGATGGCTTGATTTTAGCCGTTCCCTGGCGCTGGCAGCAAGGCGATCGCTTCGCCTCCCAAGCAGCTAAAATCTGGCGGGGAAGAGTCAGTTGGCGTACCGCCACCGCCTACGATACCACCCAAGCTTTAGCCAATGCGTTAACCCAAAACCCCACCCGCGCCGCAGCGGCTCAATTACTCCAGCAAGGCATTCCCATTTCCGGCACCGCCACCGATTTTAACCTGTTCGATCGCATTCCCCTGGTGAAAGCCGTCCCCGGTACCAATGCCGGCTATCGCTATCAATTTGAACCACTTTAATTGCCGGGTTTGTTAATCGTTTATACTGAGTTTTTACTCGTTTCCAGCTCATGCTGGAAACGTGGAATCCCGAGCTACTGCCTCCCTGTAGAGAGGCGATTAATCGCCTCTCTACTGTGCCACATAATTTACACCCTTGCTTGCAATATTTTTTTAAAATAGCAGGTTTCGTTCTTGATGGAGTACGCAGCATAAATCTGTTGTAATTCTCGCGCAGGCGGTAATTACCAAAATTAGTATCTCACAATAAATCATAATCGCTATAAATGCAAAAAAAAGACACAAATAAAATTTGTGTCTTTTTGGAGTAAATAATTAACCCGAAAAAAGCATAGCGTTTTAGTTAGTTTCCGGAGCAATATCAGCGGCACGTGCCGCGTCAACCAATTCGGAGAGAATCTGTCGAATCGCCACCAATTCTGTGGGCGGATTATTCAAAAATTCCGCACCACTGGCTTTAATTAAAGCATTGTATGCAGCAACAGCGGCTTGCAGTTTTTTCGGGTTGACTTTTCCTCCCTCCAACAGACCCAATAATTGTTGGGCTAATTGCAGGGCGAGGGCTTCTTGCGGTGCGCCTGGAGCAAACACCAAACCGGCAACCAATGGATTTAACAAGGGGTCTCCAAACAGAGCTTTGGCTGAAGGATCGCCGGTGAGAATATTTAACAAAGTTTGCTGAATTGACTCGGGAACTTCTCCCCCGCCCACAGCTACAGTATCTCCGTCTCCAGTAGAGAGATTGCCCGTATCTAGCTCCGTTACAATGGTCTCCGCAGTGTCATCCACGGCACTCTCGCCTTCTGGGGTAAATGTCACCTCTACGTCGGGTGCATCCACCGGCACATTAACCGGGGTTTCTGCTTCGGGTTGCTCTTCCCCTCCCGGCGTTTCTTCTACGGTTTCCGCAGGGATTTCCACTTGGATTTCTGGGAGGTCTTCTGTCAGATTTGGTTCGCTTTCTTGAGTGGCTTCTGGAGAATTTTCGGGTAAAGCATCTATCTCGTTGAAGTCTGATGGAAACTCAAAGTCCACTTCGGATTGTGGTTCTTCTGCTGTTTCTGATTCTATTTCTGGTATGTCTTCCACTTCTGCCCCCGGTTCGGATTCCGGTTCGGATTCTTCTGGTTCGGAATCCGGTTCCGATCCGAGGTCTACTATGTTTTCTGGTTCTTCTTCGGGTTCTTCTTCGGGTTCTTCCTCGGGTTCTTCCTCGGGTTCTTCCGAGGTTTCTTCATCATCCGTCTCCGTCGGGTCGTTGTTAATGATATCCGAGAGATTATTCAGGTCGGACTGGTTAGAGGTTTGAGCTTGAGCCGGGGATGGAGGAACTGCAAGACCCAGGATGACCCAAACACCCAAAGCCAATAGATAATTGAGATAAAATGGAAGCGGTTTCATTGTCATAATTTCTAGGCTGTTTTGCGGGTTAAAAACCTGGGAAGAAGTAACTATAACCAACACTTAAGCGGAACCGAGTTCCATCTCCAGCGTTGCCAGTGATATCGTCTAAACTGGGTGTGACGACGAGGGGAATATTGCGGAACGGAACTACAGACACTCCCAGGCTTAAATCTTGACCGGTCCAGTTCGCGATCGCCGATACGGGTCTTGCCACGCGCACCGCCACACTGCCAAACACATTGACCGTGTTATTATCCTCGTTAAAGTCATCTTCGGTGCGAAAGCGCCCGTTGCCCACACCGAGAGACAGGGTGAGACGACTGAAGGGATCGGCGGTGCTTTCTTGCAGGCGAAATACTTTAGTCACCACGCCATAAGCACTGGTTCCCACATCAGTAAATCCCCAGACGATCGCATTTTCTATTCCCCCGGCGATCGCCACATCGTTCGGCAGCACCCGCGACACTTTAAAACTAATCGCACCGCGATTGAAAAACCCATCATCTCCACTGCGATTGTCGAGCAAATCGAGTACGGTAAAACTCGTTTGCAAGCCTACAGTTTTGCGCGGATCTCCCACTCCAAAGCCGGCAGAAATCGCCCCATCGGAACTGTCAGTAAAGCGGGTTCTTTCTTGAAATCCAGCGCCCACAAATGCTTGACCCCAGCGAGGACCAAACGCCGTGGGAGTGAGGAGACTCGATCCCGGTGCCACACTGGGCACACCTCTCCCCCGTTGGACTTGAATCGGATTTTCAATCACTGGCGGTACGGGGAGCAGCCACTGTTCTTGCAATTCTTCCAGTTCTGTGGTACCTGGGGCAGTGGGTTCCGGGATTGGCGGTTCCGGGGGAGTGACCTGTGCGATCGCCGGTTCGCGATCGGCGATCGACGAGTCGCTATATTCTCTCGATTCCCCCACCGACGGAAATGACTGGGGCGCGCTCTGGCGCTTCGCCACCTCTGGTTCTGTAGAACCCGGTTGCGGTCTCGACAACATCGCCTCAAACTCCTCGATGTTTCTCTGTGGGGGTGAGGAAACGAAGGTTTCCGGGGGCAAGGCTTGCACTTGTGCGAAATCGTCGGGGCGGAGCCATTGCGGGTTGTTTTCCTCTCCTAACGGACCCGCAAGGCTGGCTGTATTATAAAGCACTCCCATTCCCAACATGGAACTAATGATTAAAAGCTGTCCCTGTTGTAGAATATTCCCTCGGCGCGAATCATTATCTTGCTTTTCTCCCATAGGACTTACCCAATGAGCGATTAACCTCTGTAACTGTCGGGTTCGGTGGGCGGTGCCCACCCTACAAATTCTGGGGAAATTGTTGGTTTTTTTCATCGCTCCATCCCTCGCAACTCTGAATCAGAATCATCCAGTTGTTGGACTTGCTCTAGAAGTTGTAGAACTTCTTGGGTTTCAAAGTCGTTCGGATTGAGTTCTAAAGCCCGTTCGAATGCAGCTTGTGCTTCTTCGTAGCGATTTTCTACCACTAACGCCAGTCCCCTTGCGGCCCAAGCTAATGCATCGTCCGGATTACTTTCAATTGCGCGATCGAAGGTCGCGATCGCGGCTTCCCGGTTGGTCAAGCCAAACCAGGCAAATCCCCGGCGATGCAAACCATGCGGATCCCTGGCATCAATGGATAGCGCCTCGTCCAATGCTTGCGGCGATTGTTGCGTGTCTTGCAGGATTTTGGCCAAGACTTCCCCGCGTCGGAAAACCGCGAAATACAAATTGGGCTGCAGTTCAACCGCTTTTTCATAGGCAATCAGCGATTCGTTAAACTGTCCCAGTTTTGCCAGGACATCGCCTTTGTGAAGCCATGCATACACATACTCATCATTAATCGCCAGGGATTTTTCAAAGGACTTCAGCGCTTCTTCTTTTGCCCCTAATTCTAATTGCGCCATTCCCAGCAAATCCCAAGCAGCAAAGTCATCTTCTTGAATTTTCGTCACCTGCATTAAGGCGTCCCGGGCGGCTTCGTAGCGTTGCAAATTCGAGAGCAACAAGCCTTTATAGCGCCAGAGAGTCGCATATAATTCGAGTTCGGCTTCTAGTTCGAGTTTTTGACGTTCATTGTTGCTCTCAATGGCTTTTTCATACTCTGCAGTTAGCCGTTCGTAGTCGAGCAATTCGATGGCGCGATCGTAGGAACTGAGTGCGGCTTCCTCTTCTCCCATATCCGAAAGAGCGTTGCCCCGGGCGTACCAGGCTTGGTAAAATTCCGGGTCTATTTTTAAGGCTTCCTCGTATCCGGCAACCGCTTTTTTCCTCAGAGCAATGGTTCTCGAATCCTCTGGATTGGCATCGGCATATACCCGGGAAATTCGCCACAATTCATTGCCATAATTCACCCAGGCTCGTTTATCTTCAGCCGCTTCTCCTTTGGGGCGATCGGGCTGCAAATATTCCAGAGAATCCAGCATTTCTGTTCGGCTTAAATTGACTGGCGGTGTGTTGGCGATGGCTAAGGTTTCTGGTAAATTCCCTTCCTCCTTGGCTAGGTTCAAAAACGTTTGGATGGGAATCCCCAAACTGTAGCCCAACCGCACGCGAAAATTATTCGTTCCCGCTTCGGTTTCGGAAATTCTTTCCCCTTCGGACTGTCCGTGAATGCCAATCACGTTGCCATTCAGATCTAAAACCGGGCCGCCGCTCATCCCCGGATAGGTAATGCTGGTGTAAAGCATTTCGTACCCTTCTGCCAAGGTTTTTTTGGCAAATGCCGAGGCAAATTCCTCTGCCACTCTCAGTCCGGGATTAAACAACCGTCGCGCTTCTTCCCAACCTGCCGGCCATCCGGAAACAAAAATCAGTGACGACCTTCCCGCACCTTCCGTTCTCAGGTCGTAATCTCCCAAAGTCGCTACGCGATACTGTTCGGAACTGGTAAATTGTAACAGGGCTAAGTCTACTCCCGGGAGTTTCTCAATTGTATTCAAATCGAGTTTGTATTCCCGGTCATTATGGGTAATAATTCCATACTCTAAATCGCCGCGAGATACTCCTGCTTTTACCACATGGTACGCAGTCAGCACGGTGTAATTATTCCCCTCTTGGGCAATAATTACTCCCGATCCGGAGTTAGATGGCGAGTCTTTCCGTTCGATTAATACCGTAATTTCTTGCGAAAGCTGGTTGAGTTCTTCTACCGTTAATGCAGTGGCAATTTGAGGCTGAACGATGACCAGTGCGGCAGTTGCGCCCAAAATTGCCCCAGGAAGTCTAGGGGAAAATTTCATAATCACTCCTGAAACTGTGGTGAATATGTACTTGGATTGAGTCGGGGGAATGAGTTCTATTGAATCTGGGAAAACCCAGATTGCAACTCGGATTAATCCGCAGGGGCGGGTTCAAAGTCACGGTTTGCCCCTAGGCAATCGGTTTGATAAACCCGCCCCTCGGGGATAGAAAGTGGAACCGCTGCGGTACTCGCCAGAGTTCACCCGAGGGGGTCAGTCAATCGATATTATCCCTCCCCTCTCGGCGTGCAATTACCAGAGTGGTTCCGGCGTTTGGTTCGTTTCTCGGGGAGCGATATTCGACTCCCTCGGCCCTCCGTTTTCCGGTGCGATCGATGACCCGTTGCTTTCGGGCATTGAATTAAAGCGATCTGCCTCGTTAACGGGCATAATCCAAAATCCGTCAACGCTCGAAACCATCGGCTCGCCGTTTTGGGGCACGGCGGGAATGGGGGATGCGGGACTTTGCGGTTCCTGGAATAATCCCTGCCTCGGCACTTGCACCGCCGGTGAGATTGACGGGTCTTGAATGTCGCCGATCGCTGGACTTTGCCCCTGGGGAATCGGGGTTTGTGCCACCTCGGGCAACCGCACCGGCGAATCCACCCTCGGAAGAGACAGGTTTTGTGCTAGTTGCACTAAGGTCTCGATGGGAATCGCCCAACTCGATCTCGTCATTATCTCTCTCATCCCTTGGCAAGGTCGCGACCCATCCTCAAACACGTAGGGATCGCCCCACAAGGGATAGGCGTGCATTCCATTAATGCCGACCACTTGCCCCTGACGATTCAGCACCGGACCCCCACTCATCCCCTTTTCAATCGGGTTGGTATAGCCTAGCTGATAGCCTCTCGGTAAGGCTTTGTCTGGCAACAGGGACACCTCACCAGTCTTGAACGCAAATCCGCGCCCGTGAGAGGCACTCCCGCCAAAGGGAAATCCCGCCGCAAACACCGGTTCTCCCACGGTCAAATTCGCGATCGCGCCGAAGGATGCCAGGGTGTAGTTTTCGGCACTGGAAAATTGCAAGAGCGCTAAATCTTTGCCGTTAAAGGATACTGACTTCAACACTTCGGCAGGATAACTCCGACCATCGGCGGTTTCAATCCGATAGGGCGGTCCGAGGGTCAGCACGTGCTCGTTGGTGACCACCGTATAGAGCGATCCTTGACGCTGAATCAGAATCCCAGAACCGTTGGTGTTATTGGAGTAGACTTTGACGGTAATCGATTCGGCTAATTGATAAAGGCGATCGAGTTCTCCGGTGCTTTCTCCCGCAGGTTCTCCCTGGGGCACGCCTTCGGGTAAAACGGGTGCAGAAATACACTCCTCAACTGCCTTTCCGGGTAAAGCTACAAATAAGCTACCCAGAACGACAACCAAGGTTCTCGCTCTAAAATGCATATTTTTCATGTTAGGTGAACTCATAGGGGCAATGACGCGATCGCCCCTATGCTGGACAACCCCTCTTTACCAGAGCGGTCCGCCGCCACCCGCAGGTGCGGGAGAGGTGGGTTCGCTGACGCTTGGCGCAGAAGGTTGCGGTTGAGCCGCTGGGGTACTACTTCCATTCGCCCCATCGATTTGAGTGGCATCCACCGTTTGCGCTGAGTCTAGCACCGCATTCACGTCGATATAGGTCGAAGCTTCCGATTCGTAAAGCGGGGGAGCTGCCGCACCCATCATCTGGATGTTAAAGATCGACTGCAACGTGCGGCTGGCATCGCTTCCCGGCTTCAGGGTGAATAACACGCTGCTGCAAGGACCCCCGTTGGCACTGGAGGTGCAAATCACCGGTTGCCCGTTGCGATACCCGCTGGTGACAAACTTCAGCGTCCCGTTGTTATAGGCGGTTTGGAATCGACCGGACACTTCCATACAGCGCCGCATTGGCGTGTAACCCGACCCTGAAAAACGTTCGGAGACCCAGTTGACGATCGGGACGATCCCCCGGGGTGTGCGCGCGTAGGTGACTGGGGTTCCCGCATTGGGTCCGTTCAGCCACACCCCACAGTTGAAAGAGGTGCTTCCCGCTTCACTGGGTTTTTGCATCGTGGCAGTGGCTCCCAACGCCAAGGCTGCCGTTAGCAGAGATGTAATGACAAATTTAGGTTTCATCATGTACTATGGAATAAGGAACAGTTGTTGTGAAGTTGAGCCTCAATCTCTTCTTCACAGCCAGGAAAATTTTCCTAGCTTTTTCGAGTTAGACTCGAAAAAGCTAGGAAAAAATTTTTTTTACAAAACTTTATGTATAAATTTTCCGCATTTTTTTATGGATCCCGTCTGGAGCCAGCAACCTAACCCTTGAAAAATCGGGGTTTTTGCCTCCTTCACGCCCGTTAATTCCATCGCCAAACAATTAGCGATCGCAACTCGCCCTGGGGAAATTTCCTGACGGGGATGCAGTGGATCCTATGGTGCGTCGATCGCCGGTTGGAGGGAACATATCCACCGGCGATCTCGCAGGCGATCGAGTAAGCAACCGATAGCTTAACATCGGATATTTTTTTATTGTCAAAATAAAATAAAACTTGACTCCTATAAAGCAACAAAGTAGCCGACTATACGGTTCTCGGTAAAGGAGCCAAGGGCAAGTGCGGTGGATTTCAGATTGGGGATTGACCCATACCCCAATCACCCGAAACAGGAGACAGGGTTCTGTAGGGGAAAGGGGAGTTGACAGTAAACAGCGCTTCCCCTGGGCGCAAGGGGATACTTTTTAACTGAATACTCCTTGGCATTCCGCCAATTTATCCAGCCGCTTGAATGGGATTTTTTGAGAGAACAATTACCCCATCGCACCGGAATATAAACTCTCCGATTCAGCGAAACAGAGATGTTCTTTCTCCGCGATCGCCGCCACATCGAAATGGTTATCGGCGAGAAGCAAGTCGATTAATTATGCAGAAACAGTACAGACCCGATTAATCTCCTTTCTCCGGGAAAGCGGTGGTTTGGGGAGGAGACTTTTTCTGGCTCGTGGGAAGCAGAGAAAACCCACGAACAGGCGCAGGAAAGAGATACTCTTTTTTTAGGCCGATCGCACAGAATCGCGCGCGCCAAATGTGTGGCGCAGAAGAGACTGCGTGCTGACAGTTGCCGCCCGGATTATACCCGCCTGCGGCAAAGCGATCGCCCATTGTTTCTGCTTCCCTAGCCTTACAATTGTAGAACTTCCTTACTCGAGTCTCGTTCTGTAGCGTCCGTGGATAAAACTCTATACAATTGTCGCCTTTCCATGCCGAGGGGCGAAGGATTCCCGAAGAAGCTTTTTCCTGGCCTTAATAATTTTTAAAATTCTCGCCATAAGTCACTTCTCCAGAGTATGATAAAGTGATTTAAGACATTAATAAACGGAGAGAAAAAGGATGCCAGATTGGATGGAAGTGCAATCTAAACCAGAGGATATGAGGTAAACAATGAAGGGGACAGAAGCGGCTTGCCCCGATTTGGGGAGGGAGGCGATCGCGGATGAATTGAGCCACCGCTTGCCCCCGGGAGTCCTCGGACTGGAAGCGAGCCAAACCCGCCTGGGCGTTCCGATGGCAAAAGCGGTATAAATCGCAACCGCTACCATTTTGTAGGGAATCGGAAAGCAGCAATGAGGCGCAGGTTGGTCGGGCTTTTGTGTCAGCCTAGAAGTGAAACAACCGAGGCGATCGCGCAGCTTTCACCCGCTCATCAAAACAACTTCTCATGGAACAATATGGTTCAGTACACTATCGCTCAAGCTCCAGAAGTCATCTTAACAGTTTCCGGGAGAGATTCCGCCAAAGCTCGTGAGAAAGCGATGGACCAACTCATCGAACTCATGGACGAGGGGAAACTTCCCATCACACTCTCAGAAGGATTTAGTCCCGATCGGTTTATTGAAGTGAAAGAACCCGAATTAAAGGAAGTCAGCGAAGACAAACTCATTGAGGCAGTTCAAGTCCTCAGCAGTTTAGTAACCCTAAAAGAAAAAGTCGATCGCTCGCGCACCGAAGCGCTCAACGTGCGCGAAAAAATTGACATTCTCTTTCAGGACCGACCCATCAGCGAAGAGGAAATTGCCACCCTCAAAGATGGGTTTAAAGTGCTCAAAACCTTTGCCCAAGCCAGTCAGCGCTATCAAGCCGCCAAAGCACAAGCTGAAGAGGCGCGTGCAGTGCTCGACATCGCCCTAAAATCCCCAGAATCAGAATAGCCAAAAGGCGGCGATCGCAACTATCCGCGATCGCCGAGTCCATCATCAAGACTCCCCCCACCGTAGAGAAAATGTGCGACGTGACGTACTCCCGACGCCGACCGCTTAGGCGGTACGGCGCGGGCTTCTGGGCCGAGACCTTTGAGATCTGGGTT
>NZ_JAJENT010000707.1:0-208 GCF_035615515.1 Phormidium sp. CCY1219
GTGGCGATGTTAAAACAGTTCGCGGACTCCAAAAGATTTTGCTGAAAAGTTGGTCAGCCAAAGTGTTAGCGGTACGAAGGGTCACGCAGGATAATCAAGGCAAAAAGACGGCGGGAGTGGATGGGGTTAATTCCTTGTCCCCAAAAGCACGTATGAGCCTTGCAGGTCAATTGAAGCTCGATTCAAAAGCCAAACCCGCCAGACGGGT
>NZ_JAJENT010000708.1:0-27338 GCF_035615515.1 Phormidium sp. CCY1219
CGCAACGCTCATAACTTCCCGTTAGACTTGGCTGCAGGGGAAACCACGCCGGTGGCTTTAACCGCCCCGCAAATCAATGGCTAAGATTTAGCTTGAAATAACAAAAAGCGCTCTCCTTCGGGAGGGCGCTTTTTGCGTTTTTGAGTTGGGGCGGCGGAGTTGCGATCGCCATCTGAAAGAGTCAGGAGGGGTTGGGAATTCTGGCACCAATAGGGATGAGGGTTGTGCGCCGAGGGTAGGTACCGCTGCCCCTGGGGGAAAGATGGGATCTCGGGGGGTTTTTGCCGCGCCTGTGAGGGTTTTGCCCCGCCCCCTCGGGTTGGGGGCGATCGCACTCCCGGTCCGGGAAAACCTTCCGGGTGGGAGCGATCGCAGAGGAATCGGCATCGATCTCGATCGGCGATCGCTTGTGGGTGTTTTGGGTGACAAGCGATCGCGCCGGCTATTAGATCTGCCGCAAGCAGGGTAAGCGCCGACGACGGCGATCGGGACGAAATTCCAGCCCAAACGTTTGATAGTCAGAAGCACTGAGTACGCGGAAGCGGTTGAACTTCACCGAATTGCTGTTATCTTCGCTCGTCACCACAGACTCTGGGTCAGTGGGGTCTCCGCCCAACTTCTCAAACGCTTCTTTCACCGTCAGCCACTCGCCGGTACCTCGCTTGCTTCGAGTCCCCCCTACAGTGGCGGAATCCTGAGCGGTTTTGGTCGGTTTGGAACGACTTCTCCGAATCGAGGGCTTGGCTTCCTCCGAGGTCGTGGTGGAGCTTTTTGTTTTCGACGAGCTCTTTTTGCTGGTCGTTTTTTTCCGACCTTTGGTTTGACTGCGACGACCAGAAGAACTGCTTGTGGAGGATTTCCGGTTAGATTCCCCGGTGGAGGTGCTTCGTTTCTGCCGTGGGGTGGGCGCTGGAGTCTCGGTGGGCGCTTCTTCACTCTTCGTTTTTTCGGCAGCTTGACTCGGTGGCGCGGTTGGCGCGGTTTTTGCGGTTTTCGCGGTTTGCGCCGAGACCAGCTCTTCTTCTAAGGTATTGAGCCGTTTGTTCAGATGCCCGAGCAGATCCGAGCTGACCCGATCCACCACGGTGGTGATTTTGTCTTCTAACTCTTCCACTCGTTTGACTAACACCGAGTCCCCACTCGCTTTGGGTGCGGGTGTGGGAGCCGCTTTGGCGTCCGATCCGCGATCGCGTTTGCGTGAGAACACTTCCTGCAGGGCGGCAACCACCACTTCGGTGCGGTTGCTGTCTTCTGCAGCCACTTGGGCGTCAATCGCGTGCAAGAGTTCTTCTGGTAATCGTAAAGTAACTGGTTTGGTTGGCATTTCCTATAACGTCATACAGGGCGATCCCATTCTACAGCGTCTTGTTCAGACGTCATACAGGGTAGAGGTTGGGAATTCTAGAGCGAAAATACAAGCTATTGCCGTGCCAATTTACCCAGGAGCGGGACTAGAGGCTCAGATTGGACTGCAAATTCCCATCATGGTATTCGCAACTCACCCGTTGGATAACTCGCTGTGAGGCCGAGCGATCGCCATCTTTGATAGGTTTCTCCTACCCAAAAAACCGTTGTTTTTTTGATGCGATCGCCTGCCCTGAGCGATGAATGCGATAGGCGCAACGGCATGAAGATTTGGGCTGGGCAAGCACTGCTTACCTGCCAAAACTTTTGGCCTGCATCACAACCGCTAGGGTTTCGTTCCTGGGGGGGTTATCGCCTCTCACGGATGCCTGTACAAAAGGCATGAATTGCTTTTTAACAAAGCCAAACAGACGATCCCTGCTTTTATTTTAGATGAAAGGCTGACCCTGCGTCAAAATTTTTAATTTTTGACCGCTGTGCTGAACGCTGCCTGCACGATTGCCCCGGGAAAGGGTGGGGACTAGCCTGGGTTGATACTCAACCCATTCATTCCACCGTTGCCCTTTCCGGGGACAAATTGGAGCTAAGAATCGCAGATTTGGCGGGGCGTTTCTCCATTCAAACGAGACCGCTTCCAGAGCGATTCCTCCCTTCCGGGCGTGCCGTTTTGGCCGCGATTCCCTTGGGTGCTATTTACAGGCTAATGTGGCCTGCATCCACCGCGAAACTCAGGGGGCGACAAGCCCGACAGTTACTTGCAGTTTTCCCAGCCAGGGTTCCCTGTTATCACCAACTATAGAAAGTAAGAGAAAATCCTGCCGAACGGGCGTCACTTTTCTCTTACTTTCTATATCATCCAAGACTGAAGCGATTGCAGCCTCAGCTTGGGGCGGGGAATCGACAGTCCAGCCTTTTCTACCTTACGGTAGTTGCAACAGTACAGTCCAACACAGAAAATTGGGAAACGATTAAGATCGGCAACAGAATCGGCGATCGCTCCGAAAAATCTCGGCGGCGATCCTGAGACTTCAGCCCGTTGCCATCGACCTGAACCCTTAAATCGCTCATGTTATCTCAAAACCCCCTTTCGTGTAGTTTAAACTTTCGATGCACCCAAAACACCTCTGCCCCTTGGGAGCGGAAGCTTTTTATGACAGGACACTGTAGCCGTTGCGACATCACTTGGCGCAGAAGGCGCGATCGCCCCCGGCTGACCAACCAGGGGAAAATATCTGGCTCCCCGGGTCGATATCGGGGTCTGGGACAAACGCCTCCATGGCAGTTCAGTAAGTATATAGCGGTTAACTGCAAATTTGTCAAGACTTTCCCTCGCCTTTCTTCAAACCCTCCCCTAGGAAAAGCAACCCCAATCCGGGAGAAACTGACATGGGCAAGTGCTGAAACGTCACAGGTACGCCGTGCCGATCGCGAATTTGGCGGGGGTGCTGCGCCACCTGCCACCACCGGGTGCCCCGAGGTTCGACGAAATGGATATAGCAGGTCCGATCGCCCAAGGGGGTCATTCCGATTGAACCATACCACCGCCACAAAAACCTCGATTGTATTGCCAACAATCCTGCCCCTTTCCGCTCACATAGGCAGTGCAAAACGGGCCAAATGGTGACGCCAAGCCGGGGGCGAGCTTCCGAGTCCAGATGTGGGGGACGAAGACCCAGAAAAGCGAAAGCGCAAAGGTGCTGCAACCCCCCAACAAGCAAACGGCGGACACTCAACCCTCTCAATCCTCCGTCAATTGTCCTCGAACCCTTGTGAAAGCGAACATGAACCCTAACTTACAGCAACCCATCCTGGAAACCATCTTCGAACGAGCCACCTTCGGCATCGCACTCCTAGACCTTGAAGGAAGAATCATCAAAAGCAATCCGAGGGTGCAAGCCCTGGTGGGCCAAGGGGAAAACACCTTACCCGGGTGCCACTGGAACGCCGTTATGCATCCTGTAGATGGAGAAGCAGCGATCGCCTCAGTTGCGCCCATCCTCACCGGCGATCGCGAGGCGTGCGTTTGCGAAAAAACCTACGTCACCCGCAATAACGAATTCGTTCACCTGCGCCAGAATGCCTCTGCCATCCGAGACGAAGACGATCGATTGCAGTTTGTCTTGCTGTTCCTAGAAGATATCACTCCCCTACACAGCGCCCGAGAATCCCTCCAGCATATCGCCCTCGCCCTGCTGCGTTCCGAACATACCGCCAAACGGAACAGCCGCACCCTAGAAGCGGTACTTCACAGCATCGAAGATCGCGTTACCCTTGCCGACCCCACCGGCACCCTGTTGCCCCTCAACCCGCCAGCCCAGCAGCTATTCAACGGGGCGGAACTAGACAAACCCATCGATCTATATTCCCAACTCGATCGTTACTATTTACCCGATCGCGTCACCCCCTTTCCCTTTGAAGAACTGCCCTTCGTCAAAGGGATGCGAGGCGAAGCAGTAGAAGGAGTAGAAATCTTCTGGCGTCCTCCCGATCGCCCCCAAGGGGTGTTCTTCAGGGCCACCAGTACCCCGATCGCCGGCCCTACGGAGAACGCCACCCGAGGAAGTGCCATCGTATTGCGAGCGATTGGGAAACCCCAACCCCCGGAAGACACCCTCATGCACCTGCGCTATGCGGTAGAAGGTGCCTCTGAGGCGATCGCGATTGCCGATACTCGCTATCGATCGCTTTATCACAATCCTGCCTTTATCCACCAACTGGGATACACTTGCGAGAACCTCAACGCCATTGGCGGGATTTGCAGGCTCTACGCGAATCCGGAAGTCGCTCGCCAGGTGTTCGAACCGATTCGCCAGGGGGGCAATTGGCTGGGGATTGTGCGGGTGCAAACCCGAGACAAACAGCAGGTACCGATTTTACTGCGTGCCGATGCGATCGCAGACTCCACCGGCAAACCCATCGGCTTTGTCCTCAGACATCTCGACCTCGAGGAACTCAACCAGACCTTCGGTTCTCCAATATCCCACACTTTACAACACAGCGATCGCCATCCGTGGAAGTGGAATCTCGCCACGGGAAAACTCTCCATCTCCCCCAAGTTGGTGAAAATTAGCGGTTGGATGGAAGATAAAACCGACAATCCGGTAGAGAGTTGGCGACGGTTGATTCATCCAGAAGATATGCCCCAAGCGATCGCGGCGTTAAGCGCTCATCTGCATGGCGAAACGGGGGTATATGAGGCACAATACCGCATTCGTACCAAAGTCAATACTTGGCAGTGGATTCTCGATCGCGGTCAAGTTTGGCTGCGGGATCGAACGGGCAAGCCCCTGCAAATACAGGGCACTCACCAGCTCATCCCCGCCCGCGATCGCGCCGAAGCACTTCTAGAAACCGAGCGATCGCGATTGCTCCATATTATCGAGCGCGCACCGGTGGCGATCGCCATGCTCGATCGCCAGCTTCGCTATATCGCCTACTCGCAAAAGTGGCTGACCGATTACGATTTATCTCACTTCGAGACCCCTTCATCTGACGGTTGCGATTCTGCCTCGCTTATCGGTTGTACCTACGATGAAGTGATGCCAGAAATGGCCGAACGCTGGGGAGAGGCGATCGCGAAAGCCTTGGGCGGAGAAGTGATTTCCGTCAGCGAAGAGTGTTGGGAACGCGCCGATGGGTCTAAACTCTATCAGCGCTGGGCGATTCATCCGTGGTACGCGCCGAATGGGGAAGTAGCCGGCATCGCGATCGCTACGGATAATATTAACACCTTAGTGGAAGCGCGGGAAGCCGCATTATCCATCGCCCGCATCAAGTCGCAATTCCTGGCCAATATGAGCCACGAAATTCGCACGCCGATGAATGGGGTATTGGGGATGACGGGATTGCTGTTGCAAACCGAACTGACTCCCCAACAACGGGATTATGCACGCGCCATCCGCACCAGCGCCGAACACCTGCTCACAGTGATTAACGACATTCTCGACTTTTCCAAACTCGAAGCGGGGGAAATGCAGCTTGAAGAGTTGGATTTTGAATTACGCAGTTGCATTGAAGATGCG
This sequence comes from Phormidium sp. CCY1219, assembly GCF_035615515.1. Classification (GTDB taxonomy): domain Bacteria; phylum Cyanobacteriota; class Cyanobacteriia; order Cyanobacteriales; family Laspinemataceae; genus CCY1219. The sequence goes on from NZ_JAJENT010000708.1 coordinate 5,388, forward strand.
ATCGCCCTCCTCGTTCCAGAAGCACAAGCAAAAGGACTGGAATTGGCGATTATTATCGATCCCAATGTACCACAACAGTTATCCGGGGATCCGGCACGTCTGCGTCAGATTTTGTTAAATTTGCTGAATAATGCAATTAAATTTACCCACAGTGGCGAGGTGGTGGTGCAGGTAACGATGGCGCAAGAATCCCCTCGGCGCAACGGGTCTAGCAAAGAACTTTGTCTGCGCTTTGCGGTGAAAGATACCGGCATTGGCATCCCCCCCGATCGCCAAGATCGACTTTTCCAGTCTTTTTCTCAAGTCGATGCCTCCACCACGCGCCAGTATGGCGGTACGGGTTTGGGTTTGGCCATTTCTCAACAGTTGGTAGAATTGATGGGAGGTGAGATAGGGGTAGAAAGCACAGTGGGTTGCGGCTCTACGTTTTGGTTTACGGCACAGTTGCGCCAGCGCGGTTCGCGAGTTTCCGGGGCGGTTCCGCCTTGTGCGTTGCCCATCTCGCTGACGGAAATTAAGGCGATCGTGGCTGATGCAAGTGCGACGGCTTGTCAGTCTTTGCGCCATCTCGCCGCTACTTGGGGAATTACGGTAGATGAAGTGTCGGATATGACGGGGTTACTGCGGGCGCTGCAAGAGGCGTCATGGGAGCAACAGCCGTATGATGTGGCATTTGTGGATTTGCATCTGCCCGCGTCGGGGGATGGCGACGATCGCGCATCGGATTCGGGCAACCCGGAGTTGGCGGCCCGATCGCTGATTCGCGCTTTGGGCGATCGCCCGGAGTTGGGGGAAACGCGCGTGTTTCTAACGACTACGTTTAAGTATCGCGATCTGGTCGAAACACTGGTGAGGGAAAGTCAAGCGCAGGGAAACCGGACGATCGCGGGTTATGCGATCGAACCAGTGCGCGCATCGCGGTTGTTTGATACTTTGCTGAGCACTTTAGCCGAACGCACGGAACATTGGTCTGGATCGGCACCTTCCCAAGGCTCAGAGGCGGAAACTCTCCCGCCGCATCCCACCCCTCCGTCGGCGAAGGATGTGACAATTTTAGTGGTGGAAGACCATCCGATCAATCAACAAGTGATTCTCAATCAGTTGGAAACATTGGGCTATCGTGCGGATTGTGCGGATAATGGTGTGGAAGCGCTACAGCGATGGAACGAACAACACTACGATATCCTGTTGATGGACTGTCAAATGCCGGTGAAAGATGGCTATCAAGCTACTCGGGAATTGCGAGAACGAGAGGCACAGTTGCACAAAACCCGTTCCTCGGGAAAGGGAAACGCAGATGATAGCACAACGCGCAATACGGTGGTGATTGCCCTCACCGCTCACGCAATGCCCGCCGAACGCGATAAGTGTTTGGCGGTGGGAATGAATGATTTTATCAGCAAACCCGTTGATTTAAGGGTGTTGGGGGAGATTTTAGCGCGCTGGAGTCATCGAGAAGCGCAAGGGAGTGGGGATTCTTCGGTTCGGGAGGTGGAGGAAATCGCACAACGTTGTCAAGTTCCCCAAACTGACTTGTCTGCAACGCCGGCTCACTCCTCTTTGGACCTGAACCGACTCGAACAAGTGTCTCGCGGAAAGAAATCTCTGCAACGTCGATTGCTGCAAGCGTTTGTGAAAACGGCGGATGTGGATGTGGGAGAACTCTCACGCGCGATCGCCGATGGCGATGTTGCCACGGTTGAAAGCGTTTCTCATCGCTTGAAAGGGGCGAGTGGTAATGTGGGGGCCTTATGCCTATCCGCGATCGCGGCACAATTGCATCAAATCACCCGCGACAATACGTTGGAGGGAACCACACCGCTGCTGGCGGATTTACAAGCGGAAATGGACAACATTCGCGCCTGTATCCAAACCCTGCTCGCGGATGGCTCGACCTCGGGCGGTTGATGCACATACCGCTCTTCGCGCCCGATCGCCATTTTTCTGGGTGTGGGCAATGTTCTATTTACCATGTCTGCTACATATTGTCAATCCTTCTGGGGATAGATGGCGCGCGATCGCGATCGGGGAGTTAAGATAAAATCAGGCACAATTTTAGTGCCGTTTTTAGGGTGCCATCCGCCAGTCTATCCCCCAAGGCGGGATACTGGAAAAAACTTTTACAGGTTGCTAACATTACCAGAAATGACCCGCATTTCACTAAATTTTAGTGAATTCTTACCCTCAAGTCGGAAACGCCAAACCCCATACAGATTATGTGCAAAATTCTAGTTATCGATGATGATATTACGGTTCAAATCGTGCTGCAAGACTTGCTCGAAACCGAAGGGCATGAAGTGGCGATCGCCGCTGATGGTCAAGAAGGATTGCAACAGGCAAAACTGATGCGTCCCGATTTAATTATCTGCGATTGGATGATGCCCGCTGTAGATGGATTAGAAGTCTGCAAACAAGTTAAGGCAGACCCCAATCTGACTACCACCTTTTTTATCTTACTCACCGCCCGAGAGCAAGTCACCGATCGCGTCAAAGGATTGGATACCGGGGCGGATGATTTTGTCTCCAAACCTATCGATTCTGACGAACTTTTGGCGCGGGTTAGATCCGGGTTGCGCCTCAGCAAAACCCTGCAAGATTTACAACAGACCCAAGCGCAACTGGTGCAAAGCGAAAAAATGTCTAGCATCGGTCAATTGGTGGCTGGTATCGCCCACGAAATCAACAATCCGGTAACGTTTATTTATAGCAATTTAACCCACGTTAACGGTTATACTAAAGATTTGCTGGAATTGGTGGAACTCTATCAGCAAGAAGTTCCCCATCCCAGTGAGGCGATCGCCGATAAACTCGAAGCCATTGACCTAACTTTTCTGGTGAAAGATTTGCCCAAAGTGATGGCTTCTATGCAAAATGGCAGCGAACGCATCCGCCAAATTATCTCCTCTTTACAAGAGTTTACTCGGGTCGATCGCGCGGGATGGAAAAAATTCGATATACATCAAGGGATTGACAATACTTTATTGATTTTAGGACATCGCCTCCAGTCTAGGGACACTCGCCCGGAAATTCAAGTGATTAAAGCGTATGGCAAAGTGCCGGCGATCGCCTCTTATGGCGAACGCTTAAACCAAGCGTTTCTCAATTTGCTCAATAACGCGATCGATGCCATTGAAGCCCAACAAAATCTCGATAGCAAAACGCCGCCGCGCATTACCATCCGCACGCAATTGGTGCATAAAAACAAAGTATTAATTGTCATTTCCGATAATGGCATCGGCATGGAAACATCGGTAAAAACTCGCATTTTTGACCCGTTTTTTACCAGCAAACCCGTGGGGTCGGGCACGGGGTTAGGCCTGTCCACTACCTATCAGATAATCGTCCAACAGCACCACGGCGCGATCGCCTGTAAATCCCAACCGGGACAAGGCACCGAATTCGCGATCGAACTCCCGCTCGACAGCTCTAACTAAGCCTTTTTTACCAAGTAATGATGATATCAAATTAAAGCGATCGCCTCGATGATTTGGAATTCAATGCCTAAATCGATCCAGTGGCGATCGTCAATTTAAACCGGTTGTCACACTCAGCAATCGTGCAACCTATTTTACACCTTGATAGGGGGGGGGGAGGCGGTAGCGCTGGTAGGGTGCCTCTGCGGGATCCTGGCAACGAGTTAAACCCCCATCGACCCCTAATAATCGGCGTCGATCTAGAGTCGGGGACGCGAGGTGGGCGAAAGGTTGGCAGTTTGCAGCAATTGGGTGGAAATGTGGGGAAAAATACGCTAAACTAAAGAGGTTGCGGTTGACAGAAAATACCTCCCTATGTCTCATCGGCCAATTTATCTAGACTGCCACGCCACCACCCCCGTAGACCAACGGGTAATTGAGGCAATGTTGCCTTATTTTACCGAACATTTTGGCAATCCAGCCAGCATCAATCATCACTATGGTTGGGAAGCAGAAGCGGCGGTTAAAAAAGCCAGAGAAACCCTCGCCGATGCGATAAATGCCACACCAGAAGAAATCATTTTTACCAGTGGGGCGACAGAAGCGAACAATCTAGCTATCAAAGGAGTTGCGGAAGCCTATTTTGAGAAAGGGCGGCATATTATCAGCGTCCAAACCGAACATAATGCGGTACTCGATCCATGCCAGTATTTAGAACGTTTGGGATTTGACGTGACGGTATTGCCGGTGAAACCGGATGGGATATTAGAGGTAAGCGAATTAGAAAAAGCCTTGCGGTCCGATACGATATTGGTTTCCGTGATGGCGGCGAATAATGAAATCGGCGTCTTGCAGCCCTTGACAGAAATCGGCGCACTGTGCAAAAATAGGAAAGTTTTACTGCACTCAGATGCGGCGCAAGCGATCGCGAAAATTCCCCTCGATGTGAAAGAGACGAACGTAGATTTAATGTCCCTAACGGCGCATAAAGTGTACGGACCGAAAGGGATAGGCGCGCTTTACATTCGGCGGCGCAACCCGCGCGTGAAACTCGCGGCGCAGCTTCATGGGGGAGGACACGAACGGGGAATGCGATCGGGCACCCTATATCCGCCGCAAATCGTCGGATTTGCCAAAGCAGTGGAACTGGGAGTGTCGGGAATGGCGTCAGAAGGCGATCGCCTGCGACAGTTGCGCCAGCGCTTGTGGGAGCAATTAGACCCCCTAGGCGGGATTTTTCTCAACGGACATCCCACCGAAAGACTCCCCGGTAACTTAAATATAAGCGTGGCGGAAGTAGACGGGCAAGCGCTATTATTGGGGTTGCAACCGGTGATGGCGGTGTCTTCCGGGTCCGCTTGCACCTCTGCCAAAATTGCCCCGTCTCACGTACTGGAGGCGATCGGACGCGATCCGAACTTAGCCTTTGCCTCAGTTCGATTTGGCATCGGGCGTTTCAATACCGAAGCAGAAATCGACACCGTAGCACAACATGCGATCGCCACCATCCAATCCCTGCGTCAAGCGCAAGCGGCGATGTCCTCCCCTTCCGCATCTCGGGTGTAAGCGCCACCCAACACCCCTCAAATGGGGGCGTCACCCACCCACGCCCCCATTTCTCTGTTTTTTCCCTACCAACCAATAGGTTTTCATTTTCCCCTTACCCTTCACCACAATTGACCCGCGTTCCTGCAAGAAAAACTTCTCTTTAATTTGTTCGTAAGTTGCGGCAGTCACTTGAATTTTCCCCGGAATTCCTGCTGATTCCATACGAGAAGCAACATTAACCGTATCTCCCCATAAATCGTAAATAAACTTTTTAATTCCGATGACTCCCGCCACCACCGGTCCGGTATTGATACCGATGCGAATTTGAAATGGTTTCTCATTTTCCACTTGAAAAGTGTGGATAGCCGCCTGCATTTCTAGCGCCATTTCTGCCACTGATTCCGCGTGGTCTGTTCGCGCTAAAGGCAATCCGCCCACCACCATATAGGCATCGCCAATGGTTTTAATTTTCTCCAATCCGTGTTTTTCCGCTAACTGGTCAAAGGTAGAAAAAATTTGATTGAGCAAACTGACCAATTCGATGGGAGAAACCCGGGCAGAAAGCTTCGTAAAACCGACGATATCGGCAAACAAAATAGTTGCTTCCGGGAAATAGTCCGCGATCGCACTTTGGTTGTGCTTCAATTGTTCCGCGATCGCCCCGGGTAAAATATTCAGCAACAATCGCTCCGACTTTTCCTTTTCTAATTGCAATTCCTGAGTGCGTTCTTGCACCTTATATTCTAGAGAACGGGAATAATCCGCCAATTGTTCGTGAGACGACTTCAGTTGAGCGCTCATTCGATTAAACGCCTTTGCTAACTGGTTTAATTCATCCGGGCGACTCACCGAAACCTGTTGTTCGAAATTGCCATTGGCGATCGCCAGACTCGCTTGATTCAAGCGCCAAATCGGTTTGCTAATCCACCGCGCCGTCACCACCCCAACCCCCATCGCCACACATAAGGCGATCGAACATAACTTAATCGTGGTGCGCGTATTCGCGTGAATCCGGTCCATAAAATCCGCTTCCGGAACCACCACCACAATTAACCAATCCAAATTCTCCCCTTCAGAAAACGGAACCACCTGTAAATAATGCGGCTCATTATCAATTTTAAACGTTAACTGTTTCGGCCAATTAATCGATGCAAAACTGCCAAAACGGTTCGTTAAAAACCGCGCCGATTCTCGAATCAAAGGATTTTCTACCGCCACCGCCTTCACTCGTTCCACGCGATCGCCCTTCATTACAAACGGTTTTTGTGCCGCCGAAGTTGCCACCAAAAATCCGGAACGTTCCACAATAAACGTCTCTCCCGACTTGCCAATTTTAAGCTGTTCGAGAAACAGACGAATGTGGGACAACACAAAATCCACTCCCAAAACGCCCCGCAATTCCTCCCCATCTCGATAAATCGGTTCGACCAAGGTAATCTTTAACCTCGGGTCTTTAAAATCCACATAAATATCGCTCCAAGTGGACTTTCCCGCATTCACCGCATTCTCATACCAAGGGCGAATGCGCGGGTCGTAATCGCCGCCGACTTCTAACAATTCCGTCGGATTTCCCACCGAATCGATCGCGTAACTGTGAAACTTGCCCTCGGTGGATTTTCCCGCCCGACCCACTTCCCAACGGTTATTATTTTGAAATCCCAATCCGGTAAATTCCCCATCCGCCGCACCGAAATAAATCGCCGACACCGAAATCGGCGAAAATAAATCCCGTTGATGCCAAAATTGGCGCGTCAAACTGGCGGTATTGTCTAAATTAACCTGTCCTAATTGAATATCATTAACGTTAATCTGATTGATAACGCGCGGTGCTTGTAAATACTCCCGCAACCGTTGCTCGATCCGGGCGCTGATTTCTTCGCGCAACTGCGTCGCCAGGTCATTCACCGCTTCCTGACCATTTTGTAACGACAACCATCCCGTTAGTCCTACCGCCGCACAAATTTGCAGGACAAACGGCACAACCAACACCAGGCGTAGGGGCATTTTCCACTTCCGACGAAGGGGTTTGGAACGATAGACATGGTTCAGCTCAACTGTCATAGGTTGCCCCTTGCAGCTATTCAATCGAAAAGGTATGAGAAGAAAGATCCAGTGTGGCGATCGCGCTTTTTGCCCACCAGAAAAGCGCTGCTGGCACCTCGGGAGACCGAATCTGCCCCTAACACTGAGACTCTAGAAAAACTAGAGCCAAAATTTTAACCTCGATCTGCCCCGATCGCGATCGCCCCGGAAATCAGGGGAATTGATTCCGTTTCTCTTCCCCCGAACTTGCCTTACACCCCGAACCCTGCCACAATACGCCGACCAGGTACCCTTCCTGTCACGTCACGGATATTTGACTTATTCTAACCACTCGCCACCAATTCCCCTGCGATCGCCACGATCGGGATTACCACTCCACCTGCGATCGTTCCCGCACAACCCGCCGATAAACCGCCTCCGTCTGCTGTGCCAACTTGGGCCAACTAAACCGCCGCCCCAAATCCCGATAGGCATTCTCGATCGCCGCGCCAACGTAGTCCGGGTTTCTCAAGGTTTCGAGAATCCCCCACGCCAACGAATCGGGATCGTTTGCCCGCGTCACTATCCCTGTTTTGCCATGTTGCACCACTTCTGGCAACCCCCCGGTATCCGACACCACCACCGGCACTCGGGCGGCAAAACTTTCTAATGCCACAATGCCAAATGGTTCGTAAAGACTGGGAAACACCGCACAGTTTGCCACCGCCTGAAACTTGTGCAAGTCCTCCTCAAACATAAACCCAGTAAAATAGCACTGCTGCCAAATGCCCAATTCCCGCGCCAAGTCCTTGAGATGGTCCGTATTGCCACCGCCGATGATAACGAATTTTACCTGACCTGCCATTTCCCAGAGGACTTTCGGTGCAGCGCGCAATAAAATTTGCACCCCTTTTTCATAGGTCATGCGACCCACGTAATAGAGGATTTTTTCGCGATCGGCAGCAAACCGACGGCGAAAGTTTTCCGCATCAAATTCGTGCAAGCGCGGTTTTTTCTCCGGGCGAATGCCGTTGAAAATTACATCCATTTTGTCCCAGGGAACCGCCAAGGTGCGTTGCAATTCGTGGCGCATATAGTCGCTACAAACAATTACCTGCCATGCGTTATAAACTAAGTCGCCTTCTTTCGCCGAAATGTAGCGATGGTCGTTATGAAAAAGCCCGTTATAGCGACCGTATTCCGTGGCGTGAATGGTGGCGATTAAGGGAATTTTGAAATGGTGTTTCAGGGCGATCGCCGCATCCGCTACCAACCAATCGTGAGCGTGAATTAAATCAAAATACCCCTCTTCTACGATGAGTTTTCCCCCATGTTTGCCCATGCTCTGGTTGAGGTTCGCGATCCAGTGGAAAAAGTTATCTCCCGGTTCCACTGGTACCCGATGCACCCGAATTCCTTCCACCTCTTCATACATCGGGGCATGACCGAACTCGATGGTAAGTAAATTGATTTCATGCCCTTGTTTGACTAACTCCGGATATAACTCCGCCACATGTCGCGCAATTCCTCCCACAATTCTCGGAGGAAATTCCCAGGTTAACACCAAAATTTTCATCGGCTACAGTTAGACCATTAAACTGAAATTAGCGGGTTTACATTCCGGTAAGTTGATAAGCAATTCTGCAAAATAAATGACCCGAATCGGGATTTACTTATCTAGCGATTTTTAGCGATCGCTAAAATTATCCCTCAATTTTAACTCAACTCCTGCATGAGTGGCGCAATCTCTTGGCGATAGGCATTCCAAGCGGCGAAAGCGGCAGGATCCGAGGGGGTATTGCGGCGCATCAAAATCACCCCATCTTCAAAGCCAATAATGCCATAGTGACCCTCATTGGCGAGGCGATCGATAAACGGAATAATCGAGCGGAACAGTTCGCGATCGTACTTGAAGGCGGGTAAATACTGCTGCAGACGCCATAAATCGGCGATCGCGTATTCCACGTGAATCACCTTCCCCGCATCGTTGCGTAACTGCAGAAACGGAAAGCGGAGAATTTCCCGACGCCCGGAGAGGGGAGGCACGATATAAGTCGTCGCCGCCACGCTAGCATCCGGCGGGATTTCATTCATCAAAGCGCGGATATGGCTCGCATGTTGCCACTGACGGGGGAGAGACACATGCACCCAAGGATCCACCGAATCCGGAATCAAGAAATAAAAGGTGCGATTCGGGTTGGAGGTAAAGGTAAAAAACAGAGACAGACAGATGCAAATCGCCCAAAAGCGGCGCATGGAAATTCGCAGCAGATGGGGATGTTTTTCCCACCACAGGCGTAGGGTTTCTCGCCGGGAATCGAACCACTCACCCAGGGCCGGCGGGGAGAATTTAGAACGGGTCTGAGGGTGTAAAGCAGCGATCGCCCACTGACGCAGGGGGGCATCGAGCCACTGCTGACGGTGGGACCACCATAAAATCGCCCCATAACACAACCCAGGCACCACCGTCATCGCATAGCGAATGTTAATCGACAGGGCACTCATGCCTTGTTGCAGGAAAATTTGCAGCAACGGAAAACCGGCGATCGTCCAAGCGGCGGGTGACAAGGCGGGCACAAAGGCAAACGGAAGCCATTGTCCGAGGAGATATTTTAATTTGCCCCAAAACGGGGTGAACACTTCCGCAAACACCAAACCCGGTTGGGTGATAAATGCCCAGAGAATATCCAGGGTGGTTGCTTCTTGGGCATCCACATATTGCCCAAAGCGCTCGATGGTAAACCGTCGCGAAATATCCTCGGAAAATAACGGCATAATCGCATTCGTCAGCACCACCACGTAGGTAAAGCTGAGCACGCAGACGGCTAGACCCCGCCCCGGATAGCGCTTGCTCAGGGTCATGTATGCGCCAATCCCGAACAGGGAAATGCCCCCATCGGCGCGCACCGCTAAAATACAGATAGCCAACGGCCAAAACAGCCACCACCAGCGTTTTTCCATCGCCAGCAGCAAGCTGAAGACAAACAGGGGGATTTGGAAGTTATCGTGAAAATTGGAAAGCGTCGGTCCGAGGATGGCGTTGGCGGCGTAATAGCTCAGCGCAATCAGTGCTGACAGGCGCACCTCGAGGTACTGTCTGGCTAAAACGTACAGCACCAAGCCGGCAGCGGTGACGATGGTGACATGCAGCACGCTGAGGGTGGCGGGGGAGGGGAACAGCGCGTAGAGGGGGAGCCACAAAAGCAAAGCGGGGGTAAAATGCTGTCCCAGACGGTGGTAAAAGACTTCTGGTACTTCGCCGGCGTGAACCACATTCGTGGAAAGGCTCGAAGACAGGGAGCTTTGGAAAAAGCGCCCGTGGGTGCTGTTCCAAAAGACTTGATTGAAAATGCCTTGGTCAAAGGAGGCGTAAAAGGTGTAGTAGCGGTGCAAGGTAAACACCAGGGTGATGATGAAAAAGACGGCGGCGGCGATCGCCACCACTCGCGATCGGGGGTTTTTCTGCCAGTTTGACACCATTGGTCACTCAAGCCCTTAACAAAACTTTAAACTTTACCGTTCCACTTCAGGATGCGTCAACTCCTTTCCCGGGTGTGGAGCCAAATTCCCGAGACCCGTCCGTTTTCCCTTGACTCTGCCAGGGATCCTTAACTCGGAATCCCCTTGCCCTGAGAAGAATCAGCACAGGTTAACAGACAGACCACAAACAGGATAGTTTATAAATATAAAGAAAAGACAAAGAAACTCCAGGGCGATCGGGAGGATTTTTCCGCTCTTGCTTGGAGGTTGACCCTTGTTTTATTTGCACTGCTGCAACAAGATTGCATGAGAGCTTCTCCAGACCCAACCCTAGATCGGAATCAAAACGCCCCTTTACAGCTCGTGCTGTGTGTGGATAGGCGTCCGAATTCCACCGAACAAATCCGCGATATCCGCAGTTACCTCAGACAATTGCGGGCAGAGACCATTTTTGACCTTCAGATCGTCGATGTGGGAGAACAACCCTATCTTGCCGAACATTTTCGCCTGGTTGCCACCCCGGCGCTGATCAAACTCCACCCAGAACCGCGCCAGATTATCGCCGGCAGTAATTTAGTCGCGCAGATAGAAAAATGGTGGGAGCGCTGGCAACGTTCTGTGAAAGATTATCTCGAAGACAAGGGAGATAGGAAACCCGACGGCAACAGTTGCGCCCCCTCTACCTCTTCCCTGGCTCATTCAGCGGAATTGATGCAGTTATCCGACGAAATTTTTCACCTGAAGCAGGAAAAAGAAGAATTGCTCGATCGCGTTCATTTTAAAGATCAACTGATTGCCATGTTGGCGCATGAGTTGCGAAATCCCCTCACGGCAACCTCCTTGGCGTTGGAAACCCTGGAAATGACCCAACACCAAAATCAGGAGAGCGACCCAAAAGTCAGGGCGGCCCTGAGCGCGCGGTTGATCGCCCACGCCCGCAATCAAACCCGGGCGATCGAGCAGATGGTTTCCGACATTTTGATTGCCGCTCGCACCAGTAATAATGGGGAATTTGAAATCCATCCCCACATTTTGGATCTCAAAGCGTTATGCTTCGAGATTATTAAAGATTTTGAAGAGCGGTTTAAAGAAAATTCCCTGAAGTTTCATCGAGATATTCCCAATGATTTGCCTTTGGTTTATGCTGATGGGGAACGCATCCGCCAAGTGGTGGTAAATTTGTTGGATAATGCGGTGAAATATACTCCACAAAAAGGGAAAATCGAACTGTGTATTTTGCACCGCACCACCCAAAAGGTTCAGGTGAGCATTATCGATAATGGACCGGGAATTCCGGAGGAGAATAAAAAGCATATTTTTGAAGACCGCTTTCGCCTGCAACGGGATGCGAAAAAAGATGGGTACGGCATCGGTTTGGGATTGTGCAAGCGTCTGATTCGGGCACATTTCGGGCAAATTTGGGTGGATTCTTCTCCGGAACGCGGTAGTGCTTTTCATTTTACGTTGCCCGTTTATCGACAGTAGAGAATTAAGAATTAAGCCGCATAAGCGCAGTCGCCGGGGTTGTCTCAATTCTTAATTCTCTGGGTTAGGGGGCGCGCATCGGCTCCCCGCTGTGGTTGTTTATCCTTCTTCTTGCAGAACTTCTTGTAAAAAGGGTGCCAGTTCTTTGGTTAAGCGACCGGCACGCACTAATTCGGCGTAGGTGTCTGCTTCAATGGCGAGCAGTTCTTCTTTGAATTGTTCCCGGGCAAAGTCTTGCAAGTCGGGTTCTTCGATTCGCAATTGTTTGAGTTGTTTTTCGACTTCTTCGAGTTGTCCTTTGACTAAGGCGATTTGATAGCGGTAAAACTCTGGATCGATGTCGGGGGGCAGGTTTTCCGCGTCTAAACGCTCGAGGACTCGTTCGAGGGCCGTGCGACGGGCGATCGCTTCTACATATTGCTGTCGCAAGGTCTGCTCTCCCAGTAAATTTAACCGCTTCAGCAGGGGTTTGGTGGTGAGTCCTTGCACTAGCAGGGTGAATAACACTACGCCAAATACGGTGGCGATGATTTCTTCGCGCGCTTCCAGTACGATGGGCACGGAGAGCGCCAAGGCGATGGAGACGGATCCTCGCAAGCCCCCCCACCACAGCACGGTTTGTTCGCGCAGGCTTAAATCGGATTTGGTGATTAAATTGCTCACTGCGCCGAGGCTGTAAATAGATAGGGCGCGGGTCCCGAGTACGGCGACAATGGTAATCGCGATCGACCCGAGATTGTCTGCCAAACTGGCAAACTCGATTTGGTCGCCAATCAGCAAAAAAACGATGGAATTGACGAAAAAGGCTAAAAATTCCCAAAATTCGGTGACGATTAACCGCGTGCGCGGGTTCATGCCAATTCTGGAGCCAAAGTTTCCTAAAATTACCCCCGCCGTCACTACGCCAATTACCCCGGAACCCCCCAGTTCTTCGGTAATTAAATAGGTGCCATAGGCGGAAACCAGGGTCAGGGATTGCTCGACTAAGGGCAAGTCGAAGCGTTGGGTGAGGTAGGAAATTCCAAACCCAATCAGACTCCCCACCCCCACGCCAATCCCTACAAAGGCAAAAAATTGCGCCAAACTGGTTCGCACTTCGAATTGTTCGGTGCCTAATGCCAATCCGACTAATAAGCTAAATGCCACGACCGCTACGCCGTCGTTGCACAAGCTTTCCCCTTCCATGAGGGTGGAAAGCCGTTTGTCTACCCCCAATTCCCGAAATAGGGCAATCACGGATACCGGATCTGTGGCGGAAAGACTCGCCCCCAACAGCAGGGCGGTGGTTAGGGAAATCCCGGCAAATTGATTCAGCGCTAAGGCGATACCAACCACGGAAATCAACACCCCGACAATGGCGTAGAAACTGACGGGGACTAAATCTCGCTTCAGGTTTTTCCACCGCAGATTCCAGGCGGCTTCAAACAGCAGAGGAGGCAAAAAGATTGACAAAATGAGTTCCGGGGAGAGGTTGACCAGACGCACGTCTACAAATGCCAACCCTAAACCGACGATCACCAGTAGCAGGGTGTAGGGAATCTGCCTCACCCAACTAAATACTTGGGGAAGCGTCGCTACACTTAGGGAGACGGTAAGCACGAGGAGAAAGCGCTCTAGGTTTTCCTGTATTAGCGCTTCTCCTCCAACGGTTTCTAATGTCATATTGAGAACTCTCAGTGGATATCCGATAATGACTTCTGACTCTTGCGGTGTGGGGTGGGTTGACCTACCACAACCAACTTGCATCAGTCCTCATTAGTTTTAGTCTGTCGTCCCATGTTAAGCAAGTTCTCGGTTGCTGTGGGTTCTGTGGGGGAAGGATGTTGCAGATTGACAATTTAGTTTGCGGGGAAGTGGCGATCGCATTTGCCCATCTGCACCTCCCAGCCATTGGGCGGTTTGTTCTCAATCAACACCGGGATTCAATAACCTGTTTAAGCGAATCTCAATTCCGTTGCATAAAACCCTAATTCGGATGAATTCCTAACCCTCTAAATTATGGGCATAACCCAAAATAAATCAATATAAATTCTGCCTTTACCGAGGGAGTGGCTTTCGCTTTTGTCGGGTTTTTTTAAAAATACCGTTTGCAAAATTGAAGATTGAAAAATATAGTAAAAATATGAGAAAATAGAAAACACCATTCTCCCAATTCTGGGAAAAATCAACGGTGTATCGAATACAAATCAGGAGAAACTATGTCGGAGACGATAATTTTTTGGCATCGGCGAGATTTACGGCTGAGCGATAACGTGGGATTGGCAAAGGCGCGGCAGAAAACGGCGCACCTGGTGGGGGTGTTTTGCCTGGATCCGAATATTCTCGATCGCGATGATGTGGCACCGGCAAGAGTAAAATACATGCTGGGTTGCTTGCGGGAATTGCAGGAAAGTTATGCCCAGGCGGGGAGTCAATTGTTAATTTTAAATGACGAACCGAGTCAGGCGATCGCGACATTGGCGAGGGCGCTACAGGCAAAAGCAGTGTATTGGAACCTGGATGTAGAACCCTATTCCCAGCAGCGGGATAAAACAGTGTGCGACGCCCTGGAAGAAAGCGGCATTGAAGTGCAAACCTTTTGGGATCGATTGTTGCACGAACCGGCAGAAATTCGCACCGGCAGTGGTACGCCCTACTCCGTTTATACTCCATTTTGGAAAAACTGGAATCGCCACCAGAAAGCGGAACCAAAGCCTCGGGTAAAAGATATGATACCTTTGAGCGAAGAACAACAGCAAGCGGCAGTAGAAAGCGGCGCGATCGCCCTTCCCACCCTTGACGAGTTGGGATTTTCTTGGGACAATGAGCTATTGCTCGAACCGGGCGAAACAGCGGCGCGGGAGAAACTGGAGGAATTTTGCGATCGCGCCATTTACGAGTACGACGAATTGCGAAACTTCCCCGCTGTTGACGGCACCTCTGGATTAAGTGCTGCCCTCAAATTTGGCGCAGTGGGCATTCGCCGCGTCTGGGCGCAAACCTGCACGGCTTGGGAACAATGCCGCAGCGACGAAACGCGCAAATCCGTGCAAACCTGGCGGCAAGAATTGGCATGGCGGGAATTCTACCAACATGCTTTGTATCACTATCCGGCACTTGCCGAAGGGCCTTACCGCGACTTGTGGAAAGACTTTCCCTGGGAAAACAACCAAGAACATTTCCAAGCGTGGTGTGAAGGGCGCACCGGCTATCCAATTGTAGATGCTGCCATGCGCCAGCTCAACCAAACGGGATGGATGCACAACCGATGTCGGATGATTGTCGCCAGTTTTCTCACTAAAGATTTAATTATCAATTGGCAGTGGGGAGAAAAATACTTTATGCAGAAACTGTATGACGGCGATTTAGCGGCGAATAATGGCGGATGGCAGTGGAGTGCCTCCAGCGGCATGGATCCGAAACCCTTGCGAATTTTCAACCCCACCACCCAAGGGCAAAAGTTCGATCCGGAGGGGGAATACATTCGCCAATGGGTGCCAGAATTGCGATCGCTGGATACGGAGGTGTTAATGTCGGGAAAAATTCCGCCCAGCGATCGGCAACAGTGCGAATATCCTGCCCCGATTGTAGACCACAAACAGCAACAGCGCAGATTTAAAGCACTGTATCAGCAGCAAAAGAACCTCTCGTGAGGGGATGGGTGGGCGAAGGCTCACCCATCCCGGATCTCGGGGCGTTTTAAAACATCATCTCCGGTCCAGTGTCGGTGAAACGCGGGCGATTAAAACTTCGCCTTGGCTTCTCATGGTTCGCCGATGCGGAATAATTCTTTTTAAAACTATTCCTGTCGGCTATTTTGATTGGCAATCCACCGGAGAAAATCCCACATATTATCCGGGGATTTTTTCCGGTCACATTCTACTACATCTATGCAAGCAGGTGCGGCATTCACTGTAGTTCTGTTGCCCTTTGGAGCCATGACGTTTCCAACAAGTCCACTTCAGCTCAAGCGGTAGGGGTTCAATTTATTTTGGCCAAAGTTTCTGAAAACTATCCGAGTTAGATTGAGATTGTTATTCCTCGTGCAAAAAGTTGAGAAAATTTGTACACTCTTGAGAATCGTCCGGAAACATTGTTAGCAATTCCATGAAATTTTTAGTAGGAATTGCCCTTCTCTTCTGCTTACCATTTTCCATTGTTGTATTCACGCGCACCACTGGATACATCCGATGCCACAGTCGCCCAATTTGATTGATACTTCCCGTAACTGATGTTTGCTTAATCGTTTGCGTTTGTTGTCGGAGATAGCGGTCAAATTTTTGATAAGGTTTGTGCAACCATTGCACTGCTTTACAGTCTTCTCGACCTTGAGAGAATCTTCCCCAGACTTGCACGTTGTCTGGATGCCATGCTTCGCGCCAGTCTGTCGGGCTATCGGGAGTCGGTGTGATGCCGCAAATTTTTATCCAGTCCGATGCGGTTGTTCTGATATGGTTTAAAAACGGGGCAACGTGGTCGAGTTTGCGAACTTTGTTTTCGTTAATCAACGAGCTTTTGTCCCACTGCCAGTGACAGCGAATCAAGGGTTTTGTTTCATTTTGTTCGTAGTATTCCTTATTAAACAAGCGATGGTCGGCGCGTCGCCAGGATTTACCAAAACCTCCGAGAAGCATAGCAAATCGCATCAGCAACCGCATCAGTGTTAGGAGGATGTTTTGTTGGGATTCGGGCAGCGATCGCCTCAGTAACCATTGTAATTTTCCCGCTACCTCATAGGTTGGTTCGTCTGTAGTATTATTCACATGAACCGTATCGTTAGGAACCGTAATGCCCGATTGCCTCATAACATCAACTAAGGCATCCCAGGTTGCTTTCCAGTATTGGGATTTATCGGGTTCTCTGACTTGCAAGCGCAGGTGTTCTCCCCAAAATCGTTCCAATCCGTAAGCAACGGATTCGCGCATTTTAAAGGATTGATTGAGAGATTTGCGATCGCGCAGTCGGGCATCGAGAACTAGCTGTTGTGCCACTTGGTCTAAACTATAAGATGTCCACGCCATTATTGTTTTTCCTCCTGGGGTTGGGCTAAACTATCACCAACTAACGTCACATTACAACGACCGAAACCAATCGATTCGAGTCCGCCAAAATACAATTCTTGAGAATAGGGCTGAGAATTTCGTGTGCCAAAGGGTTGCCATCCGGTTTCTTTCAGGGCAACGGGAAACACTAAAATGCTGCCGACGGGTAACGCTTCGGTATTAAAAAATGCCCCGCGTTCCGTATCCACTTTTTTCATATTGTCGAGTAATTTTACTCGACTTTGACGATATAAAGCCATATCGTGAATGTTGGCAATATCTCGGTCATCTACAACTACTAAAGATTTCGTGGATAAATTTGTCCCGGCTGGAATCCAGGGAGAAAGGTCAACTTGATGGTCGATTTCGAGGAAACCTAAATTAAAGAACAACACCTTTTTTTGCGTACCGGGAACCTGACGACCTTCTAGGTCGGGGGAGGCGGTATAAGGGTCGGGAACGGGTGTGGAAATTCCGGCCATGTGCTTGTATCGTTTCAGGAGGAGGGGGGATGTCACCCAGACGATGGGTTGTCCCGGATAAAACACGGGCAACCACAGTAAAGAAGCGTATTCAAATTTAACGCGCGCTTCGGTGGTTCCGCCATCTTCGCGACCTTCTACCGCTTCATGTCCGTACTAATAACCTACGTTGCCGTTACTGTTATGATTGCGGCGCATATCTGCCCGAAATCGTCCCCGAATCGAACTGCCCGGAATAATGCCAGTTTGGGTGAATTGGTCGCGAAAAATGAGGTTGAGGTTGCCCGTTTCCTCACCGGCAGATGCGCCCACGTGAAGGGGGGCGAGGGTTTCGATAATGCCGTAAGCTTGATGATACATTCAGGTTCTCCTATTGTTGCGATAATTGATGAGAAATTGCCCCGTTCAGGGGCAAAGATAATCCGCATCCCCAGCGTTTGAACGAATATCCTTCGGTAGGAAACCACTTCCTGGGCCACTGTTGCCAGGTTTTATCTAGCGGACGGTCTACAATGTAGACTGTGCCGGCGGAAACGGCATACCGCCCTCGCGATAGCAGTTTCGGTTGATTCGGTTGCTGGTTTTCGCGATCGCCTAATCGAAATCGAATCGGGTGGGAACGCTGGGTTAGCATCGATTTCATGCCCGATTCGCTGTCATACCACACGCTTTGCCACTGGTTCCCGAGTTTAACCTTCGGTTCGCGATAGGAAAGGCGGTTGGAACCCCACACCGCTGGTGTAATTAGGGCAAAACTGCGTTGCAAGGGTTGTTCGAGTAAGAGTCTCGCCGGTTTGGCGATCGCCTCACATCGAATCGCCACCATATGTGCTTCCCCCCCAAACCGATACCAACCCGCCGGGATTTCTTCGGTGGATAAATACACCAAACAAGTCTCCGGATTCAGTTGTACCGCATTTTCGAGAAACAAACTGCCTTGATTGTCGGCGGCGTCTGTTTTTACGTGACGTTCGTCTTCTCTCAGGCGGGGATGCAAGTGAGGTAAAAATTTCCAAGGATTACCTTTGACTTCCGGTTGTTCTAAGCTATTTTCTTCCAGTTTTTCCCAATCTTCTATCCCCATCCAAGTCCCAGTTTGAAATTTATCATTGGGCGGTTTTTCTCCGGATGGTTGCAACCATTTATTTCCCTGCCAAGTTAGCACATATTTAATTTTATTGTCTTTGACCAAACAATTAAACGGGGTGGGGACGTAAAAGTTTTGGACGTTTTTCTCCTCCGCCCAAAATGGCCCTGCCAGTTTCAGATTGTAGAGTTTCTTTTTCTCCGCTTCGGTTTGCCATTCGGCGGCAAAAATGCCGGATAAAGTGGCAGCAGAAGGCGGAAAG
The DNA here is from genome assembly GCF_035615515.1 of Phormidium sp. CCY1219. Classification (GTDB taxonomy): domain Bacteria; phylum Cyanobacteriota; class Cyanobacteriia; order Cyanobacteriales; family Laspinemataceae; genus CCY1219. Next base: position 24,188 of record NZ_JAJENT010000708.1, read on the forward strand.
CTGGTTCCCGATCGCCCTACTAAGTTTTCAGGAGAGAGGAATCTTCCCGCACTTCCGTAGAGGAATCCGAGGGGTTCGATAATAATCAGGTATCGGAACATAAATGAAAACCTACTTTTGCCAGATTGATTATCCAGTCGTTGAGGGCGGTATTGACTGCTTTCTCGTTCAGGTTGCCGGTTTCGTGGTATTTTTCTGGTTCGCCTAAAATTCCCGCTTTATCGTCAGCATTCCACCAGTTATCCCGGTTTAAGATATCTTTTTGACTGGGAAAATAAATTTCAGCGATCGCCTCGGCAATGTGGATTTGGTTATCGGTGAAAGCATAACGGGATTGTAAACTAGCGATATCTTGGTAAATGTGCGCCCAGTTTTTGGGTTGGTTGTTGCGATCGCGATAGGCGGATAAAATATCCAAAAATCGCCAGGGGCACACCCATTCCAGGTGATTGCCACTGTTGAATAATACCCGCATCGCAAGGCGATCGCGTCCGCAACTTTTCGCCGACCTTTCTGCTTCCCGACAGTGTTGCAACACATCGCGCTGGGGAACATTGGGCGCGGCCCAGACAAACCCAACACTGACGCTAATTTTATCGGCATAGCCGTGTTTTTTCCACAGTTCGGGTAGATTGGAAAACCACTGCAAACACTCGCTAGCGGTGAGGTCTCCCGGGGTGGCACTTTGGAACAAAACCCCCATAAAATCATCGCCACCGGCATAGACAATCCGACCGAGTTGGCTTTTTTTCATATAAGGTTTGAGTTCATCTTCCCCCCAGTTCATTAACGCCGAGCTAAACTTTTTCAGTTCTTCTCGTTCGATATCTTCTCCTTTTTCTGATAGTTCTTGCAGGAATTTACCCATGCGATCGCCATCCCCTTGGAACCATCCCGTCCACCGTTTTTCCTCATGGCGGTTTACTTCGCGAAACGGTTTTTCGGGAATTTCAATATCTGTCGCTGCCAATGCTGCTTGGATAAAAGTGTCTGACATTTCGATGCGCGGACGTTCGATTTCAAATTGAATCGATTCCGCGATCGCCTCTACGGTTATCAAACGTTTAATCAGTTCGGGAATACTTAACTGTTCCCGAGGCGTAATTATCGCCTCACCGATTTTTTTGGCTACATTCACCCGCTTCTTTCCGGTTAGAGTATCGAATCTAGGAATGCGTTCGATATAGGTTTCACCCAGTTCTTGACTCAAGGCAGCATAAAATTCCTCGATTTCTTGTTTTTCAGTTTGCGCCTCTGGGTTTTGGGGATGAATTAAACCCAACTTCGGCCATGCGATCGCATCGGTTCCGGAAAGGGTCGAACTTTCGCCTTTCCAATTAATCCCCACCCAATCCCGAGGACGTTTGACATCATTGAGAGATTCTCGCGCTGCGGTAATCGTATCGCCGATGGCCCAGAAAAATTCCCAGGCGTGGTGACTCCAATCTTTCCACTCGCGCTTCCAACAATAGTTACGGTTGGGTAAGGTTTTCTCGATCCATTGGCGGCAGGTTTCTACCACCGTGTGCCATACTTGGTTAAAGGTGGCGCGGGCATCTGCTTCGGGAAACACGCCCTGGATAATAATCTGATTCGGCGTCCCCTGGGTCACGTTAATGATGGCAGGGGAAATCACCTTCCACCCTTGCTGTTGCGCCGCGTTGCAGAGAACGCGGGAAAGGTACGATAGCAGAAACGAACTCCCATACAAGTCGCGCAACTTGCGGGACTTTTCGATAAACCCTTGCACCGGTGCAAAGGTAATTGCAGTATAGCTCGATTCGGTCATGGCATCGGCATCTCGGCGGTCTATGTGGCCATTGTAATCGCTACTGGAAAGCTGAGCTTCCAAAACCTAGCTACCATTTTAGGGTATAAACCCATTAATTTATCGAAATCGTTATGAAACCTAACAAACCGCAACCTAAGTTAGCATTCCGGTTAAGAAAGGTAACAACCCGGGGTCTCGCGGTCATGCAAAAAGGGATCCGAGGGACCGGGCAAGTGACAATCCAGGTGAAAGATGCGATCGCCCGAACGGTAAAATCGGTCCGCAAGAAATCCGCAGATATCGCCCGTGGTTGCTGGAATGCGATCGCTGCCTTTTGGTCGAGTCTGCAACTAGGGCACATTTTCCGCCGATTGGGATTGCCGTTTTGGGGAGGAGTCGGACTGGCGATCGCGGGTTGGATGATAGATAATCTCGTCAAATTGAGCGAATTGGCAATCCGCTATGTCCTGGGGACGACTCCGACTCCCACTCCCAAAGAGTTTTTAGTGCATACCCTGATGATTGGTTTGGGTTTGGGATTCACCTTGTTTATTAGTTTGGGGTATAAATTCCGCCGTCCCCTCATGCAAGGGGTATTTGTCAGCGATAAATTAACTCAACCCGATGGCAAAAAAGGGTTGATTTTGCTGGTTAGCAATCCGAATAGTGCCATGTTTGCTATTGAATATCACTACATAACTAAGCGCTGTTTATAAATTGTGTGCTTAAGTCCGTCCGATGACAGTCAAATCAACCAATTCGGTGGCAGTTCTCAGAATAAAGCAGAGGAGATTAAAAGGCGTTGTGAAGACTTACAACACAATGCGATCGCTAACCCACTTAATTTACCGCCTTTACAGGTACAAATTATCAAAGGCGTGTCCCCCGCTGACGCCCAAGAAACTTTCGATGCCGTCAACCAAATTTATCGCAAAAGTCAATATGGTGCGGATGAAATTGTTGCCGATTTTACCGGGGTAACTAAACCGATGACAGTCGGAATGATTATGGCCGGTCTCAAACGCGATCGCGTTTTGGAATATGTTTCCTACAACCCTGCAATTAAAAAATCTTTTGGGCCTTATGTGATTGATTATCAACATAGTGCCTTTGATTTGATTGGGTAATTGGGGATATTGTACATTTTTTGATGTTGCATTAACCCGATAACCCGGCGTGGGTTTAAACCCACGCCTCATAGCTAAAGCCGGTTATAAACCGGCTGCAAATCTTATCGTCAAAGCATTGTTTTTAATAACCCGGCGTGGTTTTAAACCCACGCCTCATAGCTAAAGCCGGTTATAAACCGGCTGCAAATCTTATCGTCAAAGCATTGTTTTTAGTGGGGTGTTGCAACTACAGTTAATCCCGATACAATTC
>NZ_JAJENT010000709.1:0-16954 GCF_035615515.1 Phormidium sp. CCY1219
ATATCGAGGAGGCCATTCGCTGCACCCAAGCCGCCTTAGAAGTGTACACCCGCAGCGCCTTTCCCTATGAGTGGGCAGCGACTCAAATTGGCTTGGGGACTGCCTACTGTGACCGCATCCGGGGAGAGCGAGCGGACAATATCGAGGAGGCCATTCGCTGCTACAAAGCTGCCCTCGAAGTCTTTACCCGCACCGCCTTTCCCGAAGATTGGGCAGATACTCAACTGGGCTTGGGGAATGCCTACTGTAACCGCATCCGGGGAGAGCAAGCTGACAATATGGAGGAGGCGATCGCCTCCTACAAAGCAGCCCTAGAAGTTTATACACCCTCCTCTTTACCCTTTGAATGCCTGACCACCGGACGCAACCTCGGCAACCTCGGCTACGACCTCCAAAACTGGGAAATCGCCATCGAAGGCTACAACCAAGCCATCCTAGCCATCGAACAAAGCCGCTACTGGGCCACCTCCGAAGCCACCAAACGGGAACTCATCACCAACTCCCTCAATATCTATCAAAAAATGGTGCAAGCCTGCATCAACCACCAAGACTACGCCCAAGCCTTGCTCACCGTCGAACGCAGTAAATCCCGCACCCTGATCGAACTCCTCGACAGCGCCACCCTCTACCCCAAAAACGCCACGGACGAACAAAAACAACGCATCAGCGACTTGCGCCGTCAAATCGCCAGCTACCAACAACAACTCGCCTACACCCGCAGCGACACTCTCACCCCCGCCACCGAGAAGCACCCCAACCAACCCTCACCCGAAACCCTCATCCGCCAACAACTCCAAGCGGCTAACCAGCAATTCCAAGACTTGCTCACGGAACTCGACGATCCCACCTTCACCCTCACCCAACAAGTCCCCCCCCAACTCCCGGACTTGCGCCGCCTCCTCAACCCCCAAACCGCCCTCATCGAGTGGTATCTCCCCAGGGAAGCGGAATCCGGGTTTTATGCCTTCCTTGTCACCCGCAAAAACGACCAAATCCAGATTACCCCCCACCCCTTCAACGCCGAGGACCGCCAACACCTGGAGCAAGCCCTACAGGACTACCGTAGCGACTACGGACAAGACACCTGGAATAAGCAACTCCCCCAACGCCTGGAAACCCTCAGCAGTGCCCTGCAACTCCCCCGCATTCTGGCTGAATTATCCCAGATTCAACAGCTCATCCTGATTCCCCACCGGGAACTGCACCTCATCCCCCTCCACGCTCTCCCCGTCTCTCTCCCCTCGCCTTCTGGGGGTGAGGGCCAATGCCTGCAAGACTGGTTCCCGGTCCAATATGCCCCCAGTTGTCAAATTCTCAACAACCTCCAGCAGCGTCCCCCCCTCAACCGGGAAACGGTCCCCTTCTTCGCCATTCAAAACCCGACTAACAAGAAAAATCTCGCCTTTGCTGAATTAGCAGTGGAACTATTATTGCGCCAATTCAGCCCCCATCAAGTCTTGCGTCGCGACCAAGCTACCCTGGATAATTTCACCCAACCCCAGACCCAAACCTTCCTTGAGCAGAGTCACGCGGTCCACTTTGGCTGCCACGGTGAGTTTGACCAGCGCAACCCCCTCAACGCCTATCTGAGACTGGCTAATCAGGAAAAGCTGACGTTTCTGGATATTTTCAACGGTCTTAATATTCCCCTCTGTCGCCTGCTGGTGCTGTCGGCTTGCAAAACTGGCTTAGTGGAAACGTCCGACACTGATGACTATGTGGGATTATCCAGTGCTTTTTTCTACGCCGGAGCGCGAACCGTGGTCGCCAGTCTCTGGAATGTGGATGAACTGGCGGCGACTCTGGTGACCCTGCGCCTCTATCAAATTTTACCAGACTATCCCTCGGTGACAGTCGCCCTGCAAGCGGCTCAAACCTGGTTGCGGGGGGTATCTTCTGCTGATGTTCTCCACTGGCTAGAACATGACCAGAAGGCGACGGAGGAGGAAGTCGAAGAAGTGGAAGGCCGTTTGGATTTATTTGATGACCCCCCGTTTGCTAATGCCTATTATTGGTCAGCGTTTACGGCAACGGGTTTATAATAGAGAATACTTGAGTCATGATGAGGTTAGACCATGCCCACACCTGAAAGAGAACGAATTGTGCGGGCTTTCTTGCTGCTTCTGCATCGAGAAAGCAAAAAACCGGAAAGTGCGATTATCCCCCCCACAGCTTGGGACAATTTAGGCGAACTGCAAGGGGGCCTCGCTCAAGCCAATGATGATATTAAAACCATAGCACGAGCCATTACAAAATGGTGTAAAGAACACCAATATAGTTCAATTCTCCAAGCTCTCCTAGTCGTCCAAGGTGATGCGATTCCTGAAGACGAAGACCCAGATGAGGACGAAACCGAAACGCAAATCCTGAGATTGACTAACTTATCGATTAGATTTGTGGATGAAACCATCAGCCAAGCTCAAAAGCAACATGAGCAACAATCATCATGACAGACAAGGTTATTTATGCCCCAGAAATTCGGTTATTTACCTATCATTTAAAACTCCTCAGAACCACAGACCTTAAGCAAGCCGACAAGGATTTAGATTTAAGGTCAATGATTGCCTATTATGTAGAGTTATTGGCGGATTATGGAGTGGTGAATTCGCTGATTAAAAAACTGCGAAAAGAGATGTTATCCCCCTGGTCAATTATTGATGGTTGGCTTCAGTATATTGATACAATTCAGATGTTTGTATGGTGGGGTGAAATGAGGATAATTGTTCTGAAAATTCTCATTAATTTAAACAATTATCTGAGCAGCCAGACCCTAGAATATGTCATGCAAAACTATCTATTTAGGGCGGATTTTGAAGAGTTAACTAATAATAAGAATAATAATCCATTTTTTAAAATTATCAATAATCCGGGCAAAATCGGGATTCAACACTTAAGTTTGTCGCCCAGATATCGAGGAGCTTTCCGCCCTCAATATATGAATGATAGCTATAGTTTTTTGTTGCACTTATTGCGTCCCCAAAAACTGGGACAAGATGGGGTGAAATTCTCAGATATTGCGGAATTAAGACCCCCTGAATCATTTTTCACGGGAACCTCATCAACCTTAGACGAACCCCTGCAAACTCATCTAAAACAAGCATCTTGGGGGACAACGATACTGTTTAGTGGTTTTATCGACTCTCCCCCAGCGACTCTGGAGAAGGGAAAACACTTGGCCGATGAACTATTACAAAACTTGTTAAAATTAGACTCACTAGAAACCGCGCCGCCTTTCTGGGCAAGTCGAGAGTTTTTAGGGGGATTTTTGTATGAATATCAGGATTTTTATAATCGCCATCCCTACGGACATATTCTGATTTTGCTGCTATTTTCAGAGGAGAGTAAAGAGAAACTGAATGGGGTTCAATGGTCGTTACCGGAGTTGTTTTTTTATGAGCGCAAGATTCATCAAAATTACCTCGATAGTCGTGAGGAATATGAAAGGGCGAATCGGGATATTGAAACGATAGAGAAGACGATTCGGACGTTTCCGCCGAATATTGCCACGACTGTTCCGCCGGATTTGTCGGAGGACGAGTTAAGGGGATTAAAGCAGGAAATTAAGAATTTGTTGGATTTATCGTTGCGTTATTCTCAACGAATGCGGAATTTGGTCACGTTCGAGAATACCATTAAAATCAATCGGCAAAATCATCTGAATACTTTGACGCGCATGGAGATAAAAAGTCAAAGTGATTTGACGGGTTGGCGGGATAAGGCGAATCATATTTTTGGGGCGTTTCAACGGCAAATTGAGGCGGATTTGGTATATCTTCAGCAAGGGGAACGGCTGTTAGATACAGCAATTAATACGATTCGGGGATTAGCGGAAATTGACCAAGCCGAACGCGATCGCACCCTGGAAAACCAAATCCAAACTGTTGGGGTGGGAATTGCGGTGGGGGCGATCGTGGCTTCGACTACAGCGTTAATCTTCCAGCAAGAACCCATGACCTTTCCCTGGCAAGAATACCACGGCGATCGCCCTCATCCGTTTATTTTCGCTTTTCTGCTGAGTTTCGCCTTTGCTATTCTAGGTTCCCTGGTGACAAAATGCTTCATTGATTGGAGTAAAAAAAGGCGATCGCCCTCCCGAGGGGTACAGAAGCGAAACCAACAGCGCTGAGGGTGACGCTGGGGGACAGGAAATAACGACGATTGACCAGATAGCAATCTCAAACCACAATGACGAGCGGTGCTATCCTTAGATAAGGATATGGGGTTCGACTTTGTACTTGCGGAATATTTATCGTTAGATTCGCTTTCAAGAGGGCTTGACAAGCGGACAAAACTGTGGTAATCAAACTGACAAAAGGGACAGAAAAACTGAGCTAAAATAGTGCTGCAATCTATCCCAGGTTAGAGATGAGTTTAAACAACAATGCGGAATCGCGGAAACGGATCCGGGCGATCGCCATTGCCGGTTTTGCGGTGGCGATGAGTGCTTTAACCAGTTGCGGGAATCGCGCGGAACTGGAAACCTGCACCATCCTAGAAATCGAGGATGCGGAATTTGAAGTAGATGTGGGAGATATGGACATCGAACGCGGCGAAGTGGAAATGATTTGCGAGGAGGAAGTAGTTGATGTAACTTGGGGTCAATTTCGGGAAGAATTGCGGATCGACCCGGGGAACTATAAAACCAACCTAGAACAATTTAAGCGCGAGGTGAGTTGCGTGAAAAACGCCCGCGACGATAAAGAGGTTTTGTGCAAAACCCAATCCTCCAGTGAATTCGTACCCTTGCGTTTCAGCTACGATGACTAACGGCAAATCTGCATAAATCAGAGGCGATCGCCCCTAAATCTCCTGGCGCCCGCGCCGGAGTTGAATTAACAGGGGTTGCATCACCAGCAAATGGCGATCGCTTTTGTGCCAATGGAGGAAGAAATGAAAGAGGTGGAAGAGTGTTTGGATTTATTGAACGACCCCCCTTTGTAGAAGCTTATGATTGACCAGCGTTTACGGCGATCGGGTTATAATGGAGGAGAATTGAGCCGCGATCGGGTCGAACCATGCCCACTTCATAAAAGCGAACAACAGATGACAGCCAGAGAAAAACTGATTCAAGCCATTCAAACCCTCCCGGAATCCCAGGTCGATCGGGTTTTAGCCTATATTAATCAAATTATGGCTGACGATCGCCGAACTCAGGAACAAGACTCTCAAGCAAAGCCATGTTTTGATGAAACTTGGTGGAATAACTTATCTCAGTTTAGCTCGGACTTTTTAGAGGTTTCGAGAACCACCTAAAATTCCAAGACGAGAGGATATGTTTGAATGATATTTTTACTCGATACTAACATTTTTATTTATGTCATTAAACAAAGACCTTTGAGGGTTAAGGAGCGATTGCAAAAACTCGATTCTGGAGAGGTTGGACTTTCTATCATTTACTTTAGCAGAGCTAGAATATGGAGCAACAAAAAGCCAAAACACCCAGGGCGATCGAGAAACCTTAACTCGCTTTTGTTTGCCGTTTCAAATTGTCGGTTTTTGCCCAGAAGATGCTCAAAAATTTAGCGAAATTCGAGCCGCCTGAGAGCAACGAGGGCAACCCATTGGCAGTTATGATTTACTGATTGCCGCTCAAGCGGTCAATCGGGGACTGATATTAGTGACTAATAATATTAAAGAGTTTAGCCGAGTTGAGGGTTTGAATCTAGAGAATTGGGTTGAGTAGGATTTGCGTTGACGGCGATCGGGTTATAATGGGGGACAACTGAGTTATACTAAATCTCTCACCTCTATTGTACCACTCCAGGGCGCGATCGCCTCACTTGCGCCGCTACACCTGCGGATCCCGCTTCGGTTCGCGAGGGGGTGGTGGCACATCGGGACTCGAGGTCATCCCATTCAATTGATATCCTTCTCGTTCCAATTGGCGCACGAATTGCGTCGGCGCTTCCAGTTGCGGTTGCGCGTCGGGCGCAGATGGCGCGGGTTGAGAGTGACGGAGTTTTTTTAACTTAGCTTGGCGTCCCATTTTCTGATTCGACCTCCAAGGAATAAATGTCAGTGTGGTTTTTCTTCATTATGCCATAATTCGCCCCATTTTGACAGGTTTGCCCGATCGCGGCCATTGTCCGGTTGAAAATGCTAAATTAGTCGAGTCGGCATTCGGGGTGAATTCACCGGCGATCGCGTGACTCTGGATAGAATAAACACCCAAGGAAACAGCGCCTGATGCCATTTCCCGGTGCAACCCGGAACCCACAGCGAACCCTACTTTATCCTACCCCATGTAGGCGAAGCAAGCGAGACCCATTCAACGCAGAACAATGACAGGAAACAACACAGCACTTTTATCCCAACCCCAAGAAACCCGCCAATCCGCACAAACGGCACATCTCTTAAGCGTGGCCCCGATGATGGATAGAACCGATCGCCACTTTCGCTATTTTATGCGCCAGATTACCCGCCGCACCTTGCTTTATACGGAAATGATAACCACGGCGGCAATTATGCACGGCGATCGCGAAGTGCTGCTGGGATTTTCCCCGGAAGAAAAGCCCCTGGCGCTACAAGTGGGCGGAGACGACCCCACCGAACTTGCCGAAAGTGCGCGCATTGCGAAAGATATGGGGTATGACGAGATTAACTTAAATGTGGGATGTCCCAGTTCTCGGGTACAAAACGGCAACTTCGGGGCCTGTTTGATGGCACAACCGGACCGCGTGGCGCGGGGAGTGGAGGCGATGCAAAAAGCAACCAACTTGCCCGTCACCGTGAAACATCGGATCGGGATTGACGATCGCGATCGCTATGAAGACATGGCGCACTTCGTTCGCACTGTATCCGCCACCGGCTGTCAGCGCTTTATCGTACATGCCCGCAAAGCGTGGTTATCCGGCTTAAATCCCAAAGAAAATCGCACGGTTCCCCCCTTGCGTTACGAGGATATTTATCGGCTCAAACGAGAATTCCCTCACCTAATTATCGACATCAATGGCGGAATCGTCACCCTAGACCAAGTGCGAACTCACTTACAGCAGGTAGATGCGGTAACGATCGGACGGGCCGCTTACGATAATCCCTACTTATTTGCCACCTGCGATCGCGACATCTACGGCGAACCCGTCGCCCCGCCCACCCGTCACCAAGTCGTTAACGCCATGCTTCCCTATATCGATGAATGGATGGCGAAAGGGATTACCCTGCATAAAATCAGCCGTCACATGCTACAATTATTCACCGGGCAACCGGGAAGCAGAGCGTGGAAACGCCATATCAGCGAAAACGCACACCTTCCCGGCGCAGGGTCGGATGTGATTCGCGCCGCATTAGCCAAAGTTCCCCTTTAACTGCCACTCACCGCCACATAGCTGTCGGGTGGGTACCGCCCACCCTTTTTTATACCTTACAGGTTTCCTCAGTTAGTCAAGTAATAGAGAGCGAGTTTTGATGAAAGCGATTTGCACTTTAGGACCGGCAAGCAGCAATCCAGACCTGATTTTCAAGTTAAGCAAAATTAGCGATCGCTTTCGCTTGAACGTGGCGCATTCAAATGCCCAAAGCTTGAACCGCTGGTTAACCCAACTCACCGATACTTTTCACCAAATTGGCACCGAATTGCCTGTGGTTTTAGACCTGCAAGGCTCGAAAATGCGAATCGGTTCCTATCCCAACTGTGAGCAAATTCCAGAAAACATCTGCTTATTTTTAGGAGATAAATCCCACAGCCGACAACGCCTACCCGTTCCCCATCCGGATTTATTTCGCGTGTTAGCTACAGGCGATATTTTGTCTCTCAACGATGCTAAAATCAAAGTAGAAATTACCGAAATCATCGATAAGCAAACGGCCCGAGGGAGAGTAATTCAAAATGGGGCATTAGACTCCTGTAAAGGCATCAATCGCACCCATCATCCGGTACCCTTTACCCAGGTTTCCCAGGGAGATAAAGCAGCGATCGCGGTGGGATTGCAGTATCCCTTCGTGCAGTTTGCCTGTTCCTTTGTCTTCGATGGTACGGAAGCACCACTGTTGCGCCAACTTATCGGCGATCGCCATTTAATCGCTAAATTAGAACGCCCGGAATCTTTGATGCATTTAAACACTATCGATAGAGTATTTGACGAATTGTGGTTGTGTCGCGGCGATTTAGGCGCACAAGCGGGATTAACCGCCTTGGGGCAATTGCAAGCTCAATTTATCCGCGCCTTTCCCGAGTTATCGTCTCCGAAGTATTTAGCGGGTCAAGTGTTGGAATATATGACCCATTTCCCCAAACCCACCCGCAGCGAAGTAGTGCATTTGTACGATATCCAACAAGCGGGTTTTGATGGAATTGTGCTTTCCGATGAAACCGCGATCGGGCAGCATCCGGAGAAGGTGGCCGAATTTTTAGGCGCGTTTTTGAATGCAGGAATTTCAACCCTGAACGAGGGCAATTTAAGGTAGGCATAAACCAACAGTGACCAAGCGAATTTTGCACCGTTGTACGAATTTACAACAAGTGAGCAATAGTCAACTCGGTTTCTTGTGCCCTGACAACCGCGCCAGTAGAGGACACAAGGTAGGCATTCGGGATGCTTCTTAACCGGAAATAACGCTTTATACCCGAGACTTTCATCTTTCCCTACCCGATCGCCCATTGCTATGCCATAATGAGGGAATACTCCGGGCAGGCATAATTGCAGGCTGGCAGTTCATTGGCAATCAGTGGGCTTTCTACCGCCCTGAGTTCCTCCCATTCGCCAAACCTGAAACCGTATGAGCCTTTGCATTAACCCCCATTGCCGCCAACCGGATCGCCCGGATAATCTCAATCGCCGCTACTGTCAGAGTTGCGGTTCCGATTTACTCCTCGAAGGGCGCTATCGCATTATGCGACTGTTGAGCGATCGCAGCGGGTTTGGCAACATTTACGAAGTAGACCATCTCGGTATCCCAAAAATTCTCAAAGTCCTGAAACAAGAGTGGAATAGCAACGCAAAAGCCGTTGAATTGTTTCAGCGAGAAGTCAAAGTTTTGGGGCAACTCTCTCATCCTGGTATTCCCCAAGTCGATAGTTACTTCCAGTATCAGACAAAACAGGGTGTGGGGCTGCACTGCATTGTCATGGAAAAAATTGAGGGGGTAAATTTACAGGAGTGGTTAGACCAAAGGCACAATCAAGGGATTACTCAGGAACAAGCGATTGAATGGTTAAAAGAAATTGCCGATATTTTGCAGCTTGTCCATGAGAAGCAGTTTTTTCATCGAGATATTAAGCCGCCAAATATCATGTTGCGCCCCAATGGACAATTGGTATTGATTGATTTTGGCACGGCGCGGCAAGAAACTTATACTTATTTAGCGAAAATGGGTGGGGCGGGCAGCATTACCTCAGTGAGTTCAGCCGGATATACGCCTCCAGAACAGCAGAATGGCCAAGCCCTACCGCAATCCGATTTTTTTGCCTTGGGACGGACGTTTGTGTATTTATTAACTGGAGAGGAGCCGGTTGATTTGTATGATGCTCATAATGATGAGTTAAACTGGCGCGGTCATGTTTTAGGAACCTCGCCCCTGTTCTTAAATTTTATCGATAGTTTAATGGCCCGAATTCCTAGCAAAAGACCTTGGAATGCTCGGGAATTATTGCAGCGCATTGGGGAACTGGAACGTCAGTTAGAGACACCTCCTAATCTCCAGTTAGAGACAACGGTAGATCTGAATCCACCTCCTAATTCGTCACAAGAATGGCGTAATCCGTTACTATATCGGCGGCCTGTAAGTCAAGGGGAATCGGTTTTATTGACGGGGCTATTGATCCTGGGGGCGTTGGGCGGCGCAGGCGTAGGTTTGTATAGCGCTCTAAAAGAGAATCCCTGCGTTTTCAGGAGAGAAAGCTATTGCGATCTCAGCCTAGCAAATACACTAGAAAATCGTTCCATAGCTAATTCTATGGTAATTAGCCCGGATGGGCAGACCCTTGTCACTGGCAGTGATAATAAAACGATTAAAATCTGGAATCTGGCAACCGGGGATTTAATCCACACCCTAGAGGGTCATGTCGGCAGGGTTAATTCTGTAGCAATTAGCCCCGATGGGCAGACCCTTGTCAGTGGCAGTGATGATAAAACGATTAAAATTTGGAATCGGGAAACCGGCGATTTAATCCGCACCCTAGAGGATCATTTCGGCATAGTTAATTCTGTAGCAATTAGCGCCGATGGGCAAACCCTTGTCAGTGGCAGTGATGATGCAAGGATTAAAGTTTGGAATCTGGAAACCGGCGATTTAATTCGCAGCATCACCAACCAGGGTGATTACCCTGTTTTCAACGCGGTTCAATTTGTAGCAATTAGCCCCGATGGGCAGACTCTTGTCAGTGGTAGTAGTCCGCCATTCGTTGCTATCAATATCTGGGATCTGGCAACCGGGGATTTTATCCGCACCCTAGAGGGTACTTCCAGCATGAGTGAGTCTATAGCAATTAGCCCCGATGGGCAGACCCTTGTGATTGGCACTTGGAGCAATATCAGAATCCGGAATCTGGCAAGTGGGCATTTAATTCGCACCCTATACGATCATTCTAACGAGGTTAATTCTGTAGCAATTAGCCCCGATGGGCAGACCCTTGTCAGTGGCAGTGATGACAATACTATCAAAATCTGGAATCTGGCAACCGGAAATTTAATTCGCACCCTAGAGGATCGTTACAGCAATGTTTATTCTGTAGCAATTAGCCCCGATGGACAGACTCTTGTGGGTGGCATTGGAGATACTATCAAAATTTGGCGCAAGAAGTAAAGGGAAGTCGCTATCATCAGGGTTCTTCCCCGTTTCGGGACAATTTTCGCGCCGATGCCTTGGTTCCCCTCATGTAGAGACAGCCATTTGTGGCGTCTCTCACGCTATGCTACTCACAGATAACTGTTATTTTGCCTTCCGCAATTCCACCCACAGAGAACAATCCTTGCAGTTGTTAGGTTGTCTGTTGGTAGCGACGCGGTGGGAGACGCGATGAATCGGCGTCTCTACAGGAAAATTGGATTAATTTGATGGGCGATTCCCTTGGGCGTAACTTCGCTTCACGCAGTAGGGATAGAAAAACTTTACCGATATCCGCAATAGTTATTTCGCCGCTAGCTTAACCCTCCACTCCAGGGATGGAAAACTCTACCGATAACCGCAATAGTTATTTCGCCGCTAGCCCAACTCTCCACTCTAGGGATGGAAAACTCTACCGATTTCCGCAATAGTTATTTCGCCGCTAGCTTAACCTTCTACCCTAGGGATAGCCAAACTATGGCGACAGCGCCACAGTTATTTCGCCACTACCACGCCATCAGTGGGAAAAACTGACCGATAAGCGGAAAGACAAAGGAAAATCTGCGACTCGGAATTTTTTAAGAACAATATTCAGCTTTTTGCAAATTGCCACGGTTAATCGAGAAGCAATTGCGATCGCCCTAGGGGCAAATTTTCGCGATGCGCCAGGTGAGGATTGAGTATGCCACGGCTAGGGTGAATGAACTGGAGGGAATTGTCACCCGAAACCCGCAGGATTTTGCGGTCGAAACGCCGCGTATTTTATTGCCAACTGGGCTAATTCAGGGGTTAAATGGTTCCACATGAGGGGGGAGGTGACTTGCGGAACCCTATATATATGGCCACACCTTTCCCATTATTCAGATTTTAACGCAAATCGCAAAAAGAGTCAACCCCAGATTGACAAAAAAGCGAAAAAAATCAGGGTTCGGTTTTGCCGGAGATTATTGGCGGCGTTTTTGTTCGCTGCGAGAGCGGATGAACTCGCCGATAAAGGCGATCGCACCCGAGGCGAGAATCAGCACCACACTGAGGGCATTAATATCAGGTTTTACCCCAGTTCTAATGCGACCGAAAATTTCCATTGGCAGAGTGACTGCGCCGCTACCGGCGGTAAAACTGGCGATTAACAAATCGTCCAAACTAAGGACGAAAGCCAACAAGCAACCGGAGATAATTCCTGGCATCAATTGAGGGAGCAACACTTGGAGAAACGCTTGCACTGGCGTTGCGCCCAAATCCAGGGCAGCCTCTTCCAAATGGGGGTCTAAATCATTCAGGCGAGTCGAGACCACCAAACCGATATAAGCCAAACAGAAGACAATATGGGCGGCAATAATCGTCCAGATGCTCAAATTAATTTGTACGGCGGCGAGGAAGACCAAAGTTGCCACAGCGATCGCGATATCCGGAACGATTAACGGTAGATAAGACACGCCCAGATATAAAGTTTTGCCCGGGAAACGATAGCGGGCCAATCCCACGGCCATTAACGTCCCCACCACCGCCGAAATTGCGATCGCAGAAAATCCGACAATCAAACTATTTTGCAGGGCATGAAGAATCGACTCATCTTGAAACAAGCTGAGATACCACTTCAACGTAAACCCTTCCCATCCCGCGCTATAGCGAGACTGATTGAAGCTGTAAAACGCCAGTACCAGAATTGGCAAATACATGAAAAAGAACATCACTCCGGCAAACGCGAGCTGCCAAGAGACATTAATTCTCGGCTTGCTGTTCATCATATCTACCGGAATGTCCTCCTGTTTGAGATGGGTTTGTGCCATCAACCTTCACCACTTCCACATTACCTACGGTTAACATTAATCGAGCCATTATTATTTTTTAGGAGAGGCATCGCCGAAGCGAATCAAGCCAGCGATCGCCAGACTCACTGCCATAATCAACACCATACTCAGCGCCGACCCAAAGCCCCAATCGCGCGCCACGCCCAAAAACTGATCGTAAATCAATCGAGAGACCGTCATACTAGACGCGCCGCCCAACAATTCCGGATTGACAAAATCCCCCATTGCGCTAATAAACACCAACAAAGACCCCGCTGCAATTCCCGGTAGAGTTTGAGGAACCGTAATTTTCCAAAACACCTGCACCGGGTTTGCGCCCAAATCCGAAGCTGCTTCTAACAACCGACGATCCAGCTTTTCTAAAGAAGCGTAGAGAATCAGCACCATATAGGGCAAGAAACTGTAACTCATGCCGATAAGAACTGCCGAACTTTGGTGTAGCAAATCCACAGAAGGGAGTCCGATAGTCGTCAGGATAGTATTGAGAACCCCGCTGGGGCGCAGAATCGTTTTCCAGGCATAAGAGCGCAGCAGAGAAGAAGTCCACAGGGGCAAAACAAAGCCAAGCAACAGTAAATTGCGCCAGCGTTTTGGCGTATCCAGGGCCAACCAATAGGCAACCGGAAAGCCCAACAGCAGACACAGGAGCGTCGAGCCGGTGGCAAAAAACAGCGATCGCCCGATAACTTGTAAGTAAACCGGGTCGAAATCCGACAGCTTGCATTGTTCGAAGCCCAAAACGCGGCAATAGTTATCCAGACCCGAGGGAATCACGCGATCGCCCGGTTGAATTTCCGGCACCAAACTCAGTTGAAAAATCACCAGAGTGGGCAGAACCAGCAACAGCAGCAACCAAATTCCTGCCGGTCCGAGTAATGCCAAAGGGCCGAGCCAATTGGGTTTTGGCCGACGTCCCGTTTTCGGTTCGTTTTTCGGTTTGCTTGGAGAAACAGTAGTGGGAGGAGTCATATTTTGCACCCAAACCAGGCCATTCGTGAAAACATCTGCACCGTTTGTTTTAACCCCCACGCAATGTAGCGCGGAAAGGAAGAATAAAAACTGTTGATTTCAAGTAAGTCATTCCTGCTTTTTCTGAACCATAAAATGACAGAGTAATTGCCAATATAAGCCTCATTAATGCTAGTTCTTATTTCTCGAAAGCGAGAAATAGATAATTCCCTGGGCGATAGTCGAGTCATGGAACCCTTAAACACTTTTCAAGCGAATCCAATAGCGGGCATATTCCTTTTCCTTGTCCGAACTCAGGGGGAGAATTCCTTCACAGCGATCGAGGATAGATTCCGGAGGGAAAAGAGTTGGATTGTTTTGGAATTCTGGGGGTAAAAGATTGTAAGCGGCGCGATTGGGCGTCGCGAAATAGAGACGTTCGATGAGAGCCGCAGAGACTTCTGGTTGGAGCATAAAATTCATCCAGGCATAGGCTCCTTCAACATTCGGAGCATTTTTTGGAATTACCATTGTATCGGTCCACAGAGAAGAACCACTGAGAGGAACCAAATACTGGAGGTCGGGATTTTCGTCAGATACAGCCAGAGCATCAAACGAGTAGCCCATTGCCACTTCCAAATCCCCTGCCAGGATTAAATCGCGCCAACCGTCGGTGGTAAAATTCGCCAAAGTCGGTTTGAGGTCTACCAGATGTTGGTAAGCCGAGCGAATCCGGTCCGAGTCAGTGGAATTATAAGAGAAGCCCAGCGATCGCAAACCAGCGCCGAACACCTCGCGCACGTCATTCATCAACGTCACGCGGCGAGACAATTGCGATTCTTGTTGCCAGAGATAATCCCAATCTTGGGGCGGACTAGAAAGCTTAGCGGCGTTGTAAATCAGACCCGTAGTGCCCCAGGTAAAGGGAATGCTGTAGCGGTTGAGCGGATCGTAGAGTGGGTCTTGGAACTTGGGGAATAGATTGTCCAGACCCACCAGACGAGAGCGATCGACTTGACGGAGCAATTGTAATTGGACCATCCGACCCACCATGTAATCCGAGGGATAGATGATACTGTAAGAGCTACCGCCACCGGCTTGAATTTTCGCCAACATTGCCTCATTCGAGTCAAAGATATCGACGATGACTTTAATGCCAGTTTTTGCGGTAAAACTTGCAAGCAACTCCTCATCGGTGTAATCGGACCAGGTGTAGATGAACAGTTCATCGGAAGAAGTCGAGCGCACCAAATCATTAGCACCCGGTTCGACTTCCCCTTCACTAGGCGTTGCGCCCAAAGTCCATCCACAACTCGACAGTGCGAGACCAGACAGGGCCGCCGCAGACGTCCGCAAGAACTGACGCCGCGTAGTAGTTGCGCTGTAGATGCGAGATTGAGACAAATCAGGGGTCGGCACTATTTTCTCTTGTGTTGTCTGTGACCAGCAGGATATCAGTTAACAGTAGCGTACCGATTGTTCGAGGGGGAGAGGTTCTCCCGTTTCGGCATCGGTATTTTGGCAGGCAAACATTTGTTCCGGGGAGAGCTTTTCAAATTCTAATTGCGAACCGAGACGTTTGAGGACATAGCCCCGGATTTCTTTAATGGGGAGTTGAGTCAGTTCGTCCAATTCTGGGAGAAAAGAGCGCAGGATTAACGAAGCCACCGGATGGGTGTGGTGGAGGAGTTTGGCAATCAGCAACTCTTTCATCTGCGGTTGAGAGCCATAAATGATTTGGGTGCCTTTGCGAGTCAGGTCGATCGCGAAGGGTTGACCATCACTTCCGAGAAAAGTAGCGATCGCTCGTTGGGGGCAGTGGGATTCGAGTTCTGCTAAAAATTGATTGACTCCCTGTAAATTCATGGTGGGTATCGTGGGTGTTTAGTGCAACAGATAGGGGATTGAGAGGATAGACTCATTCATCCCACCGCGCCATCCGGGTGAGTAGAAGCCAAAGCGATACAGTCAGTGGGATGCCAATGGGTATAGATGGGGGTATCCGGGTCTGGGAGAGTGTTCGCCACCGTATTGGGTTGCAAGACCGTCAGGCGATCGCCCGAGAGTAATTCCACCAGATATTGCACGTGGGTGCCCAGATACATGACATTTTTCAGACGACCTTCAAAGCAATTGACCTCCACCTCCGGGGGATAGAGACTGAGGTTAATCTTTTCCGGACGGATGCTGACCGTGAGCTGGGTGGCATTTTCATTCCAAGAATCAGGCGGTTGCACGGCAATTTTCAGTCCGCTGCCCGTGCGAATCAACACGCCAGCGCGATCGCCATTTTCCAACCGACCGGGCAACAAATTAGTTTCCCCAATAAAATCAGCCACAAAAGCACTGCGAGGATGCTCGTAGATTTCCGTAGGCCTGCCGACTTGCTCGATTCTGCCATCATGCATCACCGCGATGCGATCCGACAGAGAGAGCGCCTCCTCCTGATCGTGAGTCACCATCACAAACGTCAAGCTCAAATCCCGGTGCAGGTTTGACAATTCCACCTGCATTTGCTTACGCAGCTTCAAATCCAAAGCGCCTAAAGGTTCATCCAGCAAAACCACCGTGGGGCGATTTACCAGCGCCCTAGCCAACGCCACCCGTTGCTGCTGACCCCCCGAGAGTTGGGAAGGAAAGCGATTGGCGTAAGACTCCATTTTGACCAAATTAAGCGCTTCTTTCACCCGTTCTTCCACTTGAGCTTTGTTGTAGCCTTTAATCCGCAACCCGAAAGCAATATTTTGGGCGATCGACATGTGGTTGAACAGGGCATAGCTTTGGAATACCGTATTCACCGGGCGCTGATAAGCGGGGACTTGGTTCATCGACTTCCCGCGAATCAGCACTTCTCCCGCCGAGGGAGTTTCAAAACCCCCGATCAATCGCAGCATGGTGGTTTTACCGCAACCGGAAGGCCCGAGGATGCTAAAAAATTCCCCACGACGAACTTGCAGGTCTACCGCTCGGACAGCCGTTTCGCCGTCAAAGACCTTAAAGACCTTGCGAAGTTCCACATCGAAGAGTGCATCGGTTCCAGTGGCGTCAGGAAGGTGAGTTGTAGCAGTTTGAAACATGATGGCAATGGCGGTGATGCCCCTCAATAGAGTGTGCAAGTGGTGGAGTCAGTTCAGCCGATCCGATCTGACTTGGGTTTATTCTATCCACCGAATTCGGAGAATGGTAATCTTAATGTTTCTTTCTCGCGCAGTTTTTACCGGAACTTGAGCCATGAGAGTTCTGAAATCCCCGGAATTGCTGCATCAGCGAAGGAGTGACCATCCACGAATCTGCCAGCAGCACGGTGCCATTGCACCTCGCGAGATCGGGGATGAGGCGATCGCCACTTTTGCTCCTAGGTGACGTACTCCCGACGCCGACCGCTTAGGCGGTACGGCGCGGGCTTCTGCGCCCAGACCTTTGAGATCTGGGTT
>NZ_JAJENT010000710.1:0-468 GCF_035615515.1 Phormidium sp. CCY1219
ATTACCCCAACCGTTCGCTTCTGACTCAATCCTTTCCTCGCTGGCTTGCGGATGGTTTCCTACTCAGGATATCGACCTAATTCCCTGAGAGCGACAACGAGGGTTACTTCGTTCCGAATGCCGATTGTTTGTGCCTTTAGGACGCCCCTATACGCCGGGTTTCTTTGAGTGTGTGGAAGGTCGAGTAGAAATTCGCCTTCCCTTTATCCTTCACCTTTTGGTTCCAGCGTATCAGTCTAATTTTCGCTGGTTAAGGGTAACGACGCTTAATACGTGGCTTCGTTTTCCTATCCATAGACACTTTGCTCGATGGAGTGCCTGTTTAGACCCAGGCTTAACCACCTTTCCTCCCCGCTTCACGGATTGATGACCAGTCGCTACCGTGGGGGAAGTGCTTTCACATGACACACTTCATGGGGTGGGCTTTCACCACCATCGACATTCAGTTGTCAAGGTTCTTCCCAGTTT
>NZ_JAJENT010000711.1:0-288 GCF_035615515.1 Phormidium sp. CCY1219
ATCAAACCCAGCAAGCAAGCCATTAAAACCCACTACAAGAAACTTAAAGAGATAGTAGACTCCCACAGAGCAGTACCGCAAGAGGGGTTAATAAAACACCTCAACCCGGTTATCAGAGGATGGAGCAACTACTACTCAACAGTAGTGTCCAAGGAAGTCTTCTCTCAAATGGATAGTTTACTATACTGGAAATTAACCAAATGGGGAAAACGAAGACACTCCAACAAAAATGGAAAGTGGGTAGCCAAGAAATACTGGCAAACAATAGGGAATCGGCAATGGGTATTT
>NZ_JAJENT010000712.1:0-15804 GCF_035615515.1 Phormidium sp. CCY1219
TTTAGGCTGGTCAGGTGGTTAGAAGTACAAGCCCCTGGCTTTAGACATGGGGTTGGTTTCTACGGAGTCCCTGACATGATTAGGGGTGGGAAATCGAAACCTTGGGGTTCTATGACACTATGACCACTAGCTAGCCCATTGCTTTCCGAGAGTGAAGCCTCGGCGCGCTCGGCTATAACCCCCTTGATAACATACAGATAGCCCCTGTAGGAGATTACCCATTGGTGGGGAGTGCCTTTGCGATCGCGCGGATTAAACCCATTCCGATTCTGACTCGGCGACGCGAACTTCCACCGGGAACTCCATTGATGGGCGATCGCCGGATTGCAAGGGTTTTTTGACCGCGTTAGAGGCAGCCTGCTGTTCGCTGCTGGCTCTGGGATTAGCGCACAAGCCGAGTTTTTCCCCCAGGGTAGCCCAGGTTAGGGAAGAGAGTTGTTCTCGCCGATTGATGAGGTAGATGCTGACCAGAGTCAGGAAAACGCCGATCCACTGCAATGGAGACAGGGTTTCCGACAATAAGAGGTTGCCAAAGAGCAAAGCAAAGACGGGGGTCAGAAACGTCAGGGCGCTGAGGCTGGTGAGGTTGCCCCGCGAGGCGAAGTAGAAGAATAGACCATAAGCGACGGCTGAGCCAAACACGGTGGAATATGCCAAAGCCATCGAGCCAGTTAGATCTAGATTAACCCATTGCTCAGATTCAGCGATCGCCGAGAGCATCCATAACGGCAATCCGCCGAGAATCATGTGCCAGCCGGTGGCGACCACCGGATCGGCGTGACGAGAGACAAAGCGCACCATTACCGTGCCTCCCGCCATCGACAGCGCCGCCAACAGCATCAACCATTCGCCATTTTGGAAGAGGGTGGCGAAGTTGGGAGAAATCGCCGAAATTTGGCCGTGGAGGAGGGAAAGAATCCAGGCATCGGGCAAACCGATGAGACTGATGCCGAGAATACCGAGGGTCAAACCGATTGCGCCCCACTTGCCAATGATTTCGCCAAAGAGCCACGCACTGAGCAAAGCGACAGCGAGGGGTTGCGAGTCGATCATGACCGACCCCAAGCCGGCATCGGTGCGGACTAAGCCTTCAGATAAGAAGCCTTGAAACATCACGCCATCGACTAAGGCAAACAAGGCGATCCACAGCCATGCCTTGGGGGTGCGCGGTTGAGGGCGTCCTTGCATGGCGGCGAAAGCCAGGAGCAATACCCCTGCCGGCACCAAACGCACCCCAGCCATAAATAGAGCGGTGGTGTTAGGGATCGCGGCTTTCATGGCGACCATTGCGGTGCCCCAGAAGAAAAAAGGGGCGATGGTCAACCAGGGGAAAAATGGGTTTTGAGAATCTGTTGATTTTAATTGCATTAGCTTTTGCGAAGTTTTGAGCGATTGTCGCCCCTAGGGTTGCAGTGCTTCGTGCTGGGGGAGGGGCGTTGATGATTAAGATTTATTGCTTAATTGTACTAAATTATGTATTTTTGTTAAGAGGCAGACGCCAACCGAGCGGGAGGGAGGCGTCAGAGGGTGGCTGGGGTTTTCTGCAGGTGGGGACAGTCCGCAGGAAACGGGAAACGGATGATGGCGCGGGAAACCGAACCGTTGCGATCGCCCAAGTGGGTCAGAATCGAAGACAATGGAAAGGGGTGAGGGATCGATTCTGACCGCCAAGCACAACGATGACCGAAGTGGGAGACATGCGCCGGGGGCAACAAGCCCCTGGGACGATCGCCAACGCCGCCTGCTGTGGGAGGTGGCCCCACCCCGGTTGACCGCCAGCTCCTCGCCGCAACCTAACTCATTGACTAACAGATTGCCTAACTGCCCATGATTTGGCCTTTTAAGAAGTTTCGCAAGAAAATTGCGCGGATTGAAATTAACGGCTTGATTGCCGGAAGCACGCGCAAAAAGATACTCGACGCTTTAAAAACCGTAGAAGAGCGAAAATTTCCCGCCTTATTGTTACGGATTGACAGTCCTGGCGGTACGGTGGGAGATTCCCAAGAAATCTATAGCGCCTTGAAACGGTTGAGCGAAAAAATCAACATCGTCGCCAGTTTCGGGAATATTTCCGCCTCTGGGGGAGTGTACGTCGGCATGGGTGCCCCGCATATCGTTGCCAACCCCGGAACCATTACGGGCAGCATCGGCGTGATTCTGCGCGGGAATAACTTAGAACGACTCCTGGACAAAATTGGCGTTTCGTTCAAAGTCATCAAGTCTGGCCCATACAAAGATATTTTGGGATTTGACCGAGAACTCAGCGACCCGGAAAAAGACATTTTGCAACAGATGATCGATACCAGTTACATGCAATTTGTCCAAACCGTAGCCGAAGCGCGCAATTTAGAGGTAGACCGGGTACGTTCTTTTGCAGACGGGCGGATTTTTACCGGGCAGCAAGCTTTAGAATTGGGGGTTATCGATCGCTTGGGGACCGAAGAAGAGGCGCGTCGCTGGGCCGCTGAACTGGCAGGTCTTGACCCGGATAAAACCGAGTGTTACACCTTAGAAGAACGCAAACCCCTGTTAAGTCGCTTAGTGGGCGGCACGCAGCTTGCTCCTACAGTGTCCGGGGGTATGAATTGGCTAGAATTTGAGCTATCTCATAGCGGACAGCCCCTGTGGCTTTATCGACCGTAATGAGATACTTGTTATTTGTTATTGGTTGTTGGTTAGTTGCACAGATTTAACAAATAACCAATAACCAAAAACGAACGACAACAATGGAGGATTTTGGCGTGGAGTGGAGAGTTAGGGCGATTCGTGGGGCAACCACGGCGGCGGAAAATTCGGCTTGTGCGATCGCAGAAGCGGTCACGGAACTGTTAGACGAACTCGAACAGCGCAATCAGTTAGATCCAGAGCAGATTATCAGTGCCACCTTTTCCGTGACCCGGGACTTGGATGCTATTTTTCCGGCGGCGATCGCCCGCCAACGTCCCCGCTGGGAAAACGTGCCGTTGTTGGACGTGCAGCACATGCACGTCCAAGGAGATCTAGAGCGCTGCATTCGGTTTTTAATACAGGTCAACCTTCCCGCGAACCATATCCAGATTCATCATCCCTATCTGCGTCATGCGAAAAATCTCAGACCGGATTGGAGTTTCAGCCCCGCCGGGGAGAGATGACCCACCCGTCATGGGAAACCCGGGTCGAACCACCGGGAGGGGCGATCGCTCGCATCCGGAAGCATCGGCTTTACCGGGAGTTTCCAGAAGGCGGGACAGCCCTCTTCCCTGGGCAAGGTTGTCCGATCGCGGCGATCGCGAATCAAACTTCATAGCAGATAGGGGTGGCTGCAATACCCCTATCCCCATGAATAATGCGTGGCTTACAGATTGGCGGCAACAATCTGGAATCAAATGAGCCATTGTTTATCAAACATTTTCCAGTTTCTTATCCGCCTTGTGACCGTGATGGAAGCGAATCCCCAGAACGATGTCATAAAGGAAACTCCAAAAACTCTTGCCTTCCAACAGACCCAAAGACAGGGGAGACCCCTTGGCCTCGAGCAGCGGTTGGGTTTCCCGATAGGCGCGCTGGTAGTAGTACCAAGGGACAGAAGGCCATAGATGGTGAACCAGGTGGTAATTCTGACCCAAAATCAGGATATTGAGAATTGGACTGGGATAGACCCGGGCATTTTTCCAGCGATCGCGATCGGTAAACGGACGGTGGGGCAAATAATCAAAAAACAACCCCAGGGCCAGACCGACCACCAAAGCGGGGGAGAACCAGAAATTGAGAATGTAGCCCAGAAAGCCGTACTGACAGGCCACAAACACTACAGTGGCCACAAACAACCGACTCAAAAACCACTCGATCAACTCGTATTTGCGCCACAGACGTCGTTTAAAGAAAAACACCTCGTGGTAGAAAAAGCGAGCCGCAATCAGCCACAGGGGTCCGCCAGTGGAGACAAAATGGTCCGGATCGTTATCCGGATCGTTGACATTAGCGTGATGCTGCATGTGAACCCGGGTAAACACGGGAAACGCAAACCCCAACATCAGGGCACTGCCGTGACCTAAAATAGCATTCATCAGTTTGTCTCGGTGCGCCACATTATGACAGGCATCGTGAATCACCGTGCCGGACATATGCAGGGCAACCACATTGATAAAAAAGCAGCACCATCCAGGCCACTGCAGACACCAGTAACCTACGGTAGATAGCACCACCAAGGCGAGTGCGGCAAAAAACATCAGTAAGGTCGGATTGAAATCGCCCGGAGGTCCGAGCAATTCTTTGGGCACCGTTTTCGGCGGCATCGCCTCGGGCATTGTCGTCTTTACTCCTTTCAACGAATCCTCGCATAATGTACGATAGGCATTTATCAATATAAAGTTTTGTGAATCCACCAGTCTAATGATGCCGATTGATATAACGACTATTTATCAATTTCCCACTAAATGGTAAAGTAGCTGCAACCCTACCTTGGGAAAACGCAGTCAACGGCTATGCCTGCGTCACATCGGCGATCGCTCGTCAAAAATTACCACCCTCCTTGGGCTAGTAATTCTACCACCCTCATTTTCCGTTCATGCAATTGCAAAAATTTCTGCGTCGGACAAAGATTGTCGCTACGATTGGCCCCGCTACCAGTAAGCCAGAGATTCTGCGCGAGTTGATAGAAGCGGGTGCGACGACGCTGCGACTGAATTTTTCTCACGGCACCCACGAAGACCATCAGCGCAACATTCGCCTGATCCGCCAAACCTCGTTTGAACTCAATCAGCCCGTGGGGATTTTACAAGACCTGCAAGGGCCGAAAATTCGTCTGGGACGGTTCGAACAGGGGTCGATTTACCTAGAAAAAGGCGATCGCTTCATTTTGACCAGTCGTCAAGTCCCTGGCGATCGCCATATGTCGAGCGTCACTTACGAACCTCTGGCCGATGAAGTTCCCGAAGGAGCCACTATCCTCCTGGACGATGGCCGGGTGGAAATGCGCGTGGAAAAAATCGATCGCGCGGCGAAAGAACTCCACTGCGTCACCATCATCGGCGGTACCCTCTCCAACAGCAAGGGGGTCAACTTCCCCGGGGTTTATCTCTCGGTGACAGCCCTCACGGAAAAAGACCGGGAAGATTTACTCTTCGGTCTGGACCAAGGGGTAGACTGGGTGGCTCTCAGTTTCGTTCGCAACCCCCAAGATATCCTGGAAATCAAAGAACTCATTTCCTCTACCGGCAAGCACGTGCCGGTGATTGCCAAAATCGAAAAACACGAAGCGGTGGAGCAAATGGAGGCGATTTTGCCGTTATGCGATGGCATTATGGTCGCCCGAGGAGACCTGGGGGTGGAAATTCCCGCTGAAGAAGTTCCGATCGTCCAAAAAGATCTGATTGTCACCTGCAACCGTCTGGGAATTCCGGTGATTACCGCTACCCAAATGCTTGACAGCATGGTGAATAGCCCCCGGGCAACTCGGGCGGAAATTTCTGATGTGGCTAATGCTATTCTCGATGGCACCGATGCGGTGATGCTCTCCAATGAAACCGCTGTGGGCAAGTTCCCGGTGGAAGCGGTGGGTACGATGGCTCGCATTGCCTGTCGCATCGAACACGACCAAGCGATCGGTCAAGGGTTGGTTCGCGATCGCAATCGTTCCATTCCCAATGCCATCTCTCAAGCAGTGGTTAACATTGCCTCACAGCTCGACTCTGCCGCAATTATGACCCTGACTAAAAGCGGGGCCACCGCACGCAATGTCTCTAAATTCCGCCCCCAAACTCCGATTCTGGCGATTACTCCTCATGTGGATGTGGCGCGACAGCTTCAACTGGTCTGGGGCGTAAAACCTCTGTTGGTGTTGGATTTGCCCTCTACCGGTCAAACCTTCCAAGCGGCTATTAATGTGGCCCTGGAAAAGGAATTGCTCTCGGAAGGCGATTTGGTGGTAATGACCGCCGGGACTCTCCAAGGGGTTTCTGGCTCTACGGATTTGATTAAAGTTGAAGTGGTCACCGCCGTACTCGGTAAAGGCATCGGCCTCGGTCAAGGATCGGTGAGCGGTCGCGCCCGCGTTGCACAATCGGCGATGGAAATTGGCAACTTCAGTCCCGGGGAAATCCTGGTGGCCCCCCGTACCAGCGCCGATTTTGTGGATGCCATCCGCAAAGCCTCGGGGGTGATTACTGAGGAGGATAGCCTCACCTCTCATGCGGCTGTGATCGGCCTGCGCTTGGGGGTTCCGGTGATTGTCGGTGTCGAAAATGCTACCCGCCTGATTCGCGAAGGGGCAATTCTGACGATGGATATGGAACGCGGTTTGGTTTACTCGGGCGCTATCTCTCCCACGGATACCCTGCTAACTCCTTAACCGACCCCGGGAGAATGAAGAATTTAGAATTCATAACTCACAAGTTAACTATTCTCAATTTCCTCAATTCTCCCCCCCCTGCCCCTTCAGATGTACTGCCAAGGTACTGAATTTTTATTACGAAGAAATCGCTCATTCTTCCATAAAATAGGAGTTTTCGGGAGTGGAACTGGGCAAATCACCTGCAATCGCACTTAAAAAATTAATCTAATTGGCCGAATTGGTCTTAAAATATCAACTAACATCAACCCCGATTGAGCGTGGAACAAGCGCTATATCAACCAACACCCACTCACCAGATGACATAACTAGACAGCAATGCCGAAAGAGCACTTTAATCTGAATCTATCAAAGAGCCTGATTAACGCACTCAATGCCAAAGCGAAAGCAGATGGCCTAACTAAGGATGAAATGATTATCAACGCGATCGCTGAGTACGTTGACTATACCCCACTCGCCCCCAATGCGGCTTTGGAAAAGCGCTTGGTCACGATCGAAACCCGGATTGCGAGGTTGGAGGCATCAATGGGGGAATTAGTCGCCTGACTGGCGTCCCCACCAGTCAGGCGCTTCCTCCTCTCAACCAACTTCAACTGGCTAGACGCTTCGGGATTAACCCCTCTAGCGTCTCGCGTCAGAAAAGTAAGCCGAATTTCTCGATCTGGAGTCAGGAAAAAGACCCGGATGGCATTAGTTGGATTTATAAAAAGGGGAAATTTCACCCGCAACAGTAAAAGCTCTCTAGCTTACCATACTGAAGTAAATTTGTCAAGCTTGGGAGCAGGCGATCGCTCCTCGGCGGGTTCGCTCATCACCGGCAACTCAATATGGGATGGGTAAACTCGGTTGCGTTGCACCGCAATCTCTGGGGTACCCTCCGCAGGATATCGCGCAAAGGTGTCGGCATCATGGCCGGCGATCGCCACTCGCAGTCGATGTCCTTTCTCGATCGCCACTGAGGTGGGAAATAAATCAAACCTCAGTTCCATCACCTCTCCCTCCTCTTGACTCATCCCATCTTGTCCCTGAAACGAATGATAGGGGCCAAATATCCAATAGGGTGGCTCCTCATTCGAGACCTTGCGGTGCATCGCTCTCAACTGCCCCTCGGTGAGATAAAACACCTCGCCATAGGGGTTCACATCTTCTAAATACAGGTAAAACGCCCCATCGGTGGCCGTGGAACTGACGTAAAGCGTCACCACCGGATGCCCGGTAATTTCCATGTCTTTCGTTAGGGGCGCACTGGTGTAGGTGAGGAGTTTGCGATCCGCTGCGGCGCGATCGCCGTAAATCACATCCTTACCCCCCGCTTGGGTATGCCACCGATTATTCGTCCCCGTGGTGGCCTCGAAATTCACCCGGTAATTATCTGCCGCCTTCTGTTCAGTGGGTTTGTCCAATCTTAACTGGTTATCTGCCCCAAAATACCAGCGCTGCTTCACAATTCCCTCTGGCGGCCAAACTTTGGTGGTTTTCCACTTCTCCTCCCCCATCGTGTAATACTCGATTTCAGACTCCATCGGCCCAGGATCCGGGTTATCTTTCAAATAGCGATCGAAAAACGCTACCATCCCATCGATTTGTTCCGACAGGGGCGGATCCTCGGACATGTCCACCGGTTGATAGGGACTCGCATCCCGATTCCCCCCGTGGTTCCACGGCCCGATCGCTACTTTTTGCGGATTGCTCAAGGTCAAAAACCGACTCAGGGCACCATTGGCAGTGCCGGCATCCATCCAACTCGCCGCCGTCAACATCGGCACCTGCGATCGCTCGATCGCTTCTTTAAACGCATAGGGACTGAAATCCGCGATCGTCGCCCCACTCTCCCCAAATTCATCGTCCCGATAGGTAATTTGCTGCGCCGCTTCATACATATCCTCATTCTCCCGATGCTCTCGAATCGCCGCATTTAGCAATTTCGCCTCCGTGTCCCCATCCACCGGTTTGACCCCGGTAATTATCGCTTTCAATCCTTCACAAGTCTCCCCTTTGAACTCCTCCATCAAACACACAAAATCTTGGTCATTGGCATCGAGCATTTTGCTGTTTTCACTCCACTGCCGCACGAACCATTCGTTAAAAATACCCCCCGGAAATACCAGTTGCGTGTAAGGGTCAAAATCATTAAACCTCGGCGCGATCGCTTTCACTGCCGGATGATTCAATATCCCTAAAAACTCCGTAGCATTTCCCCCATACGAAATTCCATAACTTCCCACCTTCCCATTCGACCACGGTTGCTCGATAATCCAATCCACAATCTCTCCATAATCTTGGATTTCTTCCGCAGACCACGGATGCGGTTGCGTCCCAAATGACGCACCGCTACCGCGCACATCCACCAGAACCAACCCATACCCCTCCTGATTGGCAATCGTCGCTTCTTGATAATTCGGATCGAACTGCAGCGGCGACCCCATAAATCCAATCGAACGCCAATACCGATCCAACCGCATTAATGCCGGAATTTTCTCCCCCTCACCCAGATTCTCCGGCAACCATACATCGATCGCAATTTTCACCCCATCTCGCATGGTCACATAAAGCGCCTGGTTTCTCGGATAAACCCCGGATGCCTCTTCTCCTACTGCCATCCCCTGGGAGAAAAATGGCAAATTTACCACCGCTTCTCTGGCGGTGGAACTCCCAACAAATAATGTCAGTACCAGCGTTAAACTAAATAACCCTGTCAATAAAATCCACCGAATTCTATACCGTGGGGTTCGATGTTTCCCGGTTGATTTCTCTTGGCACTTGCTACCCATACTTTTATCCGATTTAAACCTTAACAACCTGAAAAAATTTAAGCCACCTATCCGATTCAACCTTGAATCCCCCATCTCAGGACACCTACCCCATCAGCATCCCATCGGCTCGTTTCTCGATTTTAGCAACGAAAAATGACTTAATTTTCCCAACATACAGTCATTTACAATCTCTGGCGCGCTCTACCATAGGTCAGTAACCAGGTAATTTCATCTCTCTACAAAACCCGCTATATTTTTATAATTTTACTCGTCTTTTATCGTTAAATCCACCTACTTTTACTGTCAAAAAATAAACTTTGACTGCCAACTAAAAATCGAAAAAATCTGCATAATTAATGAAAATGAGCCGTTTTTTTCTGCACTCCAATTTGATTTAAAATGATGCCGAGGATAATAATGCTGCCGCCAATGTATTGAGGCAATGTAGGCACTTCGCCTAAAATCAAATAGGCGGCTAATATGCCGGCGATCGGGCTAAAAGAACTCGCCAGAGACACATCCGATGCCCCAGTTTTTTTTAACCCTTGAAACCAACAGAGTTGACCGCCCACCACAATGAGCGCGCCATACAAAATCATCCACTGCCACACAAAGGGGGCAAAAACATCCATAAAATGACTCGGACCAAACAGTTTAAACACAATGACGAAAAATACCACCAGTCCGGTTCCGGTGCGAAAAATAGTAAAAATTGCTAGGGAAATTTGCCGCAGCTTCACTTTACTGATAACCGTGGATACGGCTAACGAAATCGCTCCCCCGGCGGCCATCAATTCTCCTTTTCCCAGATTAAAGCCCATTCCCATTTCTAGCATTTTTTCTCCCGGTTCGGGAATCAGGAGGGTCAAAATTACCCCAATAAATGAAAAAACTGCCCCCGCCACCACCCAGGGATTGACTCGTTCTCGCAATATCAACACGGACAAGGCTAAAATTAAAGGCGGCTCGATGCGTCCGATTAATATCACGTTATTAACCATTGTCAAGTCCAGGGCCATAAAGGTTAAAGCGGGCGCTAACGCACCGGAAAGCAACGCAACGCCCGACAAACCCACCCAATCACTCCAGGACAATTGTCGCAGGGTTTGCGGCGTCCATTGTTTCCCGTAGATTAAGATTAAAACTAAAACGGCGCAGAGATTGCCGGCGAATAAAACGTTGCAAAAGGAAATGGGATTTCTGCCGTCAATTAAATGGTTTGCGCCCAATTCGGTTAACTTTCGCAACACGGAATTTGCCGTAGCAAAAATTACGATCGCGAGCAGTAAATAAGTGCGTCCCGGGATTTTGCAGAATAAATTCGATATTTGTGCAGCAATTGGTAGCATATTGCTCCAGGGTATAGTGTAGGAGGTTGATAGTTTGGGGTTTCCCTCTCTGGAGGGGGAACGATCTAGATTTGGGTGCAGACGATCGCCATAAAATTTGCCTGAACCTCAATAATAGCCTCGGCGATCGCATTCCATTCATGTTATTTTTTTTGCAAATGCCTTGAGAGAAAATTACCCATTGCATGAACCTTGATTGAATCGTCTGGTTCCGGACTCGTGACGCTTCTAGTTTAGAATAGACCAATCTATCTGCAAACAGAGACTATGTTCGACAATAACAAGCAAATTTTGGGCTGGGTGATGTATGACTGGGCCAACTCTGCTTATGTCACCACCGTGGTGGTTGCCCTTTTACCCCCCTATTTTGCCGCTGCGATCGCCCCAGAGGGCATTACTATCGGTTCGCAAACATTCACCCCCACTTCTATCTGGGGATTCATGGTCAGCTTTTCGGCATTTTTTGTCTTTATTTGCGCCCCAGTTTTGGGGGCAATTTCTGACTTTTCTGCTGCCAAGAAAAAGTTTATGATGGCTTGCTGCTACGGCGGCAGTTTGGCCACAGTTTTACTGTTTTTTTCTCGCTCTGGCGATATCCTCTGGACGATGGTTTTGTTTATTATCGCCCAGATTGGTTTTGTGGCAGCTAATATTTTTTACGATGCTTTTTTGCCGCAAATTACTTCTGAGGATAAAATCGACTGGGTGTCGGGTCAAGGCTTTGCTTTTGGCTATGTAGGCGGCGGACTTCAGCTTGCTTTATCCCTCGGTTTAGTCGCGGGACATGAATGGGTGGGGATTTCTACAGAACAAGCCGTCCGAATCGCGATCGCAATGGCCGGTTTGTGGTGGGGTGGATTTTCTCTGATTACCTTTGCCTATTTAAAAGAAGAACCGCCCCTGGAATCTTTACCGGAAGAATATCGTCATTTACCCCCCTGGCTAGCCTATACCAAAGTCGGCATTACTCGCACGGTAGTGACCCTAAGAAAAGTGGGACGCTTTCAGCATTTATTGCGATTTTTAATTGCCTATTTGCTCTACAACAATGGCATCCAAACCGTGGTGGCAATGGCCACCATTTATGGCAAGGAAGAAATTAATCTTTCTAACACGCAATTGATGTTAACCCTGCTATTCATTCAATTTGTCAGCGTTTTTGGGGCGATAGGGTTTGGCAAACTGGCGGAAAAAGTGACGGCGAAAAAAGCTTTAATGATTAGTTTGCTTGGTTGGTCAGTTGTGGTGATTTATGCCTACTTTTTGACTACGGCGATCGAATATTTTATTATGGGTGCTGTGGTCGGTATCGTGCAGGGCGGTTCCCAAGCACTCAGTCGTTCTTTCTATGGCGCAATGATTCCCATCCACGCTTCCGCAGAATTTTATGGCTTTTATTCGGTATTCAATAAAGGTTCGTCCATTCTCGGGCCGCTGTCCTTTTCTCTGATTGGATTGTTTACGGGAAGCAACCGGGTGGCAATTCTTTCGGTTATCGTGTTTTTTGTCACGGGATTGGTGTTGCTTTATTTGGTGGATGTGGAGAAAGCGAAAGAAGCCAAAAATTCGCCGATGTTTGGCGGTGGGGGGTAGATTCGTGAAGGGGGAATTTCTCTGGCATCTAGAGGAATCCCTCTCAACAGAATGACTCCGCTTAGTTGGACTTTTTTTGCCCAGGCGCGATTGCAATTACCCGCTTTGTT
The DNA here is from genome assembly GCF_035615515.1 of Phormidium sp. CCY1219. GTDB lineage: Bacteria > Cyanobacteriota > Cyanobacteriia > Cyanobacteriales > Laspinemataceae > CCY1219. The sequence continues at coordinate 12,134 of NZ_JAJENT010000712.1, forward strand.
GGTTTTTTGATGGCCACCACACATGCTGTTGTCAATCTCCATGACAATTGGATGAGAAATTTTCCCCAAAAACATCAAAGCCGGTGAACGAATGTCGTTACCGGCAGGGAGCATTTTTTTGGGGTTCAAACTTTAGATGCGCCAAGGGTGGAGAATCTAAAATTTTTCCTTTGCAATTGATTAGGTTTGGTCGCTATTTTCCGGAGAATTACCGGGAGAAGAATCGTAAAGGGCGTCTAAGCGTTCTCGCGCATCATCCACCGTCATGGATTTCATTACCATCAGGGGTTCGTTGACAATTTTGCCCGAAGCATCGAGCAATTCGGGGTGGGGAGTGCGGCGATTGTACTGCGCCAGGGGAGAATTGGGCGCGCCTTGATTCCATCTTGCGGGGGGATAGTTTCTCGACTCGCTACTGAGGGTGACTAAAGAACGAATCAAATTTCCCACCGCCAAAAATGCGAGGACGGTAAAAGCTAAAATGTAAAGCAGGTGCAACATAACGAGAACCTCCGGGGCAGTTAGCCAAATGTGTAATTTGATTTGATTTAAACAAAATTTTTTGTTAAATTGTCAAGACAATGCGCCGATCGCGCCTTGACTTGCAATTTAATTTAATATTTGGGGTCGCTTTTTTCAACTGTGACCCCTGCCGATCGCTAGACTGAATTCTCCCTGCGAAACCGCATCGATACTTGCCAGCATTCGGTCAGCAGCTTGTGCCAAGGCATCAATACTTCCATTTCTACCCCCGCTTGACCATCGGTGACTTTCAGTAGCATCTGGGCCGTGCTGACTTCTTGCTGGGCGGTTTGCAACCGGGACACCAAGTCCGCTTGCCCGTCCCGTCCTAAAAAGGAGATGTCCTCATTTTCCAGCAATGTCAGCGATCGGGCAAACCAATACTGGAAATCTTCTAAAAGTGGCTCCAGCACGGTCTTCAGCAAGTTTGGGTCTGGGAGATTTGGATTTAGCATACTTGAAAATTCGGTAACAAAGCTAGGCTAATTTTAACTTACTTTACAAATCGTAACATTTTGCGGCATTTTTTTCAAGCTTTTGCCCCGAGAAAAGGCAGCGTAGCAACAAAAACCTGGGGAAAGTCCATCACAGACAGCAAGCGCCATCAGGAGGCGATCGCCACATCCGCCCCCACTTCTAGCCGGTCAATTCCATCCCAATTCAACCCCATGACCCTTGACATTTACCCAAAAATATGGTAATAATCTCGTTTTACAGAATCGGTCTGGGAACCCATAGAGGAGGCGCAACCTCCGACTCCAGAAACAGCAACAACCGCTTTGCGCGCCAGCAACGCCAGCAAAACCCTGCCAAGTGGGCAATTAAGAATTAAGAATAAAGAATCGAGAACAAATAATTGATGGAGCATTGCTCAAATACCGCGATCGCCAATTTCCCCAAACCCAAGCGCGATCGCTTTTCAAACCTTTTCTGTAAAATAAGTCCCCAAAAAAGCAAACGAACCTTTAAAATAAAAAGAACAACAAACAAGAACCAACCATTAAAAGAAACAGCCGATGCCTAACTCTTCTCCTGCGTCCGAAGTACAAGCAGACAAAATCCATTTACCGCGTACCAGCGAATCGGAAAAACTGAAAAAGATTCGCCACACCGCCTCCCACGTAATGGCGATGGCGGTGCAAAAGCTTTTCCCCAAAGCCCAAGTCACCATCGGGCCTTGGATTGACTATGGCTTCTATTACGACTTTGACCTTCCCGATCCCTTCACGGAAAAGGATCTCAAAGCCATCAAAAAAGAGATGATTAAAATCATCAATCGCAAACTGCCCGTGATTCGCGAACAAGTCAGTCGCGAAGAAGCCGAAAAACGAATAAAAGAAATCCAAGAACCCTACAAACTCGAAATCCTAGCCGATATCAAAGAGGATCCGATTACCATCTACCATCTCGGCGAAGAATGGTGGGATTTATGTGCCGGTCCGCACTTAGAAAGCACTGCCGAACTGCACCCGAAGGCGATCGACCTCGAAAGCGTCGCCGGCGCTTACTGGCGCGGAGATTCCGCCAAACAACAGCTACAGCGCATTTACGGGACCGCTTGGGAAACCCCAGAGCAACTGCAAGAATATAAGCGCCGCAAAGAAGAAGCCCTCAAACGCGATCACCGCAAACTGGGGAAAGAATTGGGATTGTTTGTCTTTTCCGACCCCGTAGGACCGGGATTGCCCTTGTGGACGCCGAAAGGGACGGTGTTGCGGAGTCTGCTGGAAGATTTCCTCAAACAAGAACAAGTCAAGCGCGGGTATCTCGGTGTCGTCACCCCTCATATTGCCAGAATCGACCTGTTTAAAACCTCGGGACACTGGCAAAAATATCAAGAAGATATGTTCCCGATGATGGCAGAAGATCCCGACGCCGCTGCAGACGAACGGGGATTTGTCCTCAAACCGATGAACTGCCCGTTTCATATCCAAATTTATAAAAGCGAGTTGCGCTCTTACCGCGATTTACCCCTGCGAATGGCAGAATTCGGTACCGTCTACCGCTACGAACAATCTGGCGAACTCGGCGGTTTAACCCGGGTGCGCGGGTTTACCGTGGATGACTCTCACCTGTTTGTTACCCCGGACCAACTCGAGGCCGAATTCCTGAATGTGGTGGATTTAATCCTGTCGGTCTTTCAGAGTTTGCAACTGAAAAATTTCCAAGCTAGGTTGAGTTTCCGCGATCCGGAATCGGATAAATATATCGGGTCGGACGAGGCATGGAATAAGGCCGAAAATGCCATCCGTCACGCGGTGGAACAGTTGGGAATGGAGTCATTTGAAGCCCCGGGAGAAGCGGCATTTTATGGCCCGAAACTCGACTTTATTTTCCGGGATGCACTCGATCGCGAATGGCAGTTGGGAACAGTTCAGGTGGACTACAATTTGCCAGAACGGTTTGAATTAGAATATGTGGCCGAAGATGGTACCCGCAAACGTCCGGTGATGATTCACCGCGCGCCATTTGGTTCCCTGGAACGCTTGATCGGGATTTTGATTGAAGAATATGCCGGGGATTTCCCCTTCTGGTTAGCGCCAATTCAAGCGCGATTGCTGCCGGTTAGCGATGAGTTTTTGCCCTTTGCTAAAGAGGTGGCCAATCAAATGCGGGGGGCGGGAATTCGCGCCGAAGCGGATACCAGTGGGGAACGTCTGGGCAAGTTAATTCGCACGGCGGAAAAACAAAAAATTCCCGTGATGGCGGTTGTTGGTGCTAAAGAAGCAGAGTCGCAAACTCTCAGCATTCGCACCCGCGCGGGCGGTGAATTGGGAGCGATGCCCGTCACCGAAGCGGTGGAAAAAATGGCAAAAGCAAACCGCGATCGCGTTAATTTCTAATCGGGCGATCGCTCATACCCTGGTGACTAGAAGTAGAGTAGGGTGGGTTGGCTCTCCACAGCTAAAGAGTTATGTGGAAACCTTTAGGCAATGCCTACCCTACATATCGTTTTTTCAATGAGGAATTTACCCCATGCCTTCACCCTTTCCGGGAATGAATCCCTATTTAGAACAGCCGGATTTTTGGCCGGAAGTTCATCACTTGCTAATTAGCTTACTTCTAGAATCGTTAGTGCCTCAACTGCGCCCCAAATATCGGGTGGCGATTGAAAAGCGGGTGTATGAAATGGCGGGAAATGATAGCTT
>NZ_JAJENT010000713.1:0-557 GCF_035615515.1 Phormidium sp. CCY1219
TGTCTATGAAGAAGTTGGAGGTTTTTGTATTCATCCTTTCCACCTAAGGTTTCTGGGATGATGTGGTCTACTTCCATGATGTCTTCTTCTTTGAAATAATGTCCGCAGTGGATGCACTTCCCTTTTTGTTTCTTCAAGAGTTTTGATACCCTCTTTGGAACACCGGGTTGTTTTCCCATTCTTGTACTCCAGTATTTGAGATTGCCGTCGTATGGGCTGGCATTACCTTTCACTTTAACGTGTCTGACAATTGGAGTCTCGGAGTGGTATTGCAATTTGATTGGATTTGTTTCCACTCGCGTTGCGAATACCCAGTGTTGATTCCCTATTGTTTGCCAGTATCTCTTGGCTACCCATTTTTTACTTTTGTTGGAATGCCTTCGGTTTCCCCATTTGGTTAACTTCCAATATAACAAGTTATCCATTTGAGAAAAGATTTCCTTAGACACTACTGTTGAGTAGTAGTTGCTCCACCCTCTGATGACCGGGTTGAGGTGTCTTATTAACCCCTCTTGCGGTGCTGCGCTGTGGGAGTCTACTATCTCTTTCAGTTTCTT
>NZ_JAJENT010000714.1:0-28992 GCF_035615515.1 Phormidium sp. CCY1219
GGAGGGGCATCGAACCCCTCCATTTCCCCTGGCTCTCATCCCGACGCTCACCAAGCACGGGTAGAGCGCGGGGCTTCTCGCCGAGAAGCTAAAAAACCCCTGGGTAGCGGCAAAGGAGCGGTAAAAAACCGGATCTCAGATTCGGCAGGATACTCTCGAGATTCTCAACGCTTAACGGAAGAGACGGTTATGGAAATTCACTGCACTCGTCCCAGTTGTCCGCGTCCGCAAAACGAATTTGCCGATCTCGATGACCCTGCCGAGCTCAAGACAGCGCAGCAGAAATTTTGTACCGCTTGTGGAATGCCGCTGATTTTGGATGGGCGATATATGCCGCAACGGTTGTTAGGGCAAGGGGGATTTGGGGCGGCATTTCTGGCGTGCGATCGCCGCACTCCGACAATGCGACAGTGTGTGGTCAAACAGTTTCAGCCCAGGGGGGACTTGAATGCCCAACAAATGGCGATCGCGCAAAAATTATTCGATCGCGAGGCAGAAGTGCTCGACGACTTGGGCAACCGCCATCCGCAAATTCCTGACTTGCTTGCCTTCTTCCCCCTAGAAGTGCCCAGTCTGACACCAGGCAAGCAAGAACAGTTTTTCTATCTCGTGCAAGAATTCATCGACGGCGAAAACTTAGAAGAACAACTGCAATCCAAAGGCAAATTCTCGGAAACCGAAGTGGTAGAGGTGCTGCAACAAATCCTCAAAATCCTCCAATTCGTCCACCAGAATCAGGTCATCCACCGGGATATCAAGCCCTCCAACATCATGCGATCGCGCCACAGCGATCGCCTCTACCTGCTCGATTTTGGTGCCGTCAAGCAAGTAACCCAGGCATCCCTCGCCCCCGGCACAAATCGCTCCACCGGCATTTATTCAATGGGATTCGCCCCCCCAGAACAAATGGCAGGTCGCACGGTTTTCCCCGCCACGGATTTGTATGCCCTCGCCGTTACCTGCATCATGCTCCTCACCGGCAAAGACCCCCAGACGCTTTTCGATTCCTATACCAATCGCTGGAACTGGAGAAGCGATGCCGAGATCGACGAGAAACTGGCCGATATTTTGGATCGATTACTCCTCCCCACCCCCAGTCAGCGGTTTCAGTCAGCCACCGAAGTGCTAGAGGCCCTGGTGGCCAAACCTTCAGCCCCGCCACCCCCAACCCCCGCGCCACCCATTCCCGCCCCCACGCCATCACCGGCCCCCGCACCTCCCGTGCAACCCTCCACCGCCCATTTCACCACCTTGGAAATTCTCCGGGGCGCTGCGTTTACCGGGTTTGAAGGCGGATTGCTGCTGATTGTGTTGAGCAGCTTGAATTTGTCGGCGTTAATCAGTACCGGGGCGTGGGTGGTGGTGTTGTCGGGATTGATTTTAGCGCAATCGCGGCGCTGGATCGAAAAATACGATTTGCTGATTTTGGCGATCGCGACTTTTGCCATTGTGGTGGCGATTCCCTCGTTGCGAAGTGCGTTTGCATGGCAAGCGATTTTTTTGTTGCCCCTGTTTGCCGGATCCTGCGCGATCGCGGTAAGTGCCCTGTTTCGACTCCTGCAAAAATTCCTCTCCAGAATTTTGTGAAAATTTAACAATGTCCTTCCATCCCCGCACAATCCCCCTGGTGGAGTTGCGATCGGACCGGAAAAACCCCCCGTTTCCCTAACCCCCACCCCAGAGTATTTCTACAATAGAAACAGCAATTCCATTCAATCAAGCGCGCCCAAACCGCAAAAACCTTTTATCTCCCCTATTTGCTGCCCAAAGTGCCCATGTCACAAAAAAACGAAACCACCGTCCTCGTCTTAGCCGCCCTCATCACCTTAACGTTAGCTGGGGGTTTTTTTTGGTGGCTGACCCAAGGAATGAGAATCGATGGCAAGAGTTCCACCCCCCAAGCCACCCGACAACAAGCCAACACCCGCAACAATTCTACCAGCCAATCCTATGCCGAGAGTTTAGGGCAAGTTTCCGATGTGCCCGCCGGATTGTTTAGCTATGGCGGGAGTACCACTTGGGCACCTATCCGGGCACAAGTAGACCCCCTGATTGAAACCGTTTGGCCGCAATTTCAACTGCGCTACACCCAACATGCTACCAAACCTCCCGGATCGGGTACCGGCATTGCGATGTTACTCGATAACCAATTGGCCTTCGCCCAGTCTTCTCGCTCTTTAAAAGATACAGAATACCAGCAAGCCGAACAACGGGGGTTTAGCCTGCGAGAAATCCCGGTGGCGATCGATGGCATTGCTGTGGCGGTAAATCCCGCCTTGGAAATTTCCGGGTTGACCGTGACTCAATTGCAACAGATTTATACTGGCGAGATTGTGAATTGGAGTGAATTGGGCGGCCCGAACGTTCCGATTATCCCTTATTCTCGCCGACCGGAAGACAGCGGGACGATTGAGTTTTTTGTGGAAAATGTTATGGGGGGAAAGGAATTTGGCAGTAATATCGAGTTTATTCCCACTACCACCCAAGCGTTGCGCCGCGTCAGCCAAAATCTCGGCGGAATTTATTACGCTTCCGCCCCGGAGGTGGTGGATCAATGTAGCATTCGACCCTTGCCCATCGGTCGCCGCCCAAATGAATGGGTGCCCCCCTATCAAGAGCCATTGGTGCCGCCGCAAGACTGTCCCGCCCGCCGCAATCAGCTCAATGGAACCGCGTTTCAAAGTGGCGACTATCCGATTACCCGGCGATTATTTGTGATTGTGAAAGAAAATAATCAAATAGACGAACAGGCGGGAAATGCCTATGCAGAGCTGTTGCTCACCGACCAAGGGCAAGAGTTAATTGAGAAAACCGGGTTTGTCAGAATTCGGTAAGGGTTGCGATCGCGCAGATAATTCAGTGCGCCGAACCAGAGTATAACCCACCACCCCGAGGATTCTCACTCGCTTGGTCTCGCGATCGGCACGCCAATTAAATTATCTTCCCCGGTGGAAATACACCCTGCAGCGCGCAACTTCCCCATGAGGCGCGTCACCGTTACCCGCGTCGAACCGATCGCGCTGCCAATTTGCGCGTGGGTTAACCCCCAAGGAAGACGGTACCCTAACACAATCGGCGGTTCGCTCGTGCTATAATAAGGTTCGCCATGTTCTTCGACTAATAAAGTGAGGAATCCGCCGAGTCGATCGAGGGTGCGTTTTTGACCGAGGGTTGCCAACCACAAGAGTTTGCGCTGGTGCTGATAGCGAAATGCATCTAACACCTCCTGACGAAACGCGGGCCAGGAATCCAAATCTTGCCAATACATCCAAATTGCTGAAGTCTCCTCGGTATGGGCATAGGCTTCGATCGCGAACGGATCGCGAGTCACCACTTCAAACGGCTGACCCGCACTGACAAATCCCAAAAACCCTTGTTCCGGTTTGCGAAGGAAGTTCTCTTCCCCCTCACTACGCCCGGTTGCACCAGGAGATGGCGCAGCAACCGAGCTTGATGAATTTTCCGGGTGAGTCACGATCAGTCGCAGTGCTCCTTGGGCTACGAAATACAACAGACCCGGACGAGTGGGAATTCGTTCGTCTTTGCGAAATGTCCGATAACGGTAATGTTCTTCAGCCCATTCGACGATCCATTGGCGAGTTAAAAATGGCCGAGATGTCTCTGAGGTAGAAGATAAATACATAGGAACAATGGTGTAGGACTAGGCATAGTGCGATCGCAGAAAGTGGCGATGCAAATTCCCCGATTCCAAGAACGTTGTGCTGCATTGCATGGATTTAGTGCAATAACAATCCCAGGATTGACAACAGTGAATTTGGACGCTTCCACCCCACCGAAGTCACGGCAAAAATGGCAAACTCGGGGGAATCCGATCCGGGATTTCTGCCACCGAAGTGTTATTCACCCGCCCGAGAATTTTCTCACCATCGGCTGACCCACCTGCATCGCAAAATCGAGAAGACAGCGCGATCGCAGGCGTAACGTTAATAAAAAGGGATCGAGAGAAATCTGGATTCATTTTGGCTCGTTCCTAGGTTTGAGAGAATTTCAGTAGCCAATCATACTTAGCGCAGAAGAGAGTTTCCGGCTACTTTTTACACCAAAGAGGATTTTTTGAGAAAATAGTGTTGTGTAGGTAAAAGCATTGACAAACAAGAAAATCAAACCGATGAAGAAGGTTGCGCGGGAGGTTTTAGGCGGAGGTTATGGTGGATGGAAAGACCGATCGCCCAATTTTATCTGTAGAATCGATCGAGCCGTTATTTCGAGCGACAAAAAAAGAGGGGCGATCGTCTGAGATGCCCGAGAGTTTCTCCAGGCATCTCATCGTTTTCCCCTCAGTTGAAACCGTCCAGTTGAAGGAATATGGAATTACTCGCTGTAAAAAATTTGGCGCTTCAGGGGTTGCTGCTGCATCAGCTACAAGTGGCGATCGCGACGAATGAATTTGCGCCTTGGATAAATACTCCCGCCAGTGGTTGCGATCGCGCGATAGAGGGTGCGAGTGGGTCGCCCATTTGTCAGCAGATTCCCTTGTATCGCGGGAAAGATAGCCAACGGGTGGTTTATATTTGTGCCGCCGGATTAAAATTCGCCAAACAATCGCCGCGATCGGCGATGGAAATTGCCACCGCCATCGCCCGGGGTTTATCTCATTTGCCGGATAGCACATCGGGACTTTATACCCAAGGGCGGCAATTCGAGATAGAGATTTATCCCCCGGGGAAAATTCACCTCAAACTGACCGATCGGGGATTATCGCAATGGTTGCAATCGTTGCTCGGTCATCTCGCCTCCGCGATCGCCGCCCCTGCATCGGCACTCGAAGACCCTGCGCCGGGAGATTTTTCTTCCAGCACCCCGTTATTTAGGATCCAGTATGCCCATGCCCGCTGTTGTTCCCTGCTGCGGATGGCCGATCGCCAGGGGATCCTTTCCGGGATCCAGCCGGAGGGGGAATCCGCGATCGCCCCGGATCCGATCCCCTGGCTGGATCCGCAAGGGCAGTTTCGCTTAGACCATCCCACAGAAAGGGCCTTAATTTCTCAAGTGGTGAATGTACTAGACGCCCTACAGCTCACCGACCCCTGCGCCCCACCGCCCCGGGCGATGAAATGGGCCCGAGACTTAAGTCAAGATTTCCTGACATTTTATGCCGCCAATCCCATTTGGAGCGAAATCTACAGAAAAAATCTCGGACTCGCCCAAGCCAGATTGGGGGCGATCGCAATTTGTCAAAAACTGCTAAAACTCCTGCTAGAAGAGGGATTGAGCGCTTTCGCCCCTCGGGAACTCTAGTCAAAGTCCCTGCGTCACCCGAGGTAAAGGCACTGAATTGTCATAAAACTCCCAAAAAAACTTTTTCAAAGGGGGTGACAAATTTCACTGTGTCCGATATAGTAACAGGTGTGTGAGGAGCGAACCAGATAAGGGCACCGAGACGAAACACGGCCAGTCGTCGGTGCCCTTTCTGCATTTCAGCTACAGGAGAAACTCCTCGATCGCCGCCGCCACCCCGTCGCATTCCACATCCGACGTCACCCAAGTGGCAGCAGCTTGCACTTGTGCAGGGGCATTGCCCATCGCCACACTGATGCCCCCATACTGCAGCATTTCGAGATCGTTAAAGTTATCGCCAATGGTCATCACCTGGGTGGGATGAAGTCCCAACATCTCTTCGGCGAGGTAGCGAACCGCCGCCCCTTTGTTGACCTCCGGGTTTCCCGCTTCAAAAAAAGTGGTGTGGGATTTGGTCAGGTAAACCTGTTGGGGGGTGTAGCGGCACGCGGCATTTGCGAGTAATTCATCAATTAACCCCGTGTTTTGGCTCATAGCCAGCACTTTGGTGGGGGGGCAACGGGTCACCAGTTCTCCGAGATCCTCCGGGGCGATCGCGGGTACCCCCGTTCGCTCGCTGTAGGCTTGACTCGCAGGGGTGATTTCGCGCACGTAAAGGCAATCGTCGATATAGCAGTTTACCGTGAGCTGCGATCGCACCGTGGGATCCTCGAAATCATTTAATAAGTCCAGAGCAATTTGTTGACATAACGGCGCGTGATAGTGGAGATTGTCCGTTTCCGGGTCTTTGATATAGGCTCCTTGGTAGCAAATTAAGGGTAAGGGAGAGCCGATTTCTTGATGAAAGCGCAACGCCGATCGGTACATGCGTCCCGTGGCGATCGCCACTTGGATCCCTTGCGCCTGAACGGCAGCGATCGTTTGTTTCACCGGGTCGGTTATCTGGTTCGAGACCCCCGCAATGGTCCCGTCAATATCCAGGACGAGCAATTTCACGTCCCGCCCACTGGGGCGATCGCCAGATTGGAGAAAGTTCGCAGTAGCTGTGGTTTGCATCGGGTTATTTGGGTTGAACGATTGGTTTTCTGCGGCGTATTTCACCTTTTCGGAAGTGTAGCAGAGCATTGCCATCCATCCCCCCTTGCGCCTCACCCCATGATGCGCTCCAGGACAATCTGCGTTGCACTCCTCCCCCCCCGCACCCCAATTCCATCTGGGAACAAGTTTTGTTAATTTATTCTGAAAATTTCGCCAATTGATGGAAAATCGAGATAAAATTACAAGGGAGTTGATTAAGCGAATTAAAACCCAGCATCGATGAAAAAAGAAAGCCGAGAGTTCTACACTGTAAACTCGGGAGAGTCTCGACTTTGTTGCATTTTTTTAAGCGAGCGATCGAATGACCGCCAGAAATGGGAAAATAAAAATAAGTGCTTCCATAACGCGAAGCAAGGGATATCCGCACAACCCCAGAGGCGATCGCCGATAGCTCAACCCAGAAAAAATCAAGTCAGCGGATGCTTTCTCAAACCGTGACGCAAGACACAAAAACCTTCTGGGGTGCGGGAATGAAAGCCCACAGCATCTCGCGGCGAGAGTCACGGGAAAATGACCCAGTTCAGACAACAAGAGCCTCGGCGGGTGTTTAAAAACAGCATTGGTTCGATGGAGGAACGCAAGATGAGACGAATTTTAGTCGTGGATGATTCAGCAACCATGAGAAAAATGGTCATGGCATCCCTGCGAGATTTAACCGGCGTCACATTTGGCGAAGCGAGTAATGGTTTAGAAGCAATCGAGCAGCTAGCCGTTGCCCCATTCGATCTGATGATTTTGGATTTAAACATGCCGGACATGCATGGATTAGAAGTCTTAAAATTCGTCTTGGGACATCCGAGTTATCAAGCAACACCAATTATCATTTTGACCACCAAAGGAGACGAAGGAAGCCGCAGTCAAGCAATCCAAGCCGGGGCTTCCTGTTATATCACCAAACCATTTGAACCCACATCTCTTGCCAGTCAAGTCCAACAGTTGTTATTGAATTAAGGAGTTATTGGTCATTGGTCGTTGGTCATTGGTCATTAGTCATTGGTCATTGGTCGTTGGTTCTGTTGTTAAGCAGGTAGGCAAAATAACTTGTGTGCTTGCTTAACAGTGCAGGGACTAAAAAAAACTCGGCAGTGTAGAAGCGGGGGAACGGTAGGAGAAGATAGAGATGAGGCGAAATAGCAGCAGGGAAGGTTAAACCAGGTTCTGCCAAGAGAAGTGTCAGCGCGATCGCACTAGCCCAAACCGCCGATAGACGATCGCCGTTCTGGAGTAATTATAGAGAAATCCCGGTGAATAGGAGATGATTTAACTGGTGTCTAATAGCGCGAGCAATAACTTCTTCGACGATTTTTTAGAAGATTATTTTGCCGAATGTGAAGAACATCTGACCGTAGTGCGTCGGCAATTGTTGGCCATCGAAGCCGATGTAGAGAAGCCACAAATCGAACCGTCAGTTTTAAACGAATTATTTCGCAGCTTTCATTCCTTAAAAGGACTCTCGGGCATGGTGGGGGTAAAAGAAGCAGAAGAACTGGCGCACGAAATGGAAAGTTACCTGCGAGTGCTGCGCGATGGCGATCGGGAGCTATCTTCCCAGGGATTCGACGCATTATTAGAGGGAACTAAACTGTTAGAAAAAATTATCGCCGCCCGACGAGATCGAACATCGCCCCCCGACATTTCCGCGATCGCCGATCGACTGCGCCAAATCATCGGCACTACAGAGTCTCCCCGCCAACAACAAGGGGCGATCGCCCCTTTACAGTTTGAACTCAAACCAGAACAAATCGCCCAAGTCGAGAAAGCGATCGCCTCGGGACAATCCGTGTGGCACTTTATTTTCGCCCCCAGCGCCGAACGGTCCGCCAGGGGGATAGACGTGAACAAAACCCGCGAGAGACTGCAAGCGATCGGCCAGATCCTGTACGCCGCCCCTCGCATGACCCCGGAAAACCGGATCGAATTTGATTTTCTCCTCGCCACCCGAGACAGGGACAGTGGGTGGACCGAGTGGGAAACCGACGGACTCACCTGGAAACCCTATCGAGTCAGCGAAAGCGACGATCGATCCGCAGAAGAAACAACCGAACTCCCCACCCCACCCGAGTCGGAAGACGAACAACCCCCAGAGGAACCCCCCGAACTCCCCGCCCCGCCCGAGTCGGAAACCGAAGCGACCCCCACCCCCTCCGCAAAAGGGGAAATGGCTTCCCCACCCCAGACTTCCAGTCCCGGCGCTTCTCTCCCCGCCCCCCTAGTGGTACGAGTAGACTTACCCAAACTCGACGAACTGATGCGGATGGTGGGAGACCTAGTGATTACCCGGGCGTGGTTAGAAGATCGGCTCAATGGGCTTAAAGAGATTTTACCCCCAGCGCAATGGCGCACCCTATCGCAAATCGATCGCCGCTTTGAACGGCAATTGCGCGACTTGCGCGAAGGCATCATGCGAGTGCGGTTAGTTCCCATCGGCGAAATATTTGCCCGGATGCAGTTTGTGGTGCGCGATTTAGTGCGATCCGAGCAAAAGCAGGTGAAATTAGAAGTCAGCGGCGAAGAAACCGAAATCGATAAATTCGTCGTGGAACGGATGATGGATCCGCTATTGCATTTAGTCCGCAACGCCGTCAGTCACGGGATAGAACCCAGCAGCGATCGCCGAGAACGGGGGAAACCCGCTCAAGGAAACATTGCCTTGCGCGCCAAAACTGCAGGAGATTTGGTCCAAATCGAAATTGAAGACGATGGGCGCGGGATTGACCTAGAAAAAGTAGCCGCTCGCGCCAGGGAACGCGGATTATTACTCGAAAACTCCACTCCCGACCCCCGGGAAAATCCCTACGACGCCATGACCCTGCTAGAGATTCTCTGTGCCCCCGGATTTTCCACCCGAGAACGAGCCGATCGCGCCAGCGGAAGGGGTGTGGGAATGGCGATCGTCAAAAATACCGTACAAGAACTCGGGGGGATGTTGAATTTCGAGAGTCAACCCGGACGAGGGACGCGCTTTCTTATCGAACTCCCCTTAACTTTAGCGATCGCCGATGCCTTAATTGTCGCCGTCGCGGAGGAAACCTATGCCATTCCCTTATGTTCCGTGCGAGAGACGATCGCCGTCGCGCCCGAAAGCGCGATCGCCTTTGCAAACAACGAGACAATCCCTTACAAAGGCAGTATCTTACCCCTCATCCGGTTGGCAAACCTGTTTGGTTTAAACCGATCCGAAACCGGGAAGTGCGATCGCAACCCCACCCCACAGCGCCAATCCCTCAACGGACACAGCACAAAAAACCTGCATGTAGTTGCAGTGGGAAACGGACTTACCTGCATCGGTATCGTCGTCGATCGCATCCTCGGACAGCGAGAAATTGTCGTTCGTTCCCTCACCGACCCCTTGCTTCAAGTCCCCGGCATTACTGGCGCCACCGAATTAGGCGACGGACGTGCGGTTTTGATTTTAGACCCCGCCGCTTTAGGGCGCTATGCAATGCAATTGAACGCCAAGCATCCTCTCTAATTTCCTTGAATTAACAAACAACTTTTTTACTAAATCCACTGGTAAGAATTGCGGCAAAATCATGGTAGAAAATCACCCCACCAAATCCGAAACATTTATTGTTTTTGAACTGGCCGATACCACTTACGCGATTCCCTCCCAACTGGTACAACAGATGGAAATGGTAGAGGGAATTACCCCAGTTCCGAACGCCGAAACCGACGTAGAAGGCGTGATTTTTTCTCGCGGTCAAGTGATTCCGGTACTCAACCTGCGGGTGAGGCTGGGATTAGAAAAAATTCCCTACAGTCTCCGCACGCGGTTGATAGTCGTCAATGTCAATCGCCGAACCATCGGGTTAATTGTAGATACCGCCCGCGAATTTCTCGCGATTCCCTCAGATACCATACAACCTCCCCCCGAAGGAATTACCGGCTCGCGCGGAAAATGTTTGTCAGGCATTGCCACCCGAGAATCCCGCGTGATTTTGATTCTAGATGTTGCCGAATTACTCGCGCCAACCGAGGCTTCAAATCCCGTAAAAAAGGAAACAGGTCATTAGTCATTGACAAACGACCAATGACCAATCACCAATCACCAATCACCAATGACAACTAAACCGAGAATTAAGAGGAAAAAATAATGGGTAAGAAAAAGAAGACGGTACAAACCAAGGGAGCCAATCGAAGTGGGAAAGTGAATCAAAAAGGCGAATTGATCCGTCACACGGATGCCATTCGACAGGCGGCGGCGGAAATTTCGAGAATTGCCTCAGAAACCACAGCGGGGGCGCAAACCCAGAGGCAAAGCTGCACGGAGAGTAGCGAGGGAATCTCGCAGATGGCGGACTCGCTGACAGAAACTGCCACCCAAGCGGCATCAGTGGCGACCTCCACCGAGCAACTGGTTTCTTCCCTCAACGAGATGGCAGCCTCCATCGAGCAAGTGACAGCCAGTGCAGTAGATTTAGCCACACAGGTCAAAGAAACTGCCGTCAACATCCAACAAAGCACTACATCGATCCAAAACGTGACGATGACGGCGGAGGAGATGGCAACATCTGCCACTCAAGTGAGCAGTTCGATGACAGAGATAGCGGCTGGGATTAAAAGCGTCAGCCGAGACACGGACAACCTTGCGTCTGCGATCAATCAAACCGCTGCTTCTATAGAACAGATTGCCAGTTCGATCCAAGGGGTAGCAGCGAATGCGGACGATTTGAGTACGGCGTCGGAACAAACCACCAGTTCGATTAACGAAATGGCGGCTTCCATCGAAGAAGTTTCAGCCACATCAGAAAACCTGTCAGCGACGGTAGAGGAGGTGTCTACCTCGATGGAAGAGATGGCGCGATCGGTGCAGGGGGTAGCACAAAACAGCGAGCGAATCACCGAAGTTGCCACCGATGCGTCCAGCAGTGCGGAAGAACTAGAGCGTTCGATTCGCTACGTAGCAGGACTGACAAAACAGAGCGACGAAATCACCCGCAGACTAGCGCAAGATGCGCAAGTGGGGGGGAAATCGGTACAAAAGAGCATTGAAGGATTGAACCGGGTGCGCGAATCCACCATAGAATCGGCGGATGCGATCGCCCTAATTGGCAAGCGGACCGACGAAATCAGCACAATTGTAGACACCATCAACCTGATTGCCGAACGCACCAACTTGCTGTCATTAAACGCCTCCATCGAGGCAGCGCGCGCCGGAGATGCAGGCAGGGGATTTGCCGTAGTTGCCGAAGAGATTCGCAACCTGGCCGATCGCGCCGCCCAAGCCACCTCAGAAATTGGCGGCATCATCAAAGGACTGCAATCCGTAGTGCAAAACGCCATCAATACCTCCAATGACGGATTGAGCGTTGCCGAAGATGCGGGACGCTTAGCGGAAGAAGGAGCCAGCGGACTGCGGAAAATCTTGAGCGGCATCGAAGAAACCAGCCAACTCGTCAGTCAAATCGCCCAAGCGTCCGAAGAACAGCTCGGTGCCGGACAAACTGTGGTGACGGCGATTAATACCACAGCCCTGCAAGCCAAAGAAGTGGCCACGGCAACCAGCGAACAGACCAAAACCGCCCAAGGCATCGTTCAATCCACGGTGCAGATGCGTCGGATTTCCCAGGAAGTGAGCAAGGCGATGAACGAACAAGCTTCGGCGGCGCGCGAGGTGATTAAAGCGGCACAAAATACCTCAGTGCTGGCTTCCCAAGTTCGCAAAGCCACTTCGGAACAAGCCAAGGGAGCCAATCAAATCATGCAGGCGGTGGAATCCATGCGGCGCGGTTCTGCCACCACCTCGCGTTCCCTGGCAGAGCAATCCACTGCCGGGGAGCAAATTTCCCAGGAGGCGGAACGGTTGGCGCGATTGATTGCCAAGGTTTCCCAGGCGATGAACGAGCAAGGAAAATCGAGCGATGCGATTCAAAATGCGGTGGACAATTTGCAGCGACAGTCCGAGCAGGTAGCCAAGGCGATGAACGAACAATCGCGAGCGGTGAAAGACATGAGTTCGGCGGTGGGAAATATTTCCAAGCAAATCGAGTCGATTAATCTGTCGAACCAGGAACATTCCACGGTTGCCGAAACTCTGCTTTCGTCAGTGACGAGGTTGGGGGAACTGACCGAACGCAATCTGGAGCGAATGGAGGGGGCGGAAGTATCTTGTGGGAATTTAATCGAACAGGCGGATGTCCTGGGGGAAATAGCGCGAGGCTGAAGGGGTAAAGAATTTTTCTCCCATTGCTCCGTAAATAGCTGCAACCCAAGACGAAACAAACCGCCGCCACTTTTTCCCTTTTACATTTCCCCGATAATTGGGCAGGGTTGATTGATTTTTTGTAAAATTATTGCCCAATTATCGAG
The DNA here is from genome assembly GCF_035615515.1 of Phormidium sp. CCY1219. Lineage (GTDB taxonomy): Bacteria > Cyanobacteriota > Cyanobacteriia > Cyanobacteriales > Laspinemataceae > CCY1219. The sequence continues at coordinate 12,667 of NZ_JAJENT010000714.1, forward strand.
GGAGGTGAAAGTGGTAAGAAGCGGGTATAATTGTCAGTATGTCAAGGATTTATCTGGGAAATATTCCATTGCGTAGTCCTGGGTTGTTGGTGATTGGTTGCCGAGGTTCTATAACTTTCTCTTTTTCTGCCCGCCCTTCTCTGCCCTCTGAGCGCTGACAAGAGTGCCGATTGCAAGAGTGCCGCTCGCCGCTCGCCTTTTAACACCGATAGAAAACGAACAGTTGGGAGGATAAAAAGCCACCATGAGTATTAGTATTTTCACAACCGATGCGAATTTAATCGTGCGTTCGTGGGATCCCCGGTTAGCCGAGATGACGGGGGTGAGCGGGGAATCGGCCTACGGGTTAAATTTGAGCGCGATCGTGCCGGATTTTGAGAAGCGGGGACTAAAAGGGCGGTTTGAGCGCGTGCTGAGTGAGGGGGTGGTAGACACGCTTTCACCGACGCTACATCATTATTTGATTCCTTGCGAACCTCCTCATCCGTCTGAGTATTTCGAGCAAATGCAGCAGCGGGTGACGATCGCCCCTTTGCGGAACAAAGAGCAAATTGTCGGCACCATCGTCACCATAGAAGACGTGACCGAACGACGCGATCGCGAACGCCGACAAGCGGAACGACTGGCGCGAGTGCAATCGAATAGCAAACAAACCCGGACGCAGAACGACCGGGACGACAGCGAAATCCACATGGGGCAACTCACGCAAGTCCTGCAAGAGCAAAGCTGGCAAGTGCGGCGCGAAGCGGTGGAAAGTTTGTCGAATGCCAACAATGCCAATATTACGGCTCAATTGCTGGAATTATTACGCAAACAGCATCGCAATCCGAGCATTCTCAATAGCGTGTTGCAAGTATTAAGCGTGCAGCGCATCGACCCAATTCCGGCGCTGATTGAATGCTTGAAAGAGCCGGATGTAGATTTGCGAATTTACGCGACGTTGGCGTTAGGAGAGCGGGAGGATTACCGCGCGATTCCCGCCTTAATCGAAACCCTCGAGGATGAAGATGCGAACGTGCGCTATCACGCGATCGAGGCGTTGGGAATCTTGGGATCTCTATCTCCCCCACCGCAAGAAGCGATCGAGCGACTGATTCAGATCGCCGAGTCGGGGGATTTCTTTTTAGCGTTTCCCGCATTGGATGCCTTGATGCGGATTGGCGATGCGAGCATTGCGCCGCGACTGTTACCGTTGCTGAAAAATACCTTGAGCTGGCGAGTGCGGCGAGAGGCGGTGGACAATTTGGCCCGACAGAGCGATTCGCAAGTCATGGGAGAGTTGTTGCGAATGTTGCGCGAACAGCATCGCAATCCGAACGTGCTCAATAGCGTGTTGCAGGTATTGGTATTGAGCAATGTAGATCCGATTCCGTCTTTGATTGAGTGTTTGAAAGAGGGGGATGCGGATTTGCGAATTTATGCGGCGTTGGCATTGGGGGAACGATTGGATCCGCGCGCCACTGTGCCGCTGATCGAATGCTTACTCGATGTTGATACCAACGTGCGCTATCACGCGATCGAGGCCCTGGGGCGCTTGCGGGCAGTGGAGGCGGTGGAGCCGCTGGTGAGTTTAGTTCAGTCGGGAGACTTCTTTTTGGCGTTTCCGGCGATGGATGCCTTGATGCGGATTGGCGATCGCAGTATTGCCCCCTCCCTGATTCCCCTGCTGGAAAACCAATTGCTAGCAACCCAAGCCGCAGAGGCCCTCTGCGAATTGGGGGATGCAGATACCATTGTACCAATGGTAAGGTTGTTCAATTCCGACCGAACCTCGATTGGCGAGATTGCAGTAGCGGTGGCGGCGATTTATCAGCGATACGAACGGGTGTTTGGCGAGGGGACTTATATTGCCGATGTGACCCGCTCAGTAATTTCCCCCATCGGGAAGCAGAATCTTTTGGCAGCGTTAGAGTCGGCTTCAACGAAGGAGTTGCAGGCGTTGACGCTGATTTTGGGTTGGCTGGAAGGGGAGCAGGTGGAACGCGCGTTAGTGGAGTTGTTGGATCGTCCACAGGTCAGGGAAGCCGCCTTGGAAGCGGTGGTGCGCTATGGCTCCCGGGTGAGTCCGCTGTTGGTGTCTCAGTTAGAGGCGGTGGATTTGGAGACCCGACGGGCGGCGGCGATCGCCCTGGGACGAATCGGCAATACCGGGGCGGTGGAAGCATTGAGTAGCTTGTTAAATGCCGAGTCGGAGTTGGTAATGGTGGTGGCGGCGGCCCTGGCGCAGATTGGCGATCGCTCGTCGTTTGAGGCACTGTTGGAGTTGTTGGGCCATCCCGATGTGGCGGTGCGGTTAAGCGCGATCGCGGCACTCAATTCTCTGGGACATCCTGCCTTACCGGAACGGATTTTCACCTTGCTCGTGGATGACAATCCTTGGGTGCGCGAGTCGGCGGTGAAAATTGCAGGCTATTTTGCCTTTGATAATTGCATCGACCGACTTTTCCAGTGCTGTGACGACCCGGTGGAGCGGGTTCGTCGCTCGGCGATCGAGCATCTGCCTTATTTGGAAACACCCCAACGGGCGATGAATCGTTTGGTGGCGACAATTTCTCGGGATTCTCCCCAGGTTCGCGCGGCTGCTGCCCGGGCTTTGGGCGACATGGAGTTCGAGCGGAATGGGATGGCGTCGGGGGTGGCGCGGGATCGGGCAAATTCCGCGAATAACAACGCCCGAGACACTGAAGCTGACGGTTCTGTGGTGTTGGATTGTTTGTTGGAGGCATTGAAAGATGAGGATTCTTGGGTGCGCTATTATGCGCTGTCTTCAATTGCCAAGTTGGTCAGTCGCGAAGAAGTGGAGGTTTCGCCCCCGTCGCGGCCCTTCGATTCGGGAAATGGGCATGAGTTGGATGAGGATGTGACGCTACAGGGGCAGGACTTTTTATTTCAGGTGTTGCAACAATTGGCACTTGCCGATCCAGCAAATCCGGTGCGCGCCCGCGCTACTGAGGCGCTGGGGTGTATTGGGCAGGAGCGCGCAGTGCGGATTTTGGCTGATTTAGCCGAGGTGGATGATGGAGATGGAGAGGTGGCCCGCTCGGCGATCGCGGCTTTGGGCCGAATTGCCCATCCCGATGCTTTGGCTCCTTTGTTAAATGCCCTGAATTCTCCCCACGCCGAGCGGCGGTTGGATGCGCTACAGGCGTTTAAGGAACGCGGCGGATCGCAAGCGCAAGTGGCCCTGCAGTGGATTGCGGCGGCAGATCCCGAAACCCGGGTGGTGCGCTCGGCGATCGATTCTCTGGCGCGAATGGCCAGCCCGGAGGCGATTTCTTCTTTGCTGGAACTGACGGTGGACCCCACTTGCCGGGATACCTGCGTTATGGCTTTGGCATCAGTTGGCGGCACTGGGGTGGAGGCGAGTCGGGAAACGTCCCAGGGGGTACTGTTACCGGGCAATATGTTGCTGGAGCGCTATATCGATTCGGTGGCTGCAGGGTTACAGCACGTCCATGCTAGCGTTCGCTCGGCTACGGTTGAAGTTCTGGCTCGCTTGAAGCATCCTTATGCTTCCGAGCAATTGATTGCTGCGTTGGATGACGACGAGCGCACGGTACGCTTGGCGGCGCTGAATGCATTGAACCATTTGGGAAATCGCGCGGGCGAGGAGAAAATCGCTTCCCTGGCACGAACTGACCCGGATACTGGGGTGCGTCGCGCGGCACAAAAGGTACTCCAGGCTTAGGCTTCGAGGAAATAATGGCCAACCTACACGCCCATCTATGCCACTGATGCGATTTTTTCCTGAACCGTTTAAGTTAACTGACAGTGTTTTTACGATTCTGCGGGATTTAATTCACGAACGCACGGGATTGTATTATGAAATTGACAAACGCGACATGTTGGCGGAAAAGTTGACGCCTCGGGTTCTGGAACGGGGTCTGAATTCGTTTTTGGATTATTACTATCTCCTTAAATACGATCCGGTGGCTGAGGAGGAATGGCAGGCGTGCATCGATATCCTTTCCGTGCAAGAAACGTTTTTCTGGCGCGAAAGTGACCCGCTGAAAGCTTTGGTGGATGTGATTTTGCCGCAATTTTTGGCGGCGCGTCGGTTGCGCGGTTCGGCGGGAGGTGCGGGGGAAATGAATTCTCAGCCTTTGCGAATTTGGAGTGCGGCTTGCGCCACGGGAGAAGAACCGATTTCAATCGCGATCGCCCTGAATGAAGCGGGATGGTTCGACCGCTTGAATATCGAAATTTATGCCTCTGATGCGGCTCCTTCGGCTATTTCTAAAGCCCGCTCGGGTCTTTACCGCGCTCGCTCTTTTCGCAATTTTTCTCCTACTTTGCAGCAAAAGTATTTCACCCGGGAGGAGAAGGGGTGGCGGATATCTCGCAGCATTCACGATCGCATTCAATGGCGAACGGCGAATTTGATGGACAAATCGGCAGTTGAATATTTGACTCATTGCCACATTATTTTTTGTCGGAATGTGTTTATTTATTTCTCGCAACACGCCATTCGTGAAGTTGCCGAACGTTTTTTTGTCGGGATGCCAACGCCGGGATATTTGTTCTTGGGGGCGTCAGAATCGTTGTTGAAGATTTCCACGGGGTTTGAGTTAAAACAAATCAATGAGGCGTTTGTTTATGTAAAAAATAGTAGGAAATAACATAGAGGGGAGAACTGAAGGAGGGCAGAATCGATGAGCAAAAGTCGTCAGGAAAAGAAAGGGGTGATGAATAAAACGATCCGGGTGTTAATCGTGGATGATTCGGCTTACATTCGCAAGGTTGTTAAGCAAATGCTATTGCGATCGCCGTTTATTGAAGTGGTGGGCATTGCAAGGGACGGAGAAGAGGCATTAGATGCAATTGAAACCCTCAATCCGGATGTGGTGACGTTGGATTTAATTATGCCGGGAATGGATGGCGTGGCATTGTTGCGAGAGCAAATGGCGCGGCGTCCGGTACCAGTGGTGATCGTCAGCATTGCCAATGAGGGCGGTGAAATGGTTTTGGCCGCACTGGATGCGGGGGCGGTGGATTTCCTGCAAAAACCCACGGCACTCGCAACGGAAAAGATTTTTGAAATTAGCGATGAGTTAATTGATAAAGTAAAAGCAGCGGCCAATGTGCCTTTAAATCGCCTTCCTGTGGCAACACAGTTAAGCACTCCACCCCCGCCTCAGCAAAAAGCACCGCCAAAGTCGGGGGTGGTGGATCTAGTGGCGATCGGGATTTCTACTGGTGGCCCTCAGGCGTTAGGGTTCTGCATTGCCCAGTTACCGGCAGATTTGCCAGTGCCGGTGGCGATCGTCTTGCACATGCCGGTGGGCTATACCAAAATGTACGCGCGCCGTTTGGATGAAATTTCGGCGGTGAAGGTGGTGGAAGCCGGCGAGGGGGATTTGCTCGCTCCAGGGACGGTCTATATTGCCCCTGCAGGACGACATTTGACTTTCGTTCGCCAATGGGATGATACGGTGCGAATTCATCTGGATGCGCGCCCGTTCGATACCCTGCATCGTCCTTCGGTGGATGTGATGTTTCACTCAGCCGCCGAGGTGTACGGGCGTCGGGTTTTGGGTGTGGTGATGACGGGGATGGGTTCTGATGGCACCCAAGGGGCAGCCTGGATTAAGTCCAACGGCGGCTTGATTTTTACCGAAGCAGAGGAAACCTGCGTGGTCTATGGAATGCCGCGATCGGTGGTGGAAGCAGGGTTAAACGACCAAAGCATTCCCCTCGATCGCCTGGTTAGTGCGATTTTAAAGGTGCTTTAAATGGGGCAATTGTTGCATTGAGATAGTCTGCTATCCCCAAGGGGCACGATTAGAACAGATTCTTGCCGATCGCGCTTGGTGGCGCGCGATGCAGTGCGGTTGCATTGAGTGTCGCTTGGGCAGGGTTCTTGGCAAATGAAAGGGCAAAATTTCGCAACATAGGGTTAAAGGGCGATCGGGGGGCGTCCATGTCACCTCGATCTTCGCAGTCGCGACAATTCAGGGCGATCGCATGAGCCAACTGCGACGACTTGTCGCGGGCTGTTGCTCATACACTCTCGATCGTTGGCGCGACTCAATGGAGATCTATAATGCTACTGACGAATCAACAAAACAATGGGTTAACTGAATTTACCAAAATGGCTTTGTCTCGACGGACTGCGGCTTCCTTATCAGAGTTAATTGGTTGTCCCGTGGTGGTTCAGGTGTCGGGGGTTTCTCTCTATCCCTTAAGCCGGTTGGCGACTGAATTGGCTGAGTCTTTACCCAGTCAAATGGCAACGGTTCATCAGTTGTTCACCGGTTCGATTTCGGGCGATTCTCTATTTCTACTCGACTATTATTATGCTTTGATGCTGACCAATTTACTCCAGACAGATTCTCTCCCGAAGAGCGATCGCCTGGATGCTTCGGCTTGCGATATCTTAACCGAAGTGGGCAATCTGGTCTTAAATGCCTATCTGGGCATGTTAAGCAAAATGCTTCAGCGCCCCCTTTCTTTTTCTGTCCCTTCTTTTGAACTCGAGTTGCTCTCGCCACTGATGGACTCCCTGATTGTGGAAAAAAATGAGTTCCGTTACGCTTTGGTGGTAAATACCACTTTCCAACTTCATAACAATTCGGTTAACGCTCATCTCAGCTTTGTTTCCGGCGTGGTTTCTCTCTCCTGCTTAATTAAAGCCATTGAAACCTGGGCCTCGATCGCGGTGCCAACCGTGGTTTAACTTTTCCCTCTAACGATCCGCATTCCGATCGATTATTCACTTGACTCAGCAAAACCCATGAAAAAACACCATTAAACACCCTGCTTTTGGCTGATGTTTCAATCAAATAGGCACCTCACCCCAATCCGCCAGTCTTTCTCCGCATATCCAGAAAAATTCCTTGGCAATACTGAGGTGAGATGCCTTCTAGTTTTAACGAAAATTATGAAAAATCCCGCTATTTTTGATTGACTTTACCTCAAGCTAGAACGGCTATTATCCATTGACCATTGCTTGTGGCTGACGCTCGTTTTCACGGGACTCATGTCTCTTGGATTTCGGGCGTTTGCTGAACTTAAACTTTCCTTGAAATTTATAACGAACAGCCCGATAAACTACATGATAGTCTACATCCACTCCACAATTTTCTTTCAACCAGGATTGAATTTCTCCATAACTACTAAAACCTTCCGGTTCTTCAATGCGTTTTTTCAGTTTTTCCAGCGCTTCAGGAGGAATCGTAATTGGCCTTCCTGCTGGTTTATAAACTTTAAGCAACCCTTCCAAACCGGATTTTTTGTACTTCTGAAACCACCGATACAGCGTAGATGTATCTCGCGAAAGCAACTTAGAAAGCGCCTCGAGGGTACTAACTTTCCCCGATTTCAGTAAGTACAAAGCATGGAGTCTTTCTTTTCTTTGCGCGTTGGTTTCTTTTTTGAAACGGGTTTTAAGATAGTCCGCTTGTTCTTTGATATCCAGTTTCAGAGTGTTTGGCATTTTACGCTGTCCCTACTTTTAAATAACGGCAGATTAACTCAATTACTTTGACGACAAAAAACGGTTCTTGGATTCTCTGGCCAAAGCCAGCCACTTTACAAAGCTACAATCAGCCTCCGCTCTGCGAGTTTTTGCTTTAAGAAAACCTTGTTACTTTTTTCGCTGCCAAAGCATCGAATACACCCCGGCTCTTTGCCTGTTGTTATCGCCTCTTTGAGGCTAAGTAATTGGGCTAATAAATTTCCTTCCGAAACAATTGGGGAAGAATATTACCCTCAATCGGATATTTCCTTTATCGACGCGCCAATCGGGTGGTTACAAAAAACCTGACATGCTTTTAAAACAGACTTTTTTGCGCCTTTGACTTGAAGAAAAAGCCTGGCGTGCATTCTTACAGCAGATTTGAACCACGGGTGGATGGTTTCCCACGGAGGCGATGAGTCGATCGCCTGAGGCAGGCGAATGCTATCGATCTCGCTTATAGCCTCTAAAATTCGCTCCGTCAAGAGAGCCACAAACAGCCCAACTCGAGCGGAGGAAATCGCCCTGGGATTGTCTATCCAGGATTCCACAATCTCCTGAGTGACAAGTCTGAGAGGCGATCGCATCTCCACTTGTCCGAAGCACCGACTGTTACTCAAGCTTAAATTCGCCATCTGTCCCTAGGGGTGATTTGACGCCTATTTCGGAAGTTTCAGTGGTAATACTGACTAACTTGGCTCAACCTTCAGCGTTTGTCAAGTCCTTTCCCCACTTATTTACCCTCAAAAATTCCCTCCCCGCAATATTTTGAGCTTTTTTTGGAAAATTTTTGCCGCCTGACTCACTGTATTGATTTTTTCTTCAATCTGAGGAGGTTACGGAAACGTCTCCGGGGTTTTACGTAGACAGCCGCCCCCTTACAGGCTGGTGGTTTCTGCCGATGCGAGCTTCTTATCTTAAGATTCAATAAGTTTTGTAAAGCGATGTGACCTTTTCTGGCATTCTCCCCGCACAAACGCTAAAACCAAAAAACTAGCCGCCAACTACCGCTTTTTTTAATAAACAAACCGTTGCTTGGAAAATTCTCCCCAATTCTCGGACTCCAAATACTCGAACTCCTGTGCTTCCCAGCTTTCTTTCTCCCCCACGGATACTTCTGGGATTTCTTCACTTTAAATCCGCAAATCTCTTCCCTCGAACCGAAGCGAAACCCGCCCGGTTGTCTTGCAATCCCTTCCGCTTTGGGAGTCTCTATCCCACAAAAAAATCGGAGGAATCTCATTCCCATGAAATTCCTCTCAAATCGAACCTAAAAGGGGAGTCGCGAGGAGTTTGGGAATTCAATTTCCCCCACACTCCAACCCGCGATCGCCTCCCACAGAAATGCCGCCTCTGAATCTAGCGCAATTGTTACTTTAAGACAGTTCTGGCGTAAGTATTAACCCCCCATCGCCCGCCACGACTTCGCCGATTCGATAGGCAGAAATCTGGCGAGATTCAAACCACTCCAGAGTGCGATCGGCCCAGGATTCACTCACCAGTAACACGAATCCGATGCCCATGTTAAAAGTGTTAAACATATCGGCAAGACTCACCTCTCCCGCCTGGGCTATCCAATCAAAAATGGGTAAAATCGGCCAACTATTTCGGTCGATTCGCACTGACATCCCCTCGGGCAAACAACGGGGCAAATTTTCCGGTAAACCTCCCCCGGTAATATGGGCCATTCCGTGAATTTCTATCCCGCTACTCAATGCTTCTAAAATCGGTTTGACGTAAATTTTCGTCGGCGCTAGCAAAACTTCACCTAAACTAGCCTCTAAGGCGGGGGGTTGATGATTCCAATTTAAACCGCGATCGCGGACAATTTTTCGCACCAAACTAAACCCGTTGCTGTGAACCCCAGCACTGGCTAATCCAATAGCCACATCCGATACCCGTACTTTCTCGGAGGAGCAAATTTCCCTTTTCTCCACTACCCCCACGCAAAACCCCGCCAAATCGTACTCTCCCGCATTGTAAAAACCGGGCATTTCTGCCGTTTCCCCCCCCAGCAGAGTACAGCCGGCTTGTTTGCAACCGTCGGTAATCCCTTTCACCACCTCGGCAAGTTGTTCTCCATCCAGTTTTCCCGTTGCCAGATAGTCTAAAAAAAATAGGGGTTGTGCCCCTGATGTCAGGACATCGTTAACACACATTGCCACCAGATCGATGCCTACGGTGTCGTGACGCTCGAGCTGCATGGCGAGTTTGAGCTTCGTTCCCACACCATCAGTTCCAGACACCAACACCGGTTGCTTGTACCCGGCGGGCATCTCGAAATAGCCACTAAAGCCCCCAAGATTTCCCAGCACTTCCGGGCGATGGGTACTCCCTACCAGAGCGCGAATTTTCTCTACAAAGGCGCGACCGGCTTCTACATCTACACCCGCTTCTCGATAATCCATTTTTCACCCCAATTCAATGACAACAAACGCCTCATTTTACTTGCCCCTAACTCGCCCTAATGGCTGAGCTTCTGTGAGCAAATTTTTAACTATAGCATATCCTGGCCCCCTACCCTGTCGCCTCCCCCACCGCGATAACGGATGAACGCATTCTCAATATGCAATATATCTGAATTTTATAACCGCTCGTGCCCCTCTAAAGGAGCCATGAAGTATTTCTTCGCCGAACAAATTTAACACATCCTCTGCCTGTCAAATTCATAGCTTGTTTGTTATCGCGCAAGGGAAAGTTTTGATAAAATATCCGGAACTTGACCCCCGCCTCGGTCCGCAATCCCAACCCGACAGAGTGTTTGCCAGTCTTAGGCTCTAGAACTCCAGCATTAAACAGGCTTAATCGGGTTAAACTACTGTGTTGGAGAGAGTCCCGAGGCGTAACATTGCCGAGCAACCCCGCACCGTCCCACGGCACAAGGGAATGCGCTCTTAGAGGCAAATTTTACCCCAGAAACGGAACTAGGGGATTACAGCTCACCCTGGGCTTACAGGTAGAAAGGCACGAGTCCGTAACTGCCGGGAGAAAAGACGATCGCAAAACGTCACCGTCGTTCTTTCTGCCCAAAACAGTCGGGCGATTCAAAACACTGCCTAGCCACTCTATTACTGACGGGAATTCCTCTCCCATTAAAACTGTCGTTTATTGCGGAAGTCTTTTTACCGCATCTGAGAGATGAAAAAAAAATGTTGGTGGATCGCTACAGTTGTGCTGGTGAGTGCTTGTGGCGTCCCCTCCGTGGTTCATGCTGAGCCAAATCGCTTCGGAAATCGAAACGCGCCCGATCGCTTTGAGGCGGCACAGTCACAACCCCTCCCCCTGGGGCAGACTCAGGAAAACTTCGCTTCCCCCCTCCTCGATGAGTCCCACAACCTCGCAACTCTACAGGGCAAATCTGAGGAGAATCCCGGTAGGGCCGCACTGGCATCCGAACGGTTTGCAAAAGTAGAAGCCTATATCCTGGAGGGGCAACCGGCAGCTATCCTTTATCTTCGGGATATTCCGGCGATCGCCTTTCTCGGATCCACTCCGGAGGCTTCTTCTAGTAAGTCTTGCCCCACACTCCCGGAGGTGGTTTCGCAAGTTGATACCTTGTCAAACTCTACCGCAAATAAAACCGCTGTCAGCTCTACCCTCGCCACCCATACCATTCCATCTCTCGTGCAAGCATCGCCCCCTGAAAGTCTCGCCGATCCGATGTGGAGAGCTTCGGAAATCGCCGCTAAACTCGAACAAATCCAATCGCGCGATATTGCCTCGGAAATTACGGTCAGTTGGGATGGGAAAGTCGATGATTCTGGCAATGAGGTGGCGGAAAGCTATCTGATTAAAGTTAAGGATGAGGAATTAGTCCGCATCGATCCTCAAACCCGACTTCCCGACACGACCAATAACCTCGCCGAAGATGCCCTCCAAATCACCAATCGATTGCGCCGACTGCTTGGCAATGCACCCCCGATCGCAGAAATTGCCAACAAACCTAAGCCCAAACCCGTCTCTCCCGCCGAACCGGCGATCGCTTACAACGTTCAATATCAAGTGGATGGCTGGGCCTCTTGGTATGGTCCGGGTTTTCACGGACGTCTCAGCGCCAGTGGCGAAGTCTTCAATCAAAATGCCCTGACGGCGGCTCATCTTCATCTCCCTTTCGGTACCCGGGTGCGCGTTACGAATTTGAACAGCGGTCTGTCTGTGGTAGTTCGCATTAACGATCGCGGTCCGTATGTCGGAAACCGAATTATCGATCTATCCGCCGCCGCCGCCCGCGCGATCGGCATGATCGAAAGTGGCGTAGCCCCCGTGCGCGTCGAAATTTTAAATTAATCCACTGCACAAGTCCCAGGACTAACCACAAGCCCTGGGGCGATCGCTCCGCCCTCAGCCCCCTGTCCCCTCCTCAAGGTCAATCCCATTTGGTCACAGGAATTATGCTACATACTTTGAGAATTGATAGACATAATGCCCAGCCCGTTCATCACTCTTGATGAATCTGCAAATAAGTTTTTCAAAATAGTTTCAAGAGATATAACATGGCAGTTTTTAATAAAACATATTGCAATTAATTGGATTTAAAATTAAAGCTTTTTGAACGAATAAAAAATACATTTTTAAGTTCATAAATATAGCGTTTTTCTTGGCTATTTTATTAGCCCAGATTTGCTTTTTCAACTCCCTTGAAAAAATACCGCACCCCAGGCAGTGCAGGCAGGGGCGTGACCCCCCACACCACTGGGGAGGACCATCGCATCTGGAGAATTAGGGGGCTACGCCCCTGGTGCGGTGGAAGATACCTGTGGTGCGTAACCGCCGACCCCACGGTGGGAGACCAGGAACCCCTGGAGAGTCGGCGGTCACGCACCCTACCGTCGCAATAACATTTTTGAGCTAAAATTTATTCTCAAAACCCGAAAAAAATTAACGATTTAATCAATAATTCCTATTCGTTTGGAGGAGTTTATCTCGAGGTTATAAAATCTCTCGATCGAGATTAATTTTCAGCACAGAGCAATGCGCGTTTCCTAGGAATTATCCTCCTCATTTTGAAGTACGGGATGGGACATAACCTGGGATTTTGGGGAATAAATTAGAGGACATAAAATTCAAAGGAATTGCAATTGCGTATCGGAGAACAAAGAAATGAGATAAACTACTTAGGGTCAGAAAAGAAAAGATAGAGGGGGTTTTTGTGCGCCTGTTTAGAACTGTTGCGGGTTTACGTTGCTATTTAGAATTGCATCGGGCGGGACAGACAGTGGGTCTCGTTCCGACAATGGGAGCCTTGCACGTGGGTCATTTAAGTTTAATTCAACAAGCCAGACGGGAAAATGAAATTGCGATCGTCAGCATTTTCGTAAACCCGCTGCAATTTGGTCCGACGGAAGATTTTGAGAAATATCCGAGAAGCTTAGAGGGCGATCGCCAACGCTGTGAAGAAGCGGGAGTCGATGCGATTTTCGTACCCAGTGCCGAGGAAATGGGAGTGGCGGGGGAGTCCTCCGAGCATTGCGTGCAGGTGGTACCCCCCGAGTCCATGACATCAGTGCTGTGCGGTCGCAGCCGGATCGGCCACTTTCAAGGTGTTACCACAATTGTAGCAAAACTTTTCAATACCATCTGGCCCGATCGCGCTTATTTTGGCAAAAAAGATGCCCAACAGCTAGCAATTATTCGGCAGATGGTGGCGGATCTGAAGTGGCCCGTGGAGATTGTGGCATGTCCGATCGTGCGGGAGTCATCGGGACTGGCGATGAGTTCGCGCAACCAGTATCTCAGCGAGAGCGAAAAAGAACGCGCATCAGTCCTGTATCGCAGTTTACAAAAAGCCGCGAAAAAATTTAGCGCCGGCGATGCCACCAATAGGGGTATAATTGCGGCGGTAAAATCGGAACTGGCAACAGTTCCAGAAGTTAAATTGGAGTATTGTACTCTCGTGGATCCGACCACGCTCAGACCATTAGAAACCGTCGAGCGCGCGGGATTGTTAGCGATCGCCGCGCAAGTGGGTCAAACTCGCTTAATCGACAACATTATCCTGAAAAATCGCCAACCCATTGTAGCCATTGATGGTCCAGCGGGGGCGGGGAAATCCACCGTAGCTCGTTTGGTCGCTAAAGAATTGGGCTTGATGTATTTGGACACTGGTGCAATGTATCGAGCGCTAACCTGGCAGGTTCTCGAATGGGGAATTTCCCTGGATGACGAACCGGCGATCGCGGAAGTGGCCAGTACCGCCAAAATCGAACTCGCGGATCCCGAAGACGAGGGTACTCCGACTCGAGTCTTGATAAACGGACATGACGTCACCCAAGCCATTCGCTCTTCTATCGTTACGGCTCATGTCTCCGACATTTCGAGTTACAAAAGCGTCCGCCGTCACCTGGTTTGCCTACAGCAGAAATTTGGAGAAAGAGGCGGCGTTGTGGTAGAGGGTCGAGACATCGGCACCCATGTCTTCCCCGATGCGGAACTTAAGATTTTTTTAACCGCCTCGGTAGGAGAGCGAGCTCGCCGACGTCAGAAAGACCTGACAAATCGAGGAGAACAAGAAATTCCCCTCGAACAGCTAGCGACACAAATTGAGCAACGCGATCGCAAGGATAGCACCCGCAAAATTGCACCCTTGACAAAAGCTAAAACTGCGATTGAAATAGAAACGGATGGGCGTACTGTGGATGAAGTCGTCCGAGAAATTGTCAAACACTACCGCCAAAGAGGTTTGGGGAATGAATATCACTCGCTCGGCAATGATAAACGTTAATTCCCGGCCAATCCGAAGTTAGCCGTTAAAACAATTCTTACGGTGTCACCCTTCAAGCCAATAGGTAATGACGAACCCTGGAAACTCCATCCAGATAAACAAGGTTCGCTTATCGTGGTTTAGGGTCTAGAAACTGTAAAAGACACGGTACGCGATCGGGTACGCTTTGCGTTTGCTATTTTTCATTGCCATCAGTGTGGAATGAAAAGTCCCAGGAAGCGCTATTCCGCCTCAGTTTCCGAGGCGGTAAGGTAGCCCGAGGGGGAGGGGAAACGCGATCGCGTTTCCCCCTGGAATTTGTGAATTTACTCTCCCCCGGTTTGAGATAATCACAATTAAGGCAGGAGCGTGAAATTGATAGAGATTCATCGCTTATTTTCTAAAAAATTTATGGCCTTGACCATTCTGGCTGCAACGGGGGTGATAATGGCTGGAATGCTCCTGCCTTCCACCCCGGTTTTTTCGCAAGGGATGCTGGCAAGAATGTCTTTGAGTGGGGAAAACGCCCAAGCGCAACCCAATTTGCTAATCGTCCAAGACACCTCACGGGGAAGGATGGAGGACTTCAGCATTTCCCTTGCCCAACTCTCCGCAGAAAAAGAAAAAAAGCTGACGTTTGCCGTCCCCGCCTCTTTTGAAGGTCAAACCATTTATGATGTCGCCCTGGCAAATAACGAAAAAGTCATCGCTTTAACTTTTGATGATGGACCTTGGCCGAAATACACCGAGCAAGTGCTAAATATTCTCAAAGAAAATAACATTAAAGCGACCTTTTTCTTGATTGGCCAACACCTCAAAGCTCATCCCGAAATCGGGAAAAAAGTGGTAGAAGAAGGTCACGCCATTGCCAACCACACGTGGAATCACCATTATCATCCCGTGAGTCAGGCGATCGCCGCTAAAGAACTCGGGGACACCGCCGCATTAATTTACGAATTGACCGGGGTAAAAACCTCGCTTTTTCGTCCGCCAGGAGGGGTTTTAACCAATGGATTGGTCGCTTACGCCCACAGTCAAAATTACTTGGTGGCCATGTGGTCTTCTGATGCCCAAGAATCTTCCTATCCCTCGACTCAAACCCTGATTAACAACGTGCTGACCACGGCTAGACCGGGTGGAATTGTCCTCATGCACGATGGAGGTGGCGATCGCTCTACAACCGTGAAAGCTCTCCCCACCATTATTGCCGAACTGCGAAATCAAGGCTATCGATTTGTCACCCTCACAGAACTGTTGGAAATTTACGACACACAACAACAAACTCCCATAGCAGAAAACACCGACACTCCCCCAACACCCCTCCCCGATCCGATTAACTAAGGGTTCATCGCCTCGTGCCATTCTTGATAGTTTTTATCACCGCTTGATTCAGGGCACGGCATTCCCGTGTCCCTAACTTTCCCCCTCATTCAGGCATAAAAAACGGCATTATACCAACATTTGTTCGTCCGAAATCCGGTAAAAAACAGTCCAAACGCGATTTATTACATTTCTTCCCCTCCAAAGCCTTTTCCCCCTACTATCCCGGTTTTTTTAATGCTTCTACCTGAAATTAGGTTAAGTCAAAAAAATAACTTTTCCCTAAAATAAACCGACTCGATTTCTTCATTCTCCCGGGGCACCAAAGCCGCCGAACGCGACAAAATACCATCCGGTTTTTGACCGCTAAAATCCTGTTTTAACTGTTATAGCAGTTCTCATATGGGTGAGGTAACGAATTTTTACTTCGGAGGTGCCGACGCGGTTAGGACTATTCGTCTGCGTACCACATCAAGAAAGAGACCTGTTATATTTCACCACCCCCAAGGATGGAAAAAAACTATCCCGATAAGCGCAATAGTTGTTTATCCCTAGTCCAACTCCAGGGATGGAAAAACTATCCCGATAAGCGCAATAGTTGTTTATCCCTAGTCCAACCTCAGGGATGGAAAAAACTATCCCGATAAGCGCAATAGTTGTTTATCCCTAGTCCAACCCCAGGGATGGAAAAACTATCTCGATAAGCGCAATAGTTTTTTATGCCTAGTCCAACCCCAGGGATGGAAAAACTATCCCGATGTCCGCAATAGTTTTTTATCCCTAGTCCAACCTCAGGGATGGAAAAAACTATCCCGATTTCCGCAATAGTTGTTTATGCCTAGTCCAACTC
>NZ_JAJENT010000715.1:0-601 GCF_035615515.1 Phormidium sp. CCY1219
TTATCGTTTGAACCGGACAGGGCGAATTGGCCATCGGGGGAGAGGGCCACGGCGCTTACCCAGCCATTATGCCCGCTGAGGGTTCGCAGCAGTGGGCCGCCGGGGGGCGTCAGGTTTGCCGTGAGGGGGCGCAACCAGGTTTTTCCCCGCCATTGTTTGGCGGTTTCCAGTAGGGTTTGCAGGTCGGGGGTGTCAAATGACAACAATCGGCCTAGCAGTTGTCCCGCCAGTTGCGCCGGATCCCGTTCTAGAATATGAGCGGAGAGTCGCAGTGCCCCGGCGATGGATTGCCAGGTTTGGAGGCATGGTGAGGATGGCAATATATCGGCGGTAATGGCTAATTCGTAATCTTCAATCAGCGCTGGCACGCCCAATGCAGCGATTTTGGACTCGATAAAGTCAAAATCACTCAGCAATTGGTGCAGGCGTTGGGGTTGGGCGCGGCCCACCAGATGACTGGGCAGGGTCTCGAGGGCATAGCGTTGCTTTTCGGGCGATAATTTGCTTAATCGGTGTCTGAAGTTGCTCATCAGAAATTAGGGTTGGTAAGGGGGAGAACGGAAACCCTCGTCATTTATGCGTAGGGAGGAGTTCTCCCCCC
>NZ_JAJENT010000716.1:0-48298 GCF_035615515.1 Phormidium sp. CCY1219
GGGGGAGAACTCCTCCCTACGCATAAATGACGAGGGTTTCCGTTCTCCCCCTTACCAACCCTAATTTCTGATGACTAACTTAATGCCAGCTAACTGACATTTATAGTCCAGCATCTCAATTAGCTTGCCGTCAAGTATTTGTACAAAATTCTGGTTATTGCGCTTCCCAATATTTACTTTCTGCTTCCATCCCTCGTTCTTTCCCACTACTAAAATATCGAGACCATTAGATTTGACATAATTGATTATGTCACTGTGGAACCGGTGAAAAATTATTTCTGCTAAAGGCTTTTTATAGATGGCTTTAGACCGTTTATAAAGAGCTAAAAAACTACCTTTAAGCTTGTCTTTGTACTTGGGTATTTTGGGGTTAGTTAAATATTTTTCTGGGTTAATCCTCAAATTATTATAGGCTTTAAAATAACCGCTCCAAGCCTGACATACCTGCCTAATTAAAGAGCAAGCTATCTTCGTCGATCGCATTTGCTGGTAGGCATCTGAATCGGCAACTAAGTGATACAGCTTGGTGTTAGAGCATACTTGACCCCTGTGGAAGAATCCTTGCCTCATGTAATAATTACAGAGGTGATAGAGGTTTTTGGCTTTAAAGCAGATAGCATCACACTGTCGCTAGTATTTATCAGTCTTCTTGATTAGATGCCTTTCCACTAACTGCATCTCGTTTTTTCCTCTGTGCTGAACGCCGTCCGTAGATTTTTGCTGAGAAGGAAGGCATTAGTGACTTTGACCACTTTATCAAGTTCCATTGTTTATTAATTAATCTCGGATTTTAGCATAACATCAAAGAGAATTGTCAAGTTTTGTCTAGGAGGGTGGATAATTTTGTTGAACTATTAAAAGCCCGCTAACATAATCAGTTGGAATCAGGATGAATTTTTTTCACGTCAAAGGGTACCGAGCGAATATCATGGACTGCAAAACAAGTCAACTATCGAAGGCCAGAAAAATCAGAAAAAAGCAGTGGGTCGGGGTGGCGATCGCCATTCGCGCCATTCGCGTCAGCGCGATTACCACCATTCACCTCCTGACGTTCGCTCCTCTCTCGATGTCTGCCCCTCTCGCCCAACTCCCACTCCCGCAAACCCAAACTCCTACAGAAGAATCCCCCGACACTTCAGACCCCAACGCCGAATCCGCGCCCGATTCACCGGAAGAGTCTCCCCCAACCTCCAACCCTTTGGATGGATTGTTGGACTTTGGTGCGAATCCCTCCACAATTCCCCAAACTCCGATTTACCTGGACGGACGCCAACTCTTTTCTGTGGCGCTCACGGAATCCTATCGAGATAACGCCATCGAAAATCAACTCAAAGAGCTGTTAAAAAAGGATTTGGATGCCGAACAACTGCAAGTGTTCCCCGCACTGCTCAATCGTTTACCAGTCATCTATGCGAAGTGGTCGCCCCAAGAAGACCCCATCAGTCTCTTGACGGTGACTACCTTAGATGCGGAACTCCAAGGTCTGCCTCCCGAAACCCTGGCACAACAGTGGTCAGAACAAATTCGGCAGGCGTTACTGCGCGCAGAACAAGAACGCCAACCCCAGTATCTCCTCGAACAGGCATTTTTGGGCGGGGCGATCGCCTGCGGTACCCTGGTGGCGAGTTTGGCTCTCCTGCTGGTGCAAAGACAGCTCGCTCGCAAACGCAATACCATCGCCTCGGAAACCTCCCCACCGGAAACCTTGCCTGATATTCAAGCGGTTCCGACTTCCAGTTCCCCGGAACCGAATCCCGTGGAGTCGGAATCCGCCATTGAGCGACAACAAACCGAATCCATCTCTGAGTTGCAACACAAAATGTCTCTGCGCCAGCAACTCAACCTCAACGATCTCGGTCGTCGGGTGGTTCAATTCACTCAAGTTGTGGTGTGGGGCGGTGGATTCTATCTGATTGTGGGCCTGTTTCCCTATACCCGCTGGATCCAGCCCGTGATGCTCTCTGTGTTGCCCCTCCCTTTGAAGTTGCTCGTGGTTCTCTTCGGCACCTATGTGGGGGTGCGGGTGAGCGCGGTGTTAATCGATCGCTTCTTTTCTGCCCTGCAAGATGGCACCTTCCTGGATGCGGATGCCTCTCGCCGCGTTGCTTTGCGCTTTTCCACATTCTCTGCGGTATTCAAAAGTCTCAGCGCTGCTACTTTAATCGGTATCGGCATCCTCATGGCAATGGGGGCGATCGGCATCGACCTCGGCCCGATTCTCGCCGGTGCTGGAATCATTGGTTTGGGCATTTCTCTGGCGTCCCAAAGCTTAATCAAAGACACCATTAATGGCTTTCTAATCTTGTTTGAAGACCAATTCGCTGTGGGTGATGTGATCGTGGTCGGCGATGTGGGCGGCTTGGTGGAAAATATGAACCTCCGGATTACTCAACTTCGCAATGGAGAAGGTCGTCTGATTACGATTCCCAATGGGGCGATTGCGATCGTACAAAATCTCTCGAAAGAATGGGCGCGGGTAGACCTCACTATCGAGGTGTCTTATGACAGCAATGTGGATAAAGTCCTGGCGGTTCTGCAAGAATTGGCGGATGACATTTACAGCCAGCGTCAATGGCGCGAGAAAATTATCGATCGCCCGGAAGTATTGGGCATTGACGATATCGACCACGCCGGCATTTTAATCCGCATCTGGATTAAAACTAAACCCCTACAACACTGGAGTGTCGGACGCGAGTTCCGCCGTCGGATTAAAATCCTTTTGGATGACATGCAAATCGACATCGGCGTGCCGCAACAATCGGTGGTGTTCCAAAGTTCCCTGGAATTGCTCAACAATGGCCGCAATGGCAATGGCGATCGCCCACAACATCTCCTCTCAGAATCTTCCGAATCTGAAGTAAAATAACTTCCACGGTAACGCCGAGAGAACCTCCGGGCGGTGGGTTCCACTCTTGCCGGCGGTGGGCGTTGCCCACCCTACCGGTGCTACGGACTTGTTATTAAATTGACGGAACATATTGCGTTGCTTTCCCTGAAATGAGGGACTAGACTTTGCCTAATCCCCTTCTTTAAGTCGCGATCGCCAATTCAATGCCAAGCGGCTTAACTGCCCTGTTTTTGTAAATAGTCTTGCAGTGCTTCTGACCCGCCAATGTATTCTCCGTCGATAAACACTTGGGGGACGGTATTTGCCCCGCTCATCGCCCGCAAAGACCGATTGGATACATCTTTGTTCAACAGCAGTTCTTCAAATTCAATGTTGCGCTCTTTTAACGCTTGCTTCGCCCGGGCACAATACGGACATCCTTCTTTGGTGATAATCGACACGCATTTTGGCTCTTTTGCGTCGGGATTGATGTAGTTGAGCATCGTATCGGCATCGGAGACTTCATACGGATCTCCCTCAACTTCGGGTTCGATAAACATCTTTTCGATGACCCCATCTTTGACCAGCATCGAGTAGCGCCACGATCGCTGACCGAACCCTAAGTTTTCTTTGTCCACCAACATTCCCATTTTGTCGGTAAATTCCCCATTTCCATCGGGCACAAAGGTGATGTTTTTGGCATTTTGTTCTTTCTGCCATTCATTCATCACAAAGGTATCGTTGACGGAAATACAAATAATGTCGTCAACGCCATTTTCTTCAAAAACTTGCGCTAATTCGTTGTAGCGGGGCACGTGGGATGAAGAACAGGTGGGCGTAAATGCCCCGGGAAGGGCAAAGGCAACGACGGTTTTCCCCCCAAACAAATCCTGGGTTGTCACCTCGCGCCATTCTCCATCCTGACGGATTTTAAACGTTGCCTCGGGCACTTTTTGTCCTTCTCGATTTTGTACCACGATTGATTCTCCTGCGATCGACGTCAATTGTTCAAACTGTACTCACTGGGCGTTTTTTTCAAAACCCCTGCCACAAGCGTACCAGACTCAGAAAGAATTGTGGATCCTGTCCTCACCATCGCCACAATTCCCGCCTCGCCCACTTCTCGGGGATAACGAATAACGAACTGACAATTACTGCCATCCGATTAAACTTCTTTGCTCCCAGACCATCAACACGCCGGCGATCGCCATTGAGGCAAAGACGATTTGGCGAAAGGTGTTTTCGTTCATCTTCCTGAGAATGTATCGTCCGAGAAGGTTAGCCGGTAAGGCAGCTAGCCCGATCGCCAGTCCGTACAGGAGATACTGCGGCGTTAATGCACCAAAGGCGAAATATGTCAACATCTTGGCGACGTGAATCACCACCACATGGGAGGCTTTGGTGGCAATCATTTCTTCTTTAACCAAACCATATTTCAAATAAAGTGGATTCAACAGCGGACCGCTACTGCCGATCGCGCCGGAAATAAACGCATAGAAAAACCCTCCGGGCAAAAAATGCCAATCGCGCACCTGCAAGGCACTCTCTTTTTTCTTCAACCAAAAGCCGACAATGCTAATCACCAGAAAAACGCCAATTAGCAATTGCAGCCATTCGAGATCCAAATGGGTAAAGGTATAGGCCCCAAGTACCGCACCGGCGATCGCGCCAGGAAAATACCACCGATTCACCGTCCAATTAATATCCCCCCAAAATAAACCAATGCGCTGCGAGTTCCCCACTAACATCCCGGTGGTAATCACTGGCGCGACCGCTAGTGGCCCCAACATGAAATTTACCAGGGGAATCAGCACAATGGGACTCCCACCACCCGCTAAGGTACTGATAAACCACGCCACAAAACTCGTCAGGATGAGGGGCATCAAAAACATGAGTCAAATTGGAAAAAATTATTAAGCTTCTTTTTTTATTGTGACATCTTTGGTAGAGTTATAGATTAACGATTGACAAAACTCCTGGCTTCCGAGGCGCGAAACATCAGTGAAGGGAAAAGCAAAGCATCGGTACTTCAGCGCGATCGCCCTCGCGCTACTGTGTTTTTTACTCGCGATCGCCATTCCTTCACCGCCATTGGCCCTGGCGATCGCTCATTACCCCAGTGACGAAATCCCAGGCACTCAAAACGTGACTTTTCCGGCCCTCCCCAATCCGTCTTCCGCCGAAAACACTCAACCCTCTTCCCCTAACAATTCCAACCCCCTGTTTGGCGCAATTGACTTTCACGTTCATTCTGCACCAGATATCATCAACCGCAGCATCGATGATTTTGAATTGGCGCAGATGGCGGCAAATGCCGGGATGAAAGCGATCGTCTTGAAAAATCACGTCACCACCACCGCCGATCGCGCAGTTTTAGCCAGCAAAATCGTTCCCAACATCGAAATTTTTGGCGGAATCGTGTTAAATCAACCGGTGGGCGGCATCAACCCGGATGCGGTGGAAGCAATGACCAAACTCGGGGGCGATCGCGCCAAAATTGTTTGGTTGCCTACTACCGATGCCGACTATCATCTGAAAGTGTTTGACAAACCCGGCCCCGGCATCAAAATCGCCGAAAACGGCACCCTTTCTCCCCAAACCGAAGGGTTGCTCAAACTCATCGCCGAGAAACATTTAATCCTCGAAACCGGCCACATTTCCCCCACAGAAGTCATGCTCGTCATTGACAAAGCACGTCAACTGGGCATCGAAAATATTGTCGTCACTCATGCAATGGCTGATGTTCCGGGATTATCCCTCGACCAGATGCGTCACTGTGCGGAAATGGGCGCGATTTTAGAACTAGCATTCGTCAATGAATTGATGGGAGAAAATGCAGTGGCGGCGGGCCATGACAAATGGCATCGGGTTTCTGTGGCTGAAATGGCACAAGCCATTCGCGCGATCGGGGCGCAGCATTTTATCCTCAGCACCGATTTGGGTCGCCCCGGCGATCCCCTGCCGGCAGAAGGCTACAAACGCTTTCTAGAAAAGTTGCTCGCCGCCGGCATTTCTCCCCGGGAAATCCAGATAATGAAACGGGAAAATCCCGCCCGTTTATTGGGAATCAAAAGCTAATTTCAAATCGGGGAATAATTCAGAATAACGGTGCTTGACGCCCCGGATTTCATCGGGTAATTTTCCCCTTCCTTGGTTGCGGGGCGTCAAGCACCATACGGTAGGCTGATTTACTCCAAATTGGCGAAAAATTAATCGAGCAAAGCCACAATATGCGGAATAATGTGCAGATGATGAGTAAACAAATAATCCAAGCGATCGCCAATTAAACTCAGAATCAAATCCTCATAACTCATCTGGTACTCTCCCAACCCTTGCACCACCAAACTGGTAACATTTTCCGTGGGACGTTTCAAATCCGGCTTAGGATTAGCTTCCAAGACGTGCAGCACGCCATTTTCATCCGCGCGAATATCAATTCGCACCAAAGTATTCAAACTAAAATCCCAGTAAATTCGCCGCGCTAGCTCGATTAATTCTTGCTTCAATTCTCCGTCATCATTTCCCACCAATCGCATTCGATTCACGGTAATTGCCTTTTTATCCATTGAGGTAAAAATGCGTTCGTCTTTTTCCAAAACGCGCTCAATGGTCGAGAAAGCAAAGGGTTGAGGATTTTTGTGAAATTCCCCCTTTTTGTGGGTGACATAACCACACACCGACACGCAAAACTCGCGCCCAGGGAGATAGGTTTCAATCAGGGCAGTATTGTGAGTCACGCGATGAACCTGTTGCACTGCAGGGGCGATCGCCTCCACAGTATCCACCACATGGATATTTAACGAAGCGCGACCAGAAATCGGTTTAACCAGAAAAGGACCGCGATAGTCACCGAAAGTCTGGGTCAAACGCTCTTGCAAGCGGCGATCGCCCAAGTCTTGGGACGGGTGCCAGGTCATAAATGGAGCGGTTTTAATTCCTAACGCTTGCAATTCCCGTTTGAAGGCATGTTTGTTATCCAGGGTAGAGCTATTAAGCGGGTTATGTCCCACATAAGGCACCCCCAGCATTTCCAATAAAGCCGGCGTGTGTGCCACGGGATTGTAGCCTTGCACTCCCCCGGTATTCAACCATGCCAAATGGATATTGTATTGCTTCAGTTTTGCCGGCAATGTCATATCATCCGCCATGACAAAAACATGCTGAAATCCGATCGCGCGCAGGGCATTGGCAATATCATGGGCCACTGCTTCATAGGTTTTCGTAGCTCGTGGATTGTGGGTTTTGTAAATAACTGCGCCTTCGCGGTTGGGATCGCCGCCATGAATCACGGCGATTCGCAAGCGCGAAAACAGTTTTTCCAGATAAGTTGGCAGTAACGTAATGTTGTAGTCGAAGTGGGTTTTCGGCAGGGTTTTTGCAGTCATTTGCAGTTTGATTGGCAATCCTAGATGGTGGATGGTTTTTTCGGAATGAATGGGCGAAAACTCTGGGGAAAATCCAGTTTTTCGCGCGGGAGTGAGAGGAGCGAAAACTTGTGGGGCGCGCTTATGCCTTCTGGGTCGATTGGCTGGATTTGGCGAGATAAATGCCCACTAACACCACGGCAAAAGCTAAGCCATTAGAAAATGTTAATTGTTCGGCAAAGAAAATCCAAGCTAAAATGGTCGTCAGAATCGGTTCGAGTAGCAGGGCGATCGCCACGAAAGCGGCAGACAATCGCTTCAGGCTATGCACCAGCAATCCTTGGCCGATCGCTTGGCAAATGACCGCCAGGGCGATCGCGCTCAACCATCCGGTGGGACTGGCGGGAAACACTCTCGTTTCGGTACACAGGACGATTGGCAGAGTTAACAGGGTGCCGATCGCGCAGCGCCACAGCAAAATCCGACTCGCCGGCAATTTTCCGCGCAGTTGTTCCACGATTAATAAATTAATCCCGTAAAACATCGCCGACACTAATGCTGCTGCATCGCCAAGAAAATTTTCCGTGGCAATCTGCAAGTCGCTGACACCCAGGGCGATCGCCCCCACTAGGGCGATCGCCATCCCACTTAAAAATCTGCCGTCAAAACGCCTCCCCCAAATCAACCACCCTCCCAAACAGGTAAAAATCGGGGTCAGGTTTCGCAGTACGGTAGAATTGGCAACCCTGGTTTGCGTCAGGGACCAGGCCCAAAATCCGAGAGAGGTAGACGCAACGGTGCCCACTGCAATTAACAACCAGAAATCCTCTCGGGTGAGCGATCGCTTCTCTCGCGTTAGCGTCTCATCCGTCAATCTCGCCCGTTGCTGATTCAGGGCGGTCCATCCTCCCAACACCACCGAAGCAATCCACAACCGATTAAAAATGGTGGCATTCGGACCGAGTTCGAGTTCCATCCAGCGGATAAAAATAGCCGCAAAAGAAACCGCAATTAATGCAATTGATAGGGAAAGGAATGCCATCAGCACCGAGGTTGGCTTTATCTGTAACTGCGGCAATTCCAGCTTATTGGTCATCGGGATTTTTTCATTAGAAGCGCATTTCTCATCATGCCACAGACCGTGGTATTTGCGCTGATTTCCTATCGGGCAAGTCAACGCTTTTTTTGAGGATTCCCCGCAGACGCAGGAAAGCTTGCTTGCGCCGCCACTTCTTTTTGTACTGGGGCTTTTTGCGATCGCTTTTTCACCGCCCCCACCCCTTCTGTGCAGGAAACAATCGGTTTCATTGTCGGAAAATCCCTGTCGCCAGACAGGGATTTTCCCCAGGTGAATCGTTGCCAAAATTTGCCAACCCAGTGCGGTTATTTTGCTCGTCTTTCAGTTGCACGGTAAAAGCCATACTCAGGTGAACTACCCCAATGTTCATGTCGGTTTTAACGTCGATATCCTCTACGGGAATGTCGCTTTCTTTAATGCGCTCTACAACGTTTTGAACGGTGGTAATGGCTCGATCTACCCCCATTTGAACGACTTGCTCGCTCAGTTCTGCACTTCCCTGTGCCATTGCATTCGCCTGTTCTGTCGCTTTTTCGCTGAGTTTGCCGATGTCTCCTAGGTTCATTGCTCTCCATTGCGATAAGTGGTTGTTTTCTATCATAGGGGCGATCGCGTTCTTTTTTCGCCTTAGGCGCTTAATTTTTTAGCGCTTCAATATTTCCCTCTATCGGTGTAACGCTCTTTTCTCTTTCATCTTCTAGCTTGAGCCGCTTTCGCTTTCCCTAAATTTTATTGCAAATTTTATGAAAAATATCCCTTAGCATTTGGCTCCTATCGCCCCTCGAAATCCGGCCAAATTGTTATGGTTTCCCGACATTTGCCCGGACAATCCCTCTTATCCGCAGCGGCGAGGTGGAGAATTGCCGGAAAGGGGTAACTCGGCGAAGCATTCACCCACTCTCCCCACCTCACCCGCATTCAAATTGACAAATTGACTCTCTCGCTGATGAATTGAGTCTCGCCATTTGAATACCACAAAAAAATCATTTCGTCAAGAGCATAAGGGAATAAAATTAAGAAAAATACCGCAACTGAGGACTCAGTTGGTCTCCAGAATACAGTTGTGAAAAGTTTTAAATTAGCCCCCATCGGAACCACTCTGTCCGCATTTGGCTCTCCCTTTCTCCGGTGCGGCTTTTTTTGCTCGATCGCCGCAATTCAAACACAAAAAAACCCTCTCCTGGGGTGAGGAGCAGGGTTTTTCAAGGAAGGTGTACCAGCATGTTTATCTTTCTGCTTCTATTGTGCCCATTAAAATGGGTTTTGACATCAGGAAAAATACGAGTTTTTCGATTTTAATCCTTCCGTAAATATGCGGAAAAATTGCCCCTCTTCTCCGCAGTTTTACTCAGGCGTTCTGCGCGCCTAGCCCCACCCGGGTGAGGGGCTAACCCCTTGACAATGCGCGGGGAAATAGCGGATTGTATTTAACAAAATCCCGACTAACAGAGCGATCGGGCGGGCAAAACCGATAAAATAACCGCCATCACCCTTTAGGGCGCATTTCCCCTCTATCCATTTTCCACCCTAAACCTTTGAATGTAACGATGATTTATGACTATATTATTGTCGGTGCCGGTTCGGCGGGTTGCGTCCTCGCCCACCGCTTGAGTACCGATGCCAATATCCGGGTTTTGTTATTAGAAGCGGGAAAACGCGATCGCCAGCTTGCCATTCACATTCCGGCTGGATTTTCCCAAGTATTTCACAGCGAATTGGACTGGAATTATTACACCGAACCACAGGCCCACATGAATCAGCGCCAACTGTATTGGCCCCGGGGCAAAGTCCTCGGGGGTAGCAGTTCTATCAATGCGATGATTTACATTCGCGGACACCAACAAGATTACGATAATTGGGCAAAATTAGGCAATTTTGGCTGGGGATTTTCCGATTTGCTGCCCTATTTCAAAAAAGCGGAAAATTACCAAGTCAGTACGGGTGAATTGTACGGAACTCGGGGATTGCTCAATGTGGAATCTTTACGCGACAAAAATATCTTGTCTCGCGCCTTTGTGGAAGCAGGGGTAGAAATGGGTTTGCAGCGTCGGGAGGATTTGAATCACCCAGAGGCGGAAGGGGTGGGATTTTATCCGGTGACGCAAAAACAGGGTCGCCGTCATAGCGCCGCCGCCGCCTATTTATCTCCCTGTCGCGATCGCAAAAACCTGCAGATTCGCACCGAAACCTTGGTGACTCGTCTGTTATTTGAAGGCACTCGAGTGGTGGGAGTGGAATTCGTCGGTCCGGGGGGAAAATGCGATCGCGCCTATAGCAACCGCGAGGTGATTCTCGCCGGCGGGGCGATTAATTCTCCTCAGCTTCTCATGCTTTCGGGAATTGGCGATCGCGATCGTTTGCAGTCTTTGAACATTCCCGTGGTGGTACATTTGCCCGGAGTCGGAGAAAATCTGCAGGATCATTTAATCGCTGGCGTGGTTTATCAATGCAAACAACCCATTTCCTTAGATAAAGCAAATACAGCGGCAAACTGGCTGCAATATTTGCTATTCAAACGCGGACCGCTGACTTCTAATATTGCCGAAGCCGGAGGATTTGTCAAAACTCAATCGGATTTGTTACAACCAGATATCCAATTTCATTTCGCGCCGCTTTATTTCTTGGAACATGGGTTGCAAAAACCCCGGGGACATGGGTTCAGTTTGGGGGCAACGTTGTTGCATCCGGAAAGTCGCGGTTCGATTCGTTTAGCTTCCTCTTCTGCATTCGATGCACCGCGCATTCAACCGAATTATCTGGCGAGGGAGGCGGATTTACGGGTGTTAAGCGCGGGGATAAAACTCTGTCGAAACATTCTGCAAGCATCGCCGTTCGATGGCTTTCGCGGGGGGGAGGTTTTTCCGGGATCCGAGTGCCAGGAAGAAGAAGAGATTGCCGAATTTATTCGCAATAGTGCCGAAACCCTTTATCATCCGGCGGGTACTTGTAAAATGGGAAGCGATTCCCTGGCGGTGGTGAATTCGCGCTTGCAAGTGTATGGGGTGGAAAATTTGCGGGTGGTGGATGCGTCGATTATGCCTGCGGTTGTTGGGGGGAATACTCATGCACCTACTGTGGCGATCGCGGAAAAAGCGGCAGATTTGTTACGCTCAAACTATTGATAGCTGTGTCAAGCGAAGTGAAAGGAGACGGGACAAAATGAGCGAAAAAATGAAATTGTTGCGGGCGATCGCGGGGAAAAATCGCGGGTTGCTCGCTTCGCCTGAAGAAAAAATCGAAATTCTTAATGCGATCGCCGATTTAGAAGCGCAAAATCCCACGGAATCCCCCACGGAAGCGAGGGATCTCTTGGGAGGGGACTGGCGTCTGCTTTATACCACCAGTGGCGATTTATTAAATCTCGATTTACCCCCTATCATTGGGTTGGGGCAAATCTATCAGTGCATTCGCCCCGCTACTGGGGAACTTTACAATATCGCGGAAATTCTCGGATTGCCGTTTTTGGATGGAATTGTGTCCGTTACGGCAAAAATTCAACCGCTTTCGGAACGTCGGGTGGATGTGAAATTCCAGCGCTGGATTGTGGGATTGCAAAATTTAATTGATTATCGCTCTCCCGCTGAATTTGTGGCGCAAATTGAAGCGGGAAAGGATTTTTCTGCCCTCTCGTTTCCTGTCGATCGCGCGGAGCAATACAATTGGCTCGATACCACTTATCTCGATGAGGATTTGCGAATCGGGCGAGGCAACAATGGCAGCATCTATGTGCTGACAAAATCTTAATTTCACCCGGGTTAAATTAGGGGTGGGGGCAGACTGCTGTCCGCCCCCACTGAAACGCTAAAAGCGCTTAAGTTCAACAGATAATCAGTTATCAAATAACTTCTATCATTTTTATGCCGATTGGCTAAATCCTGTGGCAGTTTATCTCCGGCTTACCCAGCGATCCCCTGCGGATTTTAATCGACATTACAGCGACTTGTAGAGGGGTGGGGAAAGATTTTGGCTAACATGTATTGTGCAGGAGCGTTGCTTCTCCCAGGCGAACTCTCTGGATCTGACCCTTTTTGCGGTGCGACGCAAATACCCGTTTGAGCGATCCCCGCCATCAGATCGCTGGTTCGTTTGATGATAATTTCGATGCGCTGGGTCAGTTCTTCAGCGATCGCCATGTTCGGTGCTAGGATGAAAAACGTCTGCACGCCCGTGGGACTGGGAGCAAGCCCAAATTGACAGTCGATGAGTAGGGTCTGAATGGGACTGTCAAAGGAATCGTAAAATCGGTTAAATAGGGCTTGGTAAAAGGAGTCGGCTAGTTCGCGATCGCCAAAGCCAGGTTTAGAAAGCATGGGAGTTCTCTCAAAAAACAACGTTTCGGGGTTCGGGTGATTTCTATATCTTTAGTATCGCCGATCCCGGCAGATTTGGCTGCGATCGCTGTCTATCCTCTATGTGACTGCGATCGGCGATCGGGAGCGATCTACATCCTCAATTCTTGTGTGGAGAATTAGGGCTGGGCGTGATGCAGATCTCTGACATTTTTCTTTCTCTATGCTATAATGTGCGTCCCTTGGATTTGCCTCAGCTAGGAATCTGTCGCCTCTGTCTCGGACTCGTGCAATTCTCTGGAAAGTCCCGTAGAATGGCGCGATCGCTTGCCGACTCCCCCGCAACCTGGGGAAGAAACACCGTCTCCCCCCCCCCAACTTTTTTTATGGGTGGGTTAAGCAAAACTTTATCACAAAAAAGGGCACGTTTGACGTGCCCGAGGTTCTCGTTAATTGTCCAGCTTGAAATACCCTAGGGGAGGAAGGGGAATCACTCTAGGCGAGGGGGTCGATTCCCATATCTACCACAATCTTGCGAAGCAGGGTGATTTGTTGGTTGAATTCGAGGGAGCAAATCTTGCCAAACAAGTTCGATGCTGCATCGGATAGTTTGTAGTAGTCCGGAACCGGGATGACTGTTCCTTCTTCCATCCAAACCGCCAACTGATACCAGAATGCCAGCTTGTTGTTCGCTGAAAGAACGCCATAGGCGCGCGTCAGCGGGGTATTAACCTGGTTGGCTAAATCTTGCATGAACTTTAATTGCTCGTTGGGAGCCATTTCTCTAATCTTGTCGAGCAACCCTTGGGCGAATTGCAGACGCGCTGCACCGGTGGCGGCGGGGGTGATGGAACGCCCCATTTCGGTGTAAATCACCCACAGCAAACCCAGTTGCTCGTCTGCGCTGAGGCGCTTGATGCTCTCTACGGTGGTGCTGACTGCATCCACGGGATTGAACGTTTGGGCGGCGAAGGTGTTGTCGGTGGTAAATGTCATTCGTGAAGTCCTCGTTTGTTCGTGGTTTTCGCTTCTTGTTAACAAATGTAACGAAGAATGACGTTTTGTGAATGCGATCGCGATCGGTTTCCTCGGTGATGTCGATCGCAATCCGGTTGATTTTTCGCCATAAATCGCCTAAAACCTTTTACCTGTAAGGTTTTCACGGATTGTAAACTTTTTTGAATTTATCCGAAAAAATACGGAAAACTCGCCGAGCCGCAACTTCCTCTCCCACCCCGACTTTTTGTTGACAAAATAAAGTTTTTGTGGTAATTAACCAGGAGGCTCTGTACTGCCTAGGAGACAATTTTTGGGGAAATATCAAATTTTAAATTACCAATTAACAACTCATTTAGACGCGATCGCCCGCCAGTTGGTAAAGTTTAAATTTAAAGAATCCATGATTTAACAAACCCACATATTAATGAGGAAAGATGATGGCTAACCCAGATATGCGCGGAGAACTCTATCGCGGGTGGATTCTCTTGCCCCTGGCGGTGGATGATATATTTTTTTACGAGATCCACAGTCCCGAGGGATATCGCAATTACAATCTCATGCCCTTTGACTCCCCGGAGTCAGCTCTCGACTATGCGAGAGGGGAAGTCGATCGCATCGTCGAGATATTTGAGGTGGCATAAGCAGCGCTAGTCACTCGCCCCAGGGAATTCAAACCCCCTGGGGCGATCGAGGGGTTGGTTGAAACCGACTAAAAGCCTTGCCAGATAATGTTTTCACTCGGCTTTTAACCCACTTCAGCGATGAGGCGGGGATTTTAATCCCCGCCGGACTTTCCCGGTTTCTAGCCTCTGCAGGGAGGCCCTACAACCCCAAATCCACTGCAATCCGATGGGCGCAGGCAAATCCGGAAAACGCCACCGCATTTAACCCTTGACCCGGGAAGGTACTATCGCCAACACAGTACAGGCCCGGAATCGAGGTGCGATTAAACGGCATTCCCAACAATCCCATTAACTTGCGTTGGGGAATCGGACCGTAGGTGCCATCCGCGCGATTTAAAAAGCGGCGGTGCGATCGCGGGGTGCCCACTTCCATGTAATCTAACCGTGCATCTAACCCGGGGAAAATCGCTTCTAAGCGATCGATAATCTGCCATCCCGCCTCCTCTTTCTTCGCTTCGTACTCGCCCGGGGTCATCCCCTGCCAATCCTCGATCCAACTGGGGGTAAACACATGCAGGATATGATAGCCTTCCGGGGCTAAGTCCGGATCGAGCAGGGTGGGAATCGAGACAAAAATCGTCCCATAAGGCTGTTCCATCTGGTTCCAGGATTCCACTACAATATGGTGACAAGCGGTATCCGGCGACAAGACAGAGGCTTCCACGCCTAAGTGCAAGCTGAGGAAACTGGGAGATTTTTGGTAGCGATCGCGCCATTTGCGTTCCGATCGCGGCAGTTGGCGATCGCCGAGTAACTTATCAAAGGTATCCCAGCGCGTGGCATTAGAGACGATGCGCCGCCCGCGATATTCTTCCCCCGTCGCCAACTTAACTCCAACCGCCCGATTGTTTTCCACGATAATTTTTTCCACCCGGGCTTGATAGCGAATCTCACTTCCGGCATTTTGCAATCCTGCCGCTAAGCGGCGGGCAATTTGCCCCACACCCCCTTTGGGATAGTTAATTCCGCCATAGTGGCGATCGGAAAACACCATTCCCGCATTAATCATCGGCGTCATCTGTGCCGGCACCACGGACCAACAATAACACTCGATATCGATAAATTTCAGCAATTGCGGATCTGAGATGTACTGGCGGGCGATATCCCCCACATTTTGGGGTAAATATTTCACCAATCCCAAACAAGCGAGGGGATGCTGGAAAAACACCCGCATCAAATAACGGGGTTCTTCTAAAGACAGCAACGGCATGGCGTTGAGGCAATTAAACACCTTCCAGCATTCGTCATAAAACTTGCGAATGCCTTCCCTTTCGTGGGGAAAGCGTTGGATTAATTCTTGTAAAAATCGTTCGTAATTGCGGTGAACTTGCAGGTCTAGACCGTTGGGCAGGTGATAGTGAATTTGCACCGGGTCGGGAATGGTTTCGAGGCTGACATTCACCGCCTCGAGGGCGCGGGTGAGGAGGTTGGTGGTGCCGCGATCGCCAAATCCGAAGATCATCGAAGCTCCTTCGTCGAAGCAATAGCCGTTGCGTTCAAAAGACCCGGAACTCCCGCCGGGAATCACATAGCTTTCCAGAACCAGGACTTTCGCTCCTTTAGCGGCGAGTTGAGTGGCGGTGACCAGTCCGCCAATGCCGGATCCAATGACGATCGCGTCAAAGGTTTGGGTTTGCGGTGGGCTAAGGGTGGAAGCAGATACCATCAATTTGCTGTGCGCGCGTACTTTTGTGCCTATTGTAATTGAGTTTACCCGGTTTTCGGTTACCGGGGGGGGAGGAGACGGGGGAATGGAGAATTGCGAATGGGGTTCGGGGGAGGCGCAGGGGTGGGCCTTTGGTGCGCGATCGCCCCCGGTGAAGGGCCGGTGATGCCAGTTGTGGGGGGCACCATCGAACGCCCAACCTGCCCGGAAACCCTTGCATCCCGACCTCAAAAAGAAATACGGGACCGGTCTGCCACTGCTGACCAATCCCGCCTGCCGATCCTTTTGAGAGGAGAACACTGTAAGCAACTATAGCCTTGTTGAAAATTTTTGTCAATACTTACTGAGAATTTTTTTCAAAATTTTTTTTGACGGTAGGGTGGCTTGCCTCGAAAGCCACCCGTTATTCTCCTGGTGACTGGGACGAGGAGCGCGCGTAAGTCCTCAGCAATGATAGATCTCGATGGCCAGAAAGCAGTACAATCGGACAGGTCTCCAACCTAGAAGAAGTGGGAATCGCAGCCGAAGCTTATGACCATACAAATGCGCGTTTACGTTCCGCCCCATCCGTTAATCCAGCACTGGCTGGGGATTGCCCGGGATGCGGATACCCCACCGGCGCTATTTCGCAGCGCGATGACGGAGTTAGGACGGTGGTTAACCTACGAGGCATGTCGCGACTGGTTGCCAGTGGTGGAAACCCAAGTGCAGACCCCCTTAGCCGAATGTGCCGCCACCTTTGTGAATCCACAGGTACCGATGGTGGTGGTGCCGATTTTGCGAGCGGGTTTGGCATTATTAGAAGGGGCGCTACCGGTGTTGCCCCTTGCCTCGATTTACCACATTGGGATGGAACGAAACGAAGAAACCCTAGAAGCGAAGTGTTATTTAAACAAACTGCCGGACCAATTCGAGCCACAGACGCGGGTATTGCTCAGCGATCCGATGCTTGCCACTGGGGGTACGATAAAGATGGCAATGGAAGAGCTGGTGAAACGGGGGGCAGATCCGGCGAACATCCGGATTATTGCCGTAGTGGCGGCACCCCCGGCCCTGCAACAACTGAGTCAGAGCTATCCGAGTTTGAATATTTACACCGCTTGCATTGATGAGACGCTAAACGAGCAAGGGTTTATCGTGCCCGGATTGGGGGATGCAGGCGATCGCGCCTTTGCCACCTAGGGGATGCCTCTGGATCGGGCCTAGCAAGCGCGATCGCCTGCACTGAACGCGCTATGCAGGGAGAATGAGCAAAGGGTAAGCTGAAAGCACAAGCAGCACACTCATTCAGGCTAAACTTATGAGCAATCGAGATAATTTTACTGGTGGATTCATCGTGGGAACCCTTCTGGGCGGAGCGATCGGGGGTGCGATCGGAGTCATCATCGGGTCGAAACTCTCCGAAGAAAGCCCGCCGAGCGAAAATGGCAAACCCAACGGGGAAAAACCCAGCAAGCTGAGAAAACGTCAGCTACAGCGAGACGAGAGTATGGAACCCGCGCGTCGGTCTTTGGAAAACAAAATCGCCCAACTCAATGACGCCATTGATGACGTGCGGCACCAGTTGAGCCACGTGAATGGCACTGCACTAGAGGAAACCCAACCCCAATCGGTTCGAGAAGAATCATAAGGAATCGGTATGGTGGCTTTCGGCGATCGCGGCGCAAAAGACCCCCATCCCTGAGCGATTGTGCCTCCGGAAACGGCGGCAATAGATTAGACTGAGAATAAGGCTTTAAAGACGCTCAGTCTAGCAAATAACCACGAGCAAAAAAACGATGAATCCAGCAATTGACTTAATCGCCACCAGTTTGGCTACATTTTTGCAATTTTATTTAGTGCTGTTGATTATTCGGATTCTTTTAAGCTGGTTTCCGAATGTCAACTGGTACGACCCACCTTTTTCCATCGTCAGCCAGCTTACCGATCCCTATTTGAATATTTTCCGCTCTTTCATTCCCCCCTTAGGCGGGATTGACTTTTCGCCCATCTTGGCGATTTTGATTTTGCAAGTCGTCGCCGGCTTTTTCGGGAGCTTAACCGGAGCCTCGATGGGGATTTAGGGCACTGGGCAATTCATGGGAGACTCAGGGGAAGCGATCGCTTCCCAGGCGCATCGCCCCCTCTCCCCCCATTGCCTTAGTCGCACCATTCCCGATGTGGGAGTCGCACCGGTAACACAGCTTCAATAATTCGGGAGCAGAGGCTTGACGCGAGCGGCAAACCCTCGGGCTTTAAAATTCTCCAATTGTAACGGAGTCGGCAAATTCGCCGCCACCGAGATTCTCAGTTCAAAATCACTTTCTCCGGGGGGGACTTCCTCCAGGCTGCCCAGGCGCGTGCGGTTGGGCAGCACGTTATTGTGATTCACATCGTAGATCCGACCGAATACATCGGCATCGTAAACGGTTTCCCCCGAGGGATTGTTGGCTTTGCCGATGACGATAAAGCAATTCGCCGCACTGCTAGAGCCGCTCGTCACAGCGCCCTCGGACAATTCAGTGGGGCAGCTTTGATAGTCTAAATCATACAGTTGAATGGTGGTCATTGCCCAGGCGGGGGGTGCAAACAACCACAGGGTTATTCCCAGCATGCAGCCCAGGACCATTCCTCTAAAACTCCGCAAGCCTTTGCTACTTGCCATCAAGTTGTGCATCATCAAGTTGAGCATGAAAACACCTCTGGAAAACTCGCAGGATTGTCAACAAAAGCTTATCGTGAATTGCAGCGTTGTCGATCGCGCTTCGAGGCGTCAGGAGAGAGGCGTCAGGGGAAAGGGGGAGTGGCGATCGCTCCTTGTGGGTGGGTCACTAACTCCCCCCGCCTGGGATTTTGCCTGCCGCTATAAGCCCAAATGGTGACGCAGAGACTGGCGCATCACCTCCACCGGCACCTCCCGTGACAGCCACAGTTGCAAAGCGGCGGCACCCTGCTGAACCAGCATTTCTAACCCATCGATGGCGATTAGCCCGAGATCCGTGGCTTGGCGCAACAGTTGGGTGGGGTTGGGGGTGTAAATCAAGTCATAGACAATTGAATTGGGGGGAAGTTTCGCCATTGCGGTGGCACTGAGGGGCGATCGCTGTGCATGGGGAGACATGCCCACTGGGGTAGCATTGACGAGCAATCCCGCCTCGGGAATCAGCAGGGGCAATTGTTCCCAAGGATGAATCTCTAGCTTCGCGGGCAAGGGAGAATTCTGCCAACTGCGCTCAAATGCCTGTAACTTTTCCCAGTTGCGCCCCACCACGCAGATGCGATCGCAGCCCAGGGTGGCACAACCGGCAACCACTGCCCGCCCTGCGCCACCTGCGCCTAACACCACCGCTACTGTTTCGCTCCAGGGTTGGGTCAATTCCTTGAGGGGCGCGAGAAACCCCTCCACATCGGTATTGGTGCCAGCCCAGCCGCTTTCCGTGGGCCATACCGTATTCACAGCCCCCACCGCTTGCGCCACCGGGGAGATTTCCGCCAACATGGGGATAATGGCTTGCTTGTGGGGAATGGTAAGGTTAAAGCCGCGCACCCCAATCGCAGCCAAACCGGAAACGGCCCTGTTTAATTCTGCTGGTACTACGGGAAAAGGCACGTAGAGATAATCCACTCCCAGTTGCGCGATCGCCGCATTGTGCATCACCGGCGAGAGGGAATGTTCTACCGGATCGCCCATTACCCCGAGTAGTTTCGTTTTACCTGTAATCGAGAGCATTCCAGTTGTTAAGTTGTTCTATATCTTTCCAGAATACGATTAGAAGGGGGCATCTGGCGAGTGCCACCGACTTCTATCTCATGGCACAATTTCCAGCAAGGGCGGTGACTGGTAGGGGACTTACACCCGCTGAACGCTGACGAATCTTCCTCTATTGAGTTTGCCTCCAGGGGTTGTTGCGAGTCAGTGCAGTGCATCTGTTGCTCATGGAGGTAGAGGTTCATTTTTTCATGCAAACGCTATTTCCCAACGATGGTACCCTTGCATCCTGAAACATGCTATGAAAAGACTGACTTACATTAGTAAATTCGAGCGCAATCTTTCCTCTGCAGATATTGAAGAAATCGGCAGAGTATCGAGTCGCAACAATCAAAGAGATGGGATTACTGGAGTTTTGCTTTGTCTCAGCGGGATATTTTTTCAAATCCTGGAAGGAGAAGAGTCCAAAATCGACCGACTTTATGATAAAATACTCGCCGACCCTCGGCATACGGATATTTTATGCTTGAAAATGGAAACCGATGTTCGTGAGCGCATGTTTCCGAAATGGTCGATGGAAACGATTAATTTAGATGAAAACCACGAGGTTTTGATACAGCCGATAAAAACGTTACTGCAAACCGTTACTAACTCTCATCGGATTTTAGAGAAATATACCCAGCCGACTATTTTTAAAATTGTTCAACAGGGAATCGATCCCCTTGCGGTTCGTCCGATTAATGTAGAGAAAATAATTTTATTTGGGGATATTGTCTCCTTTTCCACCTTTGCCGAAAAACTATCTGCTGAAGAGGTCATTTCTCTGGTGAATCATTATTTTACCATTTGCACGAAGATTATTACCCAAAAAGGCGGCGAAGTGACAAAATTTATCGGGGATTGCGTGATGGCCTATTTTGATGGCGATCGCGGCGATGAAGCTCTGCAAGCGAGTCTAGAAATCCTCAACGAATTGGAAATTTTACGCAATTGTGCCCCGGAAAATAGCCCCTTGCGCGCCCTCTACAGCGGGATCGGGTTGGCTAAAGGTCAGGTGATTGAAGGCAATATCGGCTCTAGCGTGAAAAAAGACTATACGATTTTGGGAGATGCAGTGAATGTTGCCTCTCGGTTAGAAGCCCTCACCCGCAGCTTATCGCGATCGCTCCTGTTTTCAGAAGCCGTGAAAAATAGCACGCAAATGCCGTGGGATTTTATCAAAGTGGATAGCTACAGCCCGAAAGGAAAGAGTACAGCGATTGAAGTGTATTCCATCGAAAACGCGATTACGCGAAAATCCAGGAAAGGGTTGGAGATTCCCTTGGAAATTGCCGCCTATCTCGATCGCATTTCCGATCGCGAACCGACTCAAGTTTAATCCCAACCTCGGCGAAGATGAGAGGGATCCGCTGCGCGATACTCCAACCTGAAAAGGGAGGCTTTTGCCCCGAGGGCAAGTGGTACAATAAAAAAATTTGGTTTGAACGAGCAAAGAGTGGGCTATGTTATCGGTCCTCGGGAAAGAGACCCATTCACGCAATGAAGAGTTAACAAACTGGGGAATGCTTTTTGCCCGCCAAGGTTGAGGGAAGGGGGGAATCCTCAGAAATTACAGCACTTCAGTTTATGAAGATTTGGTAAAGAAGACAATTATTTTGCCACCGGATGTTATTGTGGAAGGATGAAGAAACGAGGGTTCGCCGGGGAAAGGTTCGCCCAGTATAACCGCGTAGAAATCGGGTTCGCCCATCCCTAAAAATTGGATTCGGTTCGGACAAGGGAGAGGCGGCCCGGTTTGACATTGGCAAGCAGCGTGCAACCGTAAATTGTGAATGTTGAAAAACGAGAAAACTTAGAAGACTATAACGAGCGATCGCTGCGGAAATTGAGTCGGGCGATGCAGCTATCTCAGGGGAATTTTGCACTGATTCTGGTGCGGTGCAACTATCAACACTTGCGCGCGCAAATTTTGCCTCAGGTGCGAGAACAATCGCCGATGAAGCTGAAAGAAATTCGGGTTAGTGCGGAGGAAACCCAACTGCTACCGATGTTGCAAGAGGCGCAGACGCCGGAAGACCCCACCGCGTTCATGGTGTTGGGTTTAGAATCGGTAAGGGAATTGGAAGAGATGCTCAAGCAAACGAACCAAGTGCGCGATCGCTTTGGCAATTTGCCATTTCCATTGGTATTGTGGAGTACCGATGAAGTCCTGCAAAAGCTGACGCGCTTCGCACCGGATTTCAAAAATTGGGCTGGTCCTTCGATTAAGTTTGCGATCGCCACCGATGAGTTAATTGAGTTTGTCAAAGAAACCACCGAGTCCATCTTTGCTCACCTGCTGGAAGAACCGCCCGGGGCGCTGTTTCGATCGCCGCAGGGGATGGGATTGTTTCTAGATGCGCCAAAGCGATGGGAACTTCATGCGGCGAAACGAGATTTAGGCGATCGCGGCATAAAACTGCCGCCGGAATTGCATGCCAGTTGGGAGTTTATTCTCGGACAATACGAAAGAGCCTGTGACGCGGTTGAGAATGCTTTAACCCACTATCAAAACAGTTTAAAAGGCTTTCAAGAAATTAGCCACTGCCAAGAGCGAGAGCAGCCCGAAAGCCAAAAAAAGCTCGCGTCCGAGCGCTTTTCCCTGCCCCAAACTCCCTCAATTTGGAATCGAAAATCCTCCGGGTTACATCCCGATACATTACCGGGAGTGGTCTGCTTCCATCTTGGCGTATGCTATCGCGAAAAAGCGCAGAGCCAACCCCCCTTACAACAGAACGACTGGGAACAAGCCAAAGCATATTTTAAAGCCGGAATCGAATGGTTCGATCGCGCCGGACAGTTTGACATAGCGATGGAATTTATCCAAGCACTCGGAGAAACGATCGACGCCTTGGATATCGGGGAAGAATTGCAGGCGATCGCCGCTAAAGCACTCAACTTAAATCAACCCGAAAGCGATGGCATTGGGCGCGCATCCGACACCGCACAACCCGATGAAATCGACCCCAAAATGCGGGAAACCTCTAACGCGATCGAAAACTGGACCGATGCGCTGTAAGCGATTAAAATAACGGCTGAATAATCCCCCCAGGGGAAACCCATTGCCCTCCTAACTTTACCATCACCCGTACCGATTCACATCAGATGAAACGGACTCCTCGGAGGCATCGCCCTCGAGGAAAAAGCCCGCGATCGCCGTTGGCTCACCTCACAAATAACCAGTGCCTCGATCGCCTTTTTCAAAAATAATCAGAGCGAGAGGTTATACCATTTTTCGATAAGGAGGTTAAAGGCGGTTGAAGTGGGATTCCCTTAAAAACGCGCGCTTATCGCATCTCTACAATCCGGGGATGGGTGAGTCATCTCTAACCCGAATACATGAAAAACGGGATTAGAATTTGGATACTGCGCGTGAGTTCCTCAGAGACCTGTTGCGATCGAGGTTTCTAGAAGAGGGGATCGGGGAATCATCTCTAACCCGAATGCATGAAAAATGGTATTGGTGTGCCTAGGCGTAAGGATTGCTATGCCCGTAGACCCCCGAAAGGCGGCTGAGTGCAGGGTAGAGTTATGATAGCCTGGGTGGAGTGCCCTGAGACTCACCCTTGATTGCCACGGCGGGATTTCAATCGCCCGCCTTGCCGGCTCTAGATCTGAGTGCATATGAGGAGAAACGCGGTGGATGAATGGGGAAGAGGTGCAAATCTCATCTGGCTTTTTCTAATATGAATTGCGGCGAGACAAAGCAGTGCGGTGTCCCTAGAAATTGACGAAAGCCGAGGATTTTGGCAACCGAAACTTAAAATTCGGGGTTGACAAAAGAAGAAAGAAATGGTATATAACCGGAACTTGCTGGTGTTGCGTGACTGTGGGGAGGCGGATCC
Organism: Phormidium sp. CCY1219; assembly: GCF_035615515.1. Classification (GTDB taxonomy): domain Bacteria; phylum Cyanobacteriota; class Cyanobacteriia; order Cyanobacteriales; family Laspinemataceae; genus CCY1219. Next base: position 23,479 of record NZ_JAJENT010000716.1, read on the forward strand.
TCGGGATGGGGCGTTACCCGCATGAGCCGGGAACGAGTGAACGCCGCGATGCAGGTTTTTGCCGCTTTTGAGGGAAGCACCGCAAGGCTTAAGTAGCACAAACAGAAGAGTATAGCAACCGATCGCCGGTGGGGCTTCCGTAAAAATGCGGGTTGTCGAAAAAAAAGGAGTATGGTAATATACCAGGGAAATTTAAAACCCCATAAAAAATAAAGACAATTGAGGGTGGTATGTTAATCAGGAGCGATCGCCCTTGTGGGAGGGCAAACCCAGATGTGGAAGCGATCGGCCAAATTTTGACCCGTTAATTTTACGCGAACTGCGGCGGGTGGAAAAACCGGGCCTTTGAAAGTCCCACTGGCGAGTTCCCATCGGAGGGATTCCTGGGTGAAAATCCAGGTCAAAAGCAGCGATCGGCGAATGTAGGGGGGTTGGCAGGGGTGGACAACCCGCGAGGGGGAATCGCATAACCTGCATCGATAGGGTGCATAAGGTTATCTGCTGGGATGAGACCGAGAGCAAAACCGTGGGGATCGAAGCCGAGGCAAGGGATTTGCGGCAAGAGGGAATTTCCCAAAACCAAGTCTCTCGGCGATCGCGGGTGCAGCCGAAAAAATTTTTTGATTGAATTCAACTCAGCAGCGCAAAAATGGGGAAACAACTGTGATAAATTTTTCCTCAAAAGAATAAGAACCAGTAAATCTGTTGTGCGCCAACATTCTCTGTCCGGTTGAGTCATGTTTTCCGACCCTTGTCCGGATCCAATTCACCGAACAGAGCAATGTAGCACAAATAACAAAGTTAATCCGTGGGTTTAACAGCCCCAACAGGGAGAGAACATGTGTAAAGTCCTTCGGCATGGGTGAACATGGTTAGCGGACATTCATTTTTTTCCGGAGTCAGCGCGGGGAAAAAAAACCGAGTGCGACTGCAACGATCGGTGGTCTTAATGCTGACGATCACCGGTTTGATGAGCGTATGCGTAGCGCGTCTCGCTCAACTGCAACTGATGGAGGGAGAGTATCATCGGCAACGCGCCGAAGAAAATCGGATTCGTCAGGTGCCGATTCCGGCAGCACGGGGCAATATTGTAGACCGTGATGGGAGATTATTAGCGGCCAATCATCTAGCAAGGTCGGTGTATTTGTGGCCGCGCGAGCAAAAACCCGAGGAGTGGAAAAAGAGCGCTGAGCGCTTGAGTCAGATCCTCGATATTCCGCCCGAGGAGGTCGTCGCCAAAATCCAAGAAGCCGGCTATACCTCCGGGATGCCAGTGCGGATCGCCCAAAATCTAGACCAGAAAGCGTTTGTGGCTTTAGCGGAGCAACTGGCGGATCTGCAGGGCATCGAAGTTCGAGCCGAATCGAGCCGATATTATCCCACGGACGGCTATGGATCCCACATCGTCGGATACATCGGGGAAGCCACCCGCGAGGATCTGATGGAACATCCAGAATATCCGATGGGAATCATCATCGGCAAGATGGGGATCGAAAACAGCGCCAACAAAGCGCTGACCGGGGTCTGGGGAAATCGGTTGGTGGAGGTCAATTCCAACGGAGACGAACTGCGCGAGTTAGGGGTGCGATCGCCCATCGCGGGAGACTCCATGCCACTGACCCTCGACCTGGAAGTGCAGAAAGCCGCCGAAAACGCTCTGGGGGGACGTCGGGGTGCGGTGGTGGTTCTGGATGTCAACACCGGCGGGGTGGTTGCCCTTGCCAGCGGTCCGAGCTTCGATCCCAACATCTTCACCCGCCGGGTAGACGATGAAGAATGGGAACGCTTGCAGGCATTAGAAAATCCGTTTCTCAATCGCGCCTTGCAAGGCTACCCCCCCGGGAGCACCTTCAAAATCGTCACCGCCGCGGCGGGGATGGAGTCGGGTAAATTTCCCCCCGGCATCTACCTAGGCACCTCCTCCTATATTGTGGTGGGCGGAATTGCCTTTCACGAACATAGCGGCGGATATGGATATATTGGATATCGCGATGCCCTTGCCTACAGTAGCAACACCTTCTTCTATCAAATTGGCATGGAAGCCGGACCGGAAGAAATTGCCAAGTGGGGGCATAACATGGGCATTGGCGAATCCACCAGCTTAGATTTATTGGGACTCGATGGCGGGATGCACGGTTCCATCCCCACCCCAGAAGAGAAACTGCGACTCTATAACGAACCCTGGTACGCCGGGGATAGCGTGACGATGGGGATCGGTCAGGGGTTGGTGCTGTGTACTCCGCTCGAATTGGCGGTGATGGTGGCGAGTATCGCCAATGGCGGGTATCGCGTCAAGCCCCACCTGCTGGCAGAGTTGACCGATACCCCGAAAACCAAACCCGTCCCCACGGGGATGAAACCGGAAACCGTGGCCACAATTCGCGATGGATTGGTGGCGGTGGTGCAAAAAGGCACGGCCCGGTTGTTGAACGATGGTTCGATTCCGCTTACGGGGGGGAAAACGGGTACCTCTGAGGTGATCGGGCAGCCGTCTCATGCCCTGTATGTGGCATTTGGTCCTGCCAAGGATCCCGAAATCGCGATCGCTGTGGTGGTGGAAAATGGCGGGTATGGCGGTATGGCGGCAGCACCGATCGCCCTCCAGGTTTTCCGCAGCTACTTCAATCAAAGCAAATAACCCGAGGTGGGGGTTCCACCCTCGCCTCATCCTACTTTGACAGAAAAACCGGATGAATGGTTCAGTCCGAGGCGCACTTTCCGCCCCCATTGCGGCTGACCACCAGCCGGTTTTTTTGTTGGCTCGATTTGCCAGCAGCAGGGGTGAAAAACCCGGTTGGTTCGCCCAATTTTCCCTGATTCGCAACCTCTGACAGACAGCAAACCGATGTCTTGTCCCCGCCCTCGATTCGGCGGAGAAAGGTTTTCCATCCCCCCACAGGGCAAGCCGATCGCCCCAGGGAAAGTGTTACGTTTTCCGTACAAATACCCCGACGCGCGCCCATTAATTGCCCGCAAAAGCCATGCCTGCGATCGCTTCGATGGGGTAGAGATAGCATCGCGGGGGAGGGGAAATACTCGCGATCGCTTAACAATTAAGAAACCCTACATTCCTCCCACATCTGCACAATTCTAAGCTTTAATAGGGGAGAGTGCAAACTCGGTAGAGAGCAAAAAAACAACCGCTAGATGACCCGATCGCGAGTAGGCAAACCACCGAACTTTTCACACCCGCGATCGGATCTAACACCCTTATCGGGTAAAACCGGGTACATCCCTTCCCATTTGATTTCCTATGGTGAAACCCATGCGTATAATTCAGAAAATGTGGAAATGGTTTGCAATCGGCTTGAGCCTCGCATTTGCGATCGCCGCTTGTAACCTATTCCAACCCGACACCACCGTAAAGCAACTCCCCGCAGTTGCGCCAATTCCCACACCGGAACTTCCCAACTGGATCGAAGAGATAACGCCCACGGGAGAAGCACAACCCCTAGCACAAATTCGCATCCGGTTTAAAGACCCGGTAATTCCCCTAGAAAGTCTAGATTCACCGGAACAACAAGCCAAACTCGACTTGTTTGAAATCCAACCCGAACTTCCCGGGCGGTTTCGCTTTTTAACCCCCCGGATGGTGGGATTTCAAGCCGATCGCGCCCTTCCGGAAGCCACGCGAATTCAAGTCACCGTCAAATCCGGATTAGAAGACTTAAACAATCATCAACTCACCGAAGACCTCGCCTGGACCTTCAACACCGAACCCATTAAACTCACAAACTTACCCAGCAGCAAACCTCCCTCAGAATATGCCGAACCGCGACCCATCGATATCGAACCCGAGTTAAACGTTACCTCAAACGTGGAATTGGATCTCGGTTCCGTAAAACAGCACGCCAAACTCATCGCACAAGAGAGCGATCGCGCCATCTCCGTCAACGTAGAACCCGTCGCCGACGACGAACAGATGCGATCGCCGGGGGAACAATTCAACCCCGCCACTCGCCAGTGGCAATATACCCTCACCCCGCAACACCCCTTAGAAAAAGCCACCAGCTATACCGTGGAATTTTCTCCCGGAATTCGTCCCGCGCGGGGAAACATGGCCAGCCAAACCCCCTTCACCAGCGAAGTCAAAACATACCAACCCCTTGCTTTTGAAGAACTAGAATATTTCGGGCAACCCGATGCAGGCGCAGCATACGGACGCTTCCGCAAAGGAGCCGCTCAACTCAAATTTACCAACGGTCTCATCGCCGAATCAGCCCGAAACCATATTACCATCGATCCGCCCCCCAAAGAAGAACCCGAACTGATTAAAGCCTATGACAATTCCAACAGCGTCGAACTCAATCCCTGGGCATTAGAACCCGCCACCACTTACACCATTACCATCGAAAAAGGTCTGGAAGATAAATTCGGCCAAACCTTAGAACAACCCATCACTTTAACCTACAAAACCGGAGATGTAGCCGCCGAGATTTGGGCCCCGGCGAATTTTAACATTTTTCCCAGCGGAAAAGACCTGCAACTGAACATTTCCGCCGTTAATTTGCCCCAACCTGAATATAAAGCCGCCTATCGCGTGGTTCAACCCACCGACTTAGTTTATAGCGACTCCGCATATCCCAGAGGAAACGGCACCGACTTATTGCCCGATCCGACAAATTGGGACAGCTTTTCCATATCGGAAATGCCCCTAAACGAAACCGTAGAAATCGCCGTTCCCCTGCGCGAAAAACTCCCCGGTTCTGTGGGCACCCTCGCCTATGGCATTCAAGCGCGAACCAATCAATACAGGGACAAAAATCAGCAAAAATGGCGCGAACCCACCTATTATGGACTCGTGCAACTTACCAATTTAGGCGTATTTGCCCAATGGTTTCCCGACCGAGGACTCGTCAAAGTCAATCATCTTTCCGATGGGTCTCCCGTCGCCTCCACCCCGGTAGAAATTTATCAATCTCAAACCAATGCCACAACCCGGGGAAATCCCACCGCTTGCGTCAAAGGAACCACCGATGCTACGGGTGTTTTTACCCTCAATTCGCAGCAGATGCAGCGCTGCCGGCAAAGCGCCGAAAACGCTCCAGAATTACTGGTAATTGCGCGAGAAAATCGCGACTGGGCATTTACCCGCACCTGGCAATATAGCGGCGCATATGGCTACGGAATCGAGGCGGATTGGCAAGGGGAAAAACCCCTGGCGCGCGGGACGATTTTTTCCGATCGCCAACTTTACCAACCCGGAGAAACCGCCGAATTTACTGGGGTTGCCTACTATCTCGATGAGGGCAATTTGGTGCAAGATAAAAATGCGTCCTATGCTGTTACCCTGCGCGACCCCGATGGCAACGAAACCAATCTCGGCACTCAAACGACGAATGATTTTGGCACCTTTTCCCTGGAATTGCCCCTTGACAAAAGTCAAGATTTGGGGTATTATTCCCTGCGAGCAAAAGGAGAGAATGGAGTAGAAATTTCTGGAGAATTTCGGGTCGCTGAATTTAATCCGCCGAATTTCCAAGTGGAGTTAAACTTGGATAAAGACTACGTGCTAGGTAACGAAAAAGTCCAGGCGACAACCGACAGCGACTACTTATTTGGTGCCCCGGTTTCCGGCGGTGAGGTGAAATATTATATTACTCGCACTCGGCGGGAATTGTCTCCCAAGGGGTGGGATGAATTTTCCTTCGGGCGACAGTGGTTTTGGCCGGCAGAAGCACCCACGGTTCCCAGTGACGTGCTACAGCATCAGAACCAACTCAACGATAGCGGTACCGATACTCTCACGTTTACGGTAGAGAGAGACTTGCCCTATCCGATGACCTATCGGGTGGATGCGGAAGTGACCGATGTATCGAACTTGTCCGTCGCCGAGAGTGCCAGCGTCACGGTGTTACCCAGCAAACAAGCGATCGGGTTAAACAGCAATTATGTGGCGGAGGCGGAGGAAGAATTTCCGGTGGAAGTCATCGTCACCGACCCGGAGGGGAATGCGATCGCCGGACAGCGGGTGCGCCTGGAACTGCAAAAAATGGACTACAGTAGCGTCACCCGGGTGGTAGCTGGGAGTCGCACGCCGCGCAATCAAGTGGAATATAGCACCGTGGCGGAAACCACGGTAAAATCGGGCAAAACCCCGCAAACGGCCACTCTAACCGCCCCAGAATCGGGGGCTTATCGCATCCAAGCGAACTTTGTGAATGCGAAAAGCGAAGCCAGTGCCACTGACGTGCAGATCTGGGCGACGGGTACACAGGGAGTGAGTTGGGGACGGCGCAGCGATCGCGAGAACTTCCTGGAAGTGAAACTGGACAAAGACACCTATCAACCGGGGGAAACTGCCACGGCGCTGATACAGTCTCCCTATTCCGAGGCGGAACTGTATTTTTCCGTAGTGCGCGATCGCCCCTTGTATCAAACCACCACCACCGTCACTGGCGGCGCGCCGCAAATTCAATTTAAAGTCACCGAGGACATGCTGCCAAATGCCGCAGTAGAAGCGGTGTTAGTCCGTCGCGGCGAACCCCTAGACCGCGTAGAATCGGGCAATATCGAAGACTTGGTGAAAATTGGCTTTGTGCCGTTTAGCACCAGCTTGCAGGACAAATACTTGCAAGTGCAAGTGACCCCCACACAAGCGCGCGTGGAACCGGCGGCCCAGGAAACCGTAGAACTACAAGTAACCGACAGTGGCGGTAATCCAGTGCGCGGACAATTCACGGTGATGGTGGTCAACGAAGCCATCTTGCAACTCACTGGGTATCGTCCCCCGGACTTGGTGAAAACCGTGTATGCCCAACAACCGATTTCCACGCGCTGGAGCGATAATCGGTTTGAGGTGGTACTCGCACCTTTATCCTCGCCTTTAGATAAAGGATGGGGATATGGCGGCGGATTCTCTGCCGGTGCGGCTAGCACGCGGATTCGCACCGAGTTTAAACCCTTGGCGTATTATAATGGGTCGGTGGTGACCGATCGCAACGGACGCGCCCAAGTGAGCTTTAAGCTGCCGGATAATTTAACCACCTGGCGGGCGATCGCGGTGGCAACCACAGAAGATATGCGCTTCGGTCAGGGTGAGAATACCTTTGTCACCACCAAACCCCTGATGGCCAATCCCTTGTTACCGCAATTCGTGCGCCCGGGCGATCGCTTCTCCGGTGGCGTCGCCGTCACCAATACCACCGGCACCCAAGGTCGGTTGGAAATTGAAGCCGCTGTGAGCAACAATCTGGAATTTGCCAAAGATTCCAGCACCAACCAACGGTTGCAAGCAAAAGCAGGTGAGGGAACCAGCGCCTATCGCTTCCCGATAGAAGCCTCGCAAATCGGCGCAGGCAAGGTGCGCGTTGTCACCCAACTGAACGATCGCGCCGCCGATGCGTTTGAAGTGCCCCTATCGGTGCAGCAGCTTCCGGTGAGCGAAAGTGTGGTGGAAACCGGCACCACGGAAGAGCGAGTCAGTATTCCGTTAAATGTGAATCAGACTGTGGTACATAATGTGGGGGGATTGCAAATCGATTTGGCCTCCACCTTGATTCCGGAGATTACCGCCCCGGCGCGCAAAGTGCTAGCAGAGGATACCCTGCCGTTTTTGGAACCGGCTGCGTCCCAGTTAACTATCGCGTCGAATTTGCAAGTGTTAGGGAATAAATACGGTCAGGCATTCTCACAGTTCGACCCCCCGCAACAAGCGGCGATCGCCCTGGAACGGTTCGCACAATTGCAGCAACCCGATGGCGGATTTGCCTATTATCCCGGCATGGAACGCTCGGATCCGTTTGTGAGTGCCTATGCGGCAGAAAGCCTTGCGACGGCGAAAGCGGCGGGAATTGCGCTGGATGAGGCGATGGTGTCTCGCGCGCGCGGATACTTGCAGAAAATCCTCGCCAATCCGGGACAGTATGAGTATTGCCAAGAGAGCTTGTGTAAAAATCGCCTGCGCTTGGGGGCGCTGATAGCCCTGGCGGAACTCGGCGATCGGCGCAACGAGTTCCTGGCGGATATATATGCCCAGCGCGCCGACTTGGATCGGGTGGCGCGCACGAAGTTGGCGCGGTATTTATACCAGTTCCCCGAGTGGCGAGATGAAGCGCGATCGCTCTCGGAACAGTTGTTCGAGACGGTGGCGGAAACTGGGCGATCGGCAACGGTGAATTTGCCCCAAGGATGGGCATGGTTGAGTTCGCCGACCACCGCACAAGCGCAAACCCTGCGACTGGCGATCGCGCGCGATGCCAGCGCTGAATTGCGCGATCGCTTGTTGCAAGGGTTGTTGAACCTGCGCCGCGATGGCACTTGGGAAAATACCTATGCCAACGCCGAAGCATTATCCGCGTTGGTGGCCTATAGCAATACCCAACCCACCCCCCCGAACTTTGTGGCTACGGTGAGTTTAGCGGGCGAAACCCTCGACTCTATGCAGTTCCAGGGATATGACAATCCCAGCCAATTTATTAACGTGGCAATGGATAGCTTGCCCAAAGGGGACAGCGATTTGGTACTGACCAAGTCCGGCGAGGGGACGTTACATTATCTGGTAGACTATAGCTATCGCTTGCCCGGAAATCAACCGGGTCGGTATAATGGCCTGCGCGTGGAACGCCAAGTGCGCCGGGTAGGTGAGGATAATCTCCTGGCTACAATGGGATTAGCTAAACCGGACAAATCGGTAAGGGTGAATGCGGGTCAGGTGTTTGAAATTGGCTTGGAAATTATTAGCGATCGCTTGGTGAATCGCCCGATCATTGCTGACCCCTTGCCCGCCGGCTTTGAAGCGGTGGATACTCAATTTGAAACGGCTACCTCTGCGGTAAAAGCGCAGCAAGATAGCTGGCAAATTGGCTATCAAACCATTTATAAAGACCGGGTAATTGCTTATGCAGAACGCTTGAATCCCGGGGTGTATTATCTGCGCTATTTGGTGCGATCGGTAACGCCAGGAACCTATGAATGGCCCGGCGCGCGAGTGCATCTGCAATATGCACCGGAAGAATTCGGGCGATCGGCTTCTTCTGTGTTAGAAGTACAAGAATAACCCGATGTTAGCGAGGCGGAGTGGCAACCCCGCCTCGCTTTTTTAGGGGCATAACGCAGAGAAAATTATGATAGAATAAACTCTAGGTTAAACAGGAGGTTTATCATGTCACTGACACCGATTGAGGAAAAAATGTGGGATAGCGATCGCGCAAAAGATAGCGATCGCAACACCGCTGCAGATGTAGAGGGCAAGTACGAATCCGGCGAACAACGCATTCTGACTGAAATCAATCGCGAAAAGCTGCCGAGTTTTGTCGAATCCTTAAAAAAACCCGGGTATATGGAATTGCAGCCGTTTTTTCAAAGAAGACGGCGATGGGATAAAACGATGCAATCGCGACTGATCGAGTCGTTTTTGATTAATATCCCCGTCCCCCCCATTCTTCTTTATGAAAAAGACTATAACGCCTATGAGGTCATGGATGGTCAACAGCGAATTACGGCAATTCGAGAGTTTTATGAAAACAAGCTGACCCTGACAGGATTGGAACTTTGGCCCGAACTGAATGGATTGACTTATACGACCCTTCCCCCAAAAATTCGAGCGGGAATCGATCGCCGTTCCATCTCCTCAATTGTGATTATCACCGAGTCCGCACCTACTCCCGAAGCTGCATTGTTTCTCAAGCAGAAAACCTTCGAGCGTCTCAATACAGGCGGCGTGAGTTTAAGTCAGCAAGAAGTGCGAAATTGCTTGTATCACGGCAAGTTTAATTCCCTATTGCTAGAACTCTCGCGTTATCCAATCTTTGTAGAAGCCTGGGGGTTTCCGCGAGAATATCCTAATTTGAAAACCCCCAAAAAGGCTTACCAAAAAATGGAAGATGTGGAGTTAATTCTGCGGTTCTTTGCCTTGAGAAACGTGGAAAATTTTCGAGGCGGTCTGAGAGATTTTATGGATTCATACATGAGAAAAAGCTTGAAATTTTCTGAGGAAGATATCCGAGTTTTAAAAGAGATTTTTATCAACAGCATCAACGTGGCGCATGGCATTTACGGAGAGCATTTATTTAAACCGTTCGATCCAAAATCGGGAACCTGGAAAACGCGGCGCTATAAAGACTACTACGATGCCGTGATGGTGGGGGTGAGCCGACATTTGTCCGAGGCGGAGTTATTGCTAAGTCGGAAGGAAAAAGCGATCGCCAAAACCAAGGAGTTGTTTGAAAAGCCAGAATCTCGCCTGCTCACAGGGAGTGGCAAAACCAAGGGGGACATTCAGGAGAGAATTCGGCTGTTTGACGAAATGCTCTCTGAGGTTATTGGCGAGTAACAAAGATGTTCAAACAGCTTCTCGACACTGTTACCGCTAATATTACCACGATTCGTGCTGTTGTTCAGACGAATGAAACCCTAAGAGCGATCGCATTTAAAAAAAGCAGCACTTTCAGCGCGCAAGTCCAAGACAACAAAGAAGACCTTAGCACTCTCCTTAACGGCGTCCCAGATAGAACACAATGGCGAATTTACGACCATTGTGCTGTGGTGATTCGCTTATATGCGATTTACGAACGCTTCGTTGAAGATTTAATTTCCGAGTGGTTGAGAGACTTACCAAACCTCGTGCCAAATTATTCCAATTTGGAAGACAGAGTGCAAAACACGCATCGGGAAGGCGTGGGACGGTTGTTACTCGAACTCCGCAAGAATAGATTTCAACATCTTTCTATGAAGGACATCTTGCACGGGCTATATCAGGGAATGGCCGGCGATCGCGACTACCAGCTAATCCCAGAGGCGTTTCTCTTCCACGAGCAAAATTTACGAAAAGAGGTGTTAGATAAAATGTTCGCCGATGCAGGCATCCCGAATGCTTGGACATGGGTAAAAAATTATCGAACAATCAAGCAATTTGTGGAGAAGAGTCGGGGAAGTCAGAACACTGCAGAAGCCGAACTCAAGCAACTGATACAGTATCGCAATGACGCAGCACATGGAGCGGAAGTGTCTCAAATTTTGAGTTCTCAAGAACTCCTAGATCTGGGTGAATTTGTGACGGCATTGTGTGAGGCATTAGCCGAGCTAGTCACCTATCGCGTAGTAATGCAGCAAACCACCACGAAAAAAGCCAGAGAAATTGGAACAATTGGAGAATAGTTTAACAAACCTCGAGCCGCAGTCGCCACCCTTCAAAAAGTCACCTTATCTTTAGGAAACGAGGTTTTTCTGGTGAATGAAAACTTAGCTTACTGCAAATTGGCTAGGATAGAAAGCCTGAAAATTAACGACATTTCGCAAAATGAGGTAAAAATCGAAAGCGAACAAGAGGTGGGTATTCAGTTTAACACTGATGCGAGAAAAGGATTAAAAATGTATGTACGATCGCCCCCGGAGGAATAGCTTGAATAACTACCTCTACCAACTTCCTAAAACGCGATCGAGAACCACCGCCAGCAGGCCCAGGGCATTCCCAGTGCCTGCATTTCACCTGTATCATTCCTGCATGAAAAACGGGATGACTCAGCGTAGGTGGAATTAGCCTCTCTAAGACTAATTTCGATCGCCCCCTTTTTACGCTTCCCGCTTGCGTTTGCGGAGCATACCCATACCGAACAGACCGACTCCGAATAGACTGAATGTCGCCGTAGGTTCGGGCACCGAAACCGCACCATCATCGGCATGATTTCCATCCGCGATCGCCTCTGTATCGGTACTGTTTGAATCGCCCGCCGCCACCATACTATCATACCATGCCAAAGCTAATTTATTATAACCTTCTTCGGTTAAATGAACGCCATCGGATAAATCGTCGTTACTCCACAAATCCCGAGTATCTACAAAATTAATATTTTTGCCTCCCTCGCGCTTTTGTGCTACCAATTCCGGGATGAGATTATTGAAATCCTCCACTTCATCCGCTGACTTCGCCCACTTATACTCTAACGGCGGAAGGGCACTGACAAACACTGAAGTATCCGGCGAAGCATTGTAAATTTCATCCAGCAGTCTCCCCATTTCATTGCGGGTTTCTTCCGCAGTGGTTTCTTGAAAGATAAAATCATTCGTACCTGCCATGAAAGCGATCGCATCCGGATTCGCAGCACTTACCCAGTCGCTGACATTGGGAAGAAGCTGATAATCTGGCTCGTAAGTCGCCCCTTCGATCGCATATCCGCCATGACCCTCGTGATTGCGGTCAAAAGCATAGGGTTTATCCCAATCATCGGGCGGATTTCTTCTCTCGCTTCCCACAAAATCTACCGCATAGTCGTTTTCATTAAACAATTCCCACAAATCGTCCCGATATCCGGCGCGATCGCTTCCTTTACCCCGGGTGTTTGAGTCCCCCAACGGCATCAGTTTTAGGGGATTTGAGCTATTTAAAGAAAAGGCGATCGCGGGAGATTGAATCATCCCGACCCCAGCTAAAATGGCGCAAGCGGCTGTTAGGGCTTTGTGAAGTTTTTTCATGTTTCAATACCTCTTTCAAAATTAAAATTAACGACAATCTATTCACCGATCGCAGCTTGGCATAAATTGCGATCGCAGTGGGTTTAAAAAATAAGTAACCAGCCACCTTCAATGATGGCGGATTCAGGAATTAACCACAGGTATCGGCGCTAAGCGCGATGCCCAGTGGCGAGTTTCCCACCCGCACTGCTTCCTGGCTTATACATCAGTGTGGTCTAGATTGGGTACTCGTTGCATCTGTCTTTGTGTGGAATTGCCAGAAATTGTCCTTTTCCACAGCATCAACCGATAGAAAGGGATCTGCGAAAATCCCCTACTGATTTCCCAGCCATTTCCCGCCCCGCACAAAACGCCCTGACTGTCAATGTTCTCCCGAGGTAAAAATTCCTTTGCGTTTGACTCTCCATAGAAAGATTTTTCCCCGCTTTCCGGTGGACTGCATCCGGGAAACCGCCCCGTACATCAATCGCCGTGGCTGGGATTTGTTCCCCTCGCACTTTAAAGTTTTGATATAGTTTATCGGAAAAATTGGCGATCGCTTCACATAAACTTTAAAAAACTTGTCAGAGGTGTGAAGCACAGAGATTGAAAATTGAGAATTGAGTCACTTTGGAATGGTGAGTGCCCCTCTCCTCCCCCGCGATCGTCCAACTCCACCCGCCCCCAGGGCCACGCCACGCCACTGACACTGTTATCCCAGACTGAACCAACCACAAACCCCCAGTCAGACATTGAATCTGGGAACCCGAGAACCTTCTCAATCCTCAATTCATAATTCTTAATTGCCCTGTGGCTCCAGAACGGGTAAAATTAGGATAGGCGATCGCACCCCTGCGAACCTTCCGTACTTTTGTCTCCCAGGAATCTCAACCCAAACCATGAAACCCGAAACTCCCCTAGTTCAAGACGCGCAAAAACTGCTAGAACAATCGATTATTTACTATCAAGGGCACCCGGTGGGTACCGTAGCGGCCCGCGATCCGGATATCGCACCCCTCAACTACGATCAATGCTTTATCCGCGATTTTGTTCCCTCTGCGTTGCTGTTTTTAATCCAGGGAAAAACCGAAATCGTCCGCAATTTTCTCGCCCACACCCTGGCGTTGCAACAACGGGACAAGCAAATGGACTGTTACGAACCCGGACCGGGTTTGATGCCCGCCAGTTTTAAAGTCATGGGTAAAGAGTCCGAACAATATTTAATTGCCGACTTCGGACATCACGCGATTGGTAGAGTTCCCCCCGTGGATTCCTGTTTGTGGTGGATAATTCTCCTGCGCGCTTATGTGAAAGCGACCGGCGATACCGCCCTTGCTCATCAACCGGAATTTCAAAAAGGGGTGAAATACATTTTAGAAATGTGTTTGGTGCCTCGCTTTGAAATGTTTCCCACTTTGTTAGTTCCCGACGGTGCATTTATGATTGACCGTCGGATGGGAGTTTACGGGCATCCTTTAGAAATTCAATCCTTATTTTATGCGGGACTGCGGGCCGCCCGCGAATTGATACTTCCCGATGCGGAAGGCAGTGATTATATTTCCGGCATTAACAAGCGGTTGGGCGGGTTTGTATTCCACATTCGCGAATATTATTGGCTCGATATCAAGCGCTTAAATCAAATTCATCGCTTCAAGGGAGATGAATTTGGCGCAGTGGCGGTGAATAAGTTTAATATATATCCCGAGTCGATTCCCTACTGGGTCACGGAATGGATTCCCGATAAAGGCGGGTATTTGGCGGGAAATCTCGGTCCGGGTCAGTTGGATTTCCGATTTTTTACCTTGGGAAACTTGATGTCTGTTATGGGGTCTTTGGCTAGCGATCGCCAAATGCAAGCCATCATGGACCTCATCGAACAGCGGTGGGGCGATTTAGTGGGAAGAATGCCGATGAAAATTTGCTTTCCCGCCGTAGAAGATATAGAATGGAAAATCATCACCGGTTCCGACCCGAAAAATCCACCCTGGTCTTATCATAACGGAGGCAGTTGGCCGGTTCTCCTGTGGCTGTTAGTCGCCGTCGCACAAAAAACCGGCAGAACTCATCTGGCACAAAAAGCGATCGCGATCGCCGAAAAGCGCCTGCAAAACGACGAATGGCCCGAATATTACGACGGGAAAAACGGTCGGTTGATTGGCAGAGAAGCGCGATGCTATCAAACCTGGACGATCGCCGGCTATTTATTAGCCAAAGCCCTGATGGAAAAACCAGATTATCTTTTGTTAGTTAACTTCGATGAAGATACCGAAGCCCAAGCTTGTGCGATTTAATATCATGTCCGGTCAATTGCCAATCAAAATAGCCCGCGCAGGCGGGCTTGGGCTTGGTTGGTTTACCACACCCTTGGTGCGGGGCTTTTTATACCTTACGCTCCAGTCAATCCACCAAACCCGATCGCACCGTTACTCTCATTTCTGTAGCATCAATTTCAAAGTTTACAATCTTCTGGGAATCAAAGCTGCTGTATTTAGTTGCCGCTCTATATTTATCCTCGCACACAATTTGAAAAATTCGATTAACATCTATATCTAGATTGGCCAATAAATTAAACGCCTTGAGCGGCTGGGAAAATCGGCTTTGAATCTCGGGAAACGCTTGGCTAATCCCTTCCAGGAATTTTGCTTGCGGGACCGAGCAGTTGCTCACCCACACATCGGAGACGCTCAACTGCAATTTACCCTCGCCGTCGAGGCTCAAGTCAAAGCTGTAGCGCAATTTCCCATCAACATCCACCCACTTCAAATAGTTCCCTTTCTGGTAAATCTCTTTAGGAAAGATGAGTTTAAACGGACCTCGCAATGCCCGGGGCACATCCTCTCTAAATTGCCCTTTCCAATTCGCCGAAATGTGCAAACCGCCATCGATCGCCACCTCGGAGATTTCCTCAATATAGATGCGATTGTAATCCGTACTTTTCACCTGGAGCAAATGCGGTGGATTTTTCGGCGATCGCTGCTTTAATTTATCCTTAATCCGCCACTGAAAATCACTGGCAATTTCCAACGTCACGTTCTCCCCACCTTCTGTGAGACCCTGGTTCTTGTCTTGGTGGTAGCCTTTCTTCATCAAGGCAGGCATTACCTTATGCCACTCTAGTTTTTGACCGTTGTTGCCAGACTTACCATTGCCATTCGGATCCGCTTCCATGTCTAGGTCTAAAAGATCCTTAAGCCCAGGATACAGATTGCTTGACAATGCCGTTCTCACCGTTCCGGCGCTGCGGTGGGTTTCCTCAGCTATTTCTTTGGAGCTATAGCCCACCAGCAGCAAATAGAGATAGAGTTGTTCCGTCTCGGACAGTTCTTTGCCCCTCACTTCTCCTAAGTCAGTCAATAGCCGTTCCACGTCCCATAACTCAGAGGCTTTTTCCTCATAAGAGTCGAATAAATCTTCCTTGTGGTTTGTCATCACACCAGACCTGCGAAATGATTAGCGAAATCAGAGCCTTTCTCAAATGGAAGCGACCCGTGGAGTGATAAACCCCATAACGGTTCGAGCGTCAATATTGGCTGCGGGTTCGGGATCCGCACCGCATCACCTGGAATTCCAGGGGGTGGGGCGGATTGGCGCTCCGTTTCCCGGCAACACTGACTTTTCCCCCTCCGGCTCGGTCCAGTTTAGCAAAGTCAACTAACACTTGTCACGGAAAAAGCCAAAAATCCCCGATCGCTGTCAGTTCCCGCTGAGCGCTTCTCCTCAGTACGTTGGAAATGTGGAAAACACAGCAGTTGGCCAACTCGCTTTTCCCAGGTTTAGCTCTTTAGCGAGGAGATTGCATGATGTCCCTGAACAAGCATCAAAAACCCGCCCGTCCCCTACTGCAAAAGTTTGCCAATCGGGCAAAAAACCTCGATTTCGGCCCGATCGCCTATAAACTGATGGCAAACGGATGGACCCGAGAACAAACCATTAAAGCGATCGGCCTGTATCTGATGTTTTTGGGTTTGATTTACCTCTATCCCAATCGGCAAATCATCCCCACCCCAGAAATCGATGCCGTCTGGCACCAGCATATCCTTGATACTAGCAAATACGCCGAAGACTGCGATCGCCTTTTTGGGCGCTTCGTTCACCATTTTCCCTACTTTGGGCAACGCGGCGAGAGCGATCGCGACAACCTGTACCTGGCGTTTGCCGAAACCAAAACCCTCTTCCAGGAATACTTCGGCGTGGAATTGCTCGCGCAAACCCAGTCCAACAGCGACGAGGAAGAGACCACTCCCCAACCGGCGGATTGCGAACCCCTGGGCGACTCCAAGGCGGATCGTCCCCGAGTGGAACTCGACTTCGCCGAAGTCTGGGCCGCCTTACCCGGCGATCGCGGTGAATTGGTGGGATAAAGTACGTTACTGTAGGGTGGGCATTGCCCAGAAGCTTGCAGATAACCAGCTAGCTGTCAGCCGCAATGCCCAGCCCACTCTACTGACGCATCCCACCGAGTAATTCCTGGGTTTCTTTGGCTTCGGTTATCATGCCTAAATCCTGGAATGTTGCCAAGGCTTTGCGGGCGAGGTTTTCCGCTTTGAAGGAATTGCCCCGCCCGGATTCTACCTTAGCGATCGCCCGCTGACAGAAGGCAATCCGGCAATTATCTTTTTTTTCTCTGGCTACAGCCAGACATTCTAATAATAACGATTCAGCGCGGTCAAAATTTTTTTCTTGAATTGCCACGTGAGCTAACCAGTCTTTAATTAAAAATTCCGCTCGCTGCCAGGAAAGAGAGAGAGCTAAATCCAGTGCGGTTTGAAAGGTAGTTTTGGCGGTTTGGTACTGATAGATTTTATAATAAATTTCCCCTTCACAATATAAAAGACGAATCCGGAAACGGGTGGCGTCCCGTGGTGTCAAAGTAAGGTTTCCTGTAGAGTCGGGGATTCCCTTTGCTTTGTCGAGCAGTTTTTCACCTCGTTCGAGCCAGTGTAAAGCATTGTCAAATTGCTGCTGTTCCACCCGCAAAGCGGCAATGCAGATTGCTAAATCTAACTGTTTGCTTAATTCGCGATACTCTCGCAATTCCCAAGCGCGGGCAAAAATGGCATCAGCAGCTTCTAGATGTTTTTTTTGACCTTTGAGGACCAGTTTCCAGCCTTGCTCGCGCATCACCTCTACCGCTGTAGACCAGTCTTGATGCTGTTGGGCAGCTTGGACCAGCCACTGTTCCCATGCGAGGGGGATTCGCCAATAACTGAGGCGATCGCTTTGGCGTCCTTGGGTATAGTTATAAGATTTTACCTGTCGCCAAAAATAGAGTACGTCCGCATATCGCTTTTGGGCGATACACCATTCGATGACCTCGATCAGAGTGTCCCATTCCGCCTCTATCTCGGAAAAATCCTCCCATTCCTTGCTATCTTTGCCCCCGTAGTCGGCCACAAATTGCCGATACCAGCTAACCCAGCGACACCGGGATTTTTCCTCGAATTGGGGACGGGCTTTCACTTCCGCCAGGGCATACCCCCGGGTCAGGGGCAGCATCTCGTATCGCTCCAGGCGGTTTTTTTTTAACCAGAGAAAGTTGCAGCAACTTCGCGAAACTTTCGCGGTCTGCCACCGAAGCCACATAACAAATCGCCTCGAATAACGCCGGTTTCGAAAAGATAGCCGCCGCCATCAGCAGGCGATGGGGGGGCTGTTCTCGCAAAGGTGCCACGGAGCTTTCAAAGCAAAAACGAGTCAAATCGTCCCGGTTGCCCGTATCCAAGCGCGCCAACACATCGGCCAAGAAATAGCCTGCCCCCAGTTGACCGATGGTATAGACGATCGCCCCAGGAATACCGCCGGTTTTTTGGTATAATAGTTCACAGTTTTCGGGATGAAGGTGGATGTTTTTTTCTGTGGCTTGCTGGAGGATGAGTCGCTTGGCATCCGCTTGAGAGAGGGATTCCAGATGGAGGGTAAAATCCAAGGGGGCATGTTCCCGGCTGGTGACCACCACTTTGACGCTGGCCGGCAGCTCGTACAAGAACGAGCAAACATGTTCCAGGTCTTCGAGGGTTTCGAGATTATCTACGATTAACAACACTCGGCGATCGGCCAAGCTCTCTTGAATTTGCTCGAATTGACCATCGAAATCCGCTTCTAGGATATCGGGACGCTCTAGGACCCGGCAAATCTTGCGGAAAATATCCCCCAACGTGCGCTCTCGCTTCAGACGGGGTAAAATGCGATCGCCCGCCAGTCGATAGGGTTGCGCCGAGGTAAACACGATCGCCTCAAACTGATGGGTATTTAAGCAGCGATAGGCGGCTTCTAACACCAGGGTGGTTTTGCCCACCCCCCCGATTCCTTCGACACTGATACGATAGACCGAATTATGGGGCGAGAGGAGGTCGAGCAAGTACCTTAGTTGTTCTTCGTAACCGAAAAAGACCCGATGCGAGGGTGTGGGTAGATTTTGATAGCAGATAGGATCCGGCGGCGGAGACTTCCCGGGGGGAGGTTCCCAGGTGAGGGCGAATTCCTGGGAATTCCTTTCCACATTGGGGATATTCTCTGGGGAGAATATCTGCAGGAGATATCGAGAAAGCTCCTTTTTTCGCAGGTTGTTCGCCTTGGGGCGGAGATGGCCCGCATCTTTGAAGGTTTGCGTGAGTCGCTTTCGCAGTTGATAGGAGACACATCGTTTGAGATAATCTACATTTTGGCCGATGTGAAAGCGATCGCGGATTTCCTGGTAGCTGAGGTCTTCCAGCATCCCTTGGAGAAGCAATTTTTCCATCTCCTCTAACCCTTTACCGGTCTGAGTTTCCATAAACTCATCTGTGAGCTTCACAAGTCGGCAGGCGGCTTCAGTATCCATAGGTCATTGAGGGCACAATACGGTGGACGAACGTGACAGTCGATGGCACTACATCCATTCACTCTCCCCTCTCCCTTTCAGATAGACGGTTCCTCCCGCCCCCACGGAAAGTCAGATAGTATTTATCCTCGAGGAATTGTGAAATGGATGATATCCACCCACTGAAGAACATTATGACCCATCGAAACCAAAAAATAAACCCCTAACGTCGAAACCTCGGCAACCCCCCAACGTGAGTCCAGGAGCGGACGGGTGACTCCCTGGTTCCCACCCATTCGCTCCCCCCACCCCGAACCTTCTGCCTCTCCAGGATTGACCTTTTGACCCGATCGCCCTGCGGAAGGGGGCAGATTGGATGAACTATATGAACAATATGAACTAAAAATTGGCGGAAATTGTTGACCTTTATGAATTGACAGGGGGGGTGGGGGGGTTTAGATTAGAAGTCAATGATTTGTTAAGAAACCGCCAGTGAAGCACCAAAACATCAGAGACGAGATATCGGTTAGCCAAGGTTCCGCCAAGGCAATCTACCGCTTCGGGCCTGTGGGCTACCGTTTCGATTTGATTCTTCACTGGTCGGAAGGGGTCATCAGAAAGGAAGTGTGTGCCCCATTCGAGGTGGCTAGTTAAGCTTATTGGATAATGTTATGGTCAGCATCGGACTCTTTCTATGGTTTTGGCCGAGGGTGATACAAGCTTAATAGCATTAATCGGTCTATCGGGGCGATCGCTGTCACTGGCTGTATCGGCGATCGAATTGATTGCAGTCATTCATTTATGGAGAATTTGAGAATGAAGTTCAAATCTATTGCTACGGCTTTATTGGGAGCTGTTGCCGCTTGCAGCACTATGGCGTTTAAAGCCGAAGCGCAATCAGTGAGCTTTGCGTGCGAAAATATAGGTGGCGAATGGCGCACTTATGCCGATGTCAATGGTCAAATGGCAAACAGTCCGATGATTCGTTGGACGACGACCCTTGGCGGCGGACAGTGGGATCCGGCAAGACGATGTCAAACAGTTACCCGGAAATTAAACTGGGAGGTTCGACGCAATGGAGGGACGATGGACGGCTTGTTTTGGAATGTTGGCCTCGTAAATAATAGTTTAGCCGTTTGTTTTGGTAATGTGCGAACGGGCCGACGCAGTTGCAATAGCAGAAATATGCTGTTCACTCTTAAACCAGAGAATGCGCGTGATGCAGGAACAGTCCTCACCAAATTGTACGGCGCTATAGAGGGATGGTCTACCGGGGCAATTACGGAAAGTAACAGTGATGCGGGTGCTGTGAACGCCTCAGACACATTAGGGTTTTAAGCATTGTAGTTTTCGTTCTTCTGCTCGCTGCTTTCATTAGCAGTGGGCAGAAGAGAACGGGCGTTGGACTCTCCAAATACGCCGCCCCATTGAAAGTGAGTAAAACAGTTGCAATTTATGACGGTGGGTTTATTCTCCAGCATTGTTTTTGTTTTGTCAGCCCCAATCGTTGTGTCGATTTTGAGTGGACTGTTGTCAAGCGCTTTCTTGGTTTCGCTCGACAACAAACAAACTCTATTGAACTCAACCTCTAGGCTCAATCCTGAGGAGTATCTTGCAATGCGAGATCGAGAAATTTCCTCGGTTCCAGTTATTGCACGGCAAGTCACTGTGCGGATTATTAGCTCTGGGGATGCGGGTTCCGGTGTAATTGTAAAACGGCAAGGTCAAACCTATACGGTTTTGACGAACCATCATGTACTCGCCTTTAATGCTGACAATCGGTACCGGGTTTTAACGGCTGATGGTAATACACATTCTGGGCAATGGAAATTTTCTGTTGATTTTGGAAATAGAGACCTAGCACTGTTGGAATTCACCAGTAATAATGATTACCAAGTTGTTGAGCTAGGAGATTCTAATACCGTTTCTGTTGGTGACTTGGTTTATGCTGCGGGATTTCCCAACTGGGCAGGTTCGAGTCCAAATTCGAGGAGACCCACTGAAAACACTCGGGATTGGGGGGAAAGAGCTTATGAGTTGACAACTGGCAGAGTGAAAATTCTATTAGAACTATCTCTTGCTAGAGGCTACCAAATGGGTTACAATAATAACATACAAAATGGAATGAGTGGCGGCCCGGTACTCGATCGCAGAGGTAGATTGATTGGAATTAATGGCCGTGCAAAATATCCCGTGGCTGGGATTAATGCCTATCGGTTTGAAGATGGCAGTCTACCATCAGCAGATTTATATCGAGACATGGAAGTATTAAGTTGGGCGATTCCCGTTGCTACATTCAAGGATGTAATCGAGCGATCGCTTGACTCTCTATCGTCAATTGGGGAGAAAGAGGGAATCTGGCAAAACGATTGGGAATAGGATTGCTACAGTCCCTTTTTTCTTCTCATCACCGTTTGATTGACCACATCAGTAAAAGCAACGCATTATCATTTATGCTAGACCTCAATACTATATTTGACGAAAGCTATTATCTCGCCCAAAACCCCGATGTATCGCAAGCAGTAGCAGTCGGTGCTTTCAGCAATGCACTAGAGCATTTTCTGAACTTCGGTCAATTTGAAAGACGAGATCCTAGCGCTCTGTTCGATACAGATTTTTATCTGGCATTGTACCCAGATGTGGAAGCCGCCGTGATGCAAGACGAAAGCATAACGGCAATCGACCATTTTCTCCAGTTTGGGCAGAGAGAGGGACTCGATCCGCTTGCCGAATTCGATACTCGATATTATCTGGACGAAAATCCAGATGTTGCAGCAGCCGTTGAGCGAGACGAACTCACGGGAATCCAACACTTCTTGTTATTCGGGCAATTTGAAGGTCGCAACCCTAATGATGAGTTTGATACGGCTTCTTACTTCCAACAAAATGGAGATGTTGCAGCAGCTACTTCAGGTAGCTTAAGTGCGATTCAACATTTCCTGGTCTTTGGAAAAAATGAGGGACGCCGATTCGAGGCGGTAGAGAACAATAAAGATTTATTACGGGCTGAAGATTTAGGTACGCTCGGCGAAACACCAATCTTTCAAAATTCCACTCCTGACTCTAGCAATATCTATCTTTTCACGCTGCCGAACAGTCGTAAGGTTACCATCGATTTTGATGGATTAACCGAGTTGGACAGCGTAAGTATTGGTCGGGATTTGGATCGGGATTTAATTATCGATGATTCAGAATTTTTGGCTGGTGAGATTCAACCACCTTTCAATAATGACGAAGAACCTATCATCAAAAAAATTGACACTACTGTGCTACCAGCAGGTACTTACTTTCTGCGAGTGAATACACCACCAGAAGGGGAAAATTCTAACTATAGCTTGAGTTTATCGGCTCAACCAGATAATCCGACTGTGGATTCCAATTTTGACCCAAACTTTGGTAAGGGTCTGGTGGATGCTAAACAAGCAATCGAGGGAGCGATCGGCAGTTCGATTTCTAGTGCCGAGCCGTTAACGTCGGCAAATGGAGAGAATTTTGAAGATTTGAACCGAATCAATGTGGCATCAGCGTGGGCTAATGGGTTTACAGGACAAGACATGGTAGTTGCCGTTATCGATAATGGCGTGGACTATAACCACCTTGATTTACAACGGAATATCTGGACAAATCCGGGGGAAATTTCCGGCAATGGAATCGATGATGACGGCAATGGCTATGTGGATGATATTCGGGGCTGGGATTTTGCTGATAATGATAACGACCCCATGCCGAAAGACTCGGAAAAAATTCACGGCACTCATGTTTCCGGAACCATTGCAGCGGGGAGAAATGGCGTGGGAACCACTGGAGTTGCTTATGAAGCACAAATTATGCCGTTAAAAACCGCATCTTCCAATCCAGAAGACTCCAACACTGGTAATTCTGCTATCCCTTCACTCGATGTGCCCGCCGTTTCAGAGGCAATCCGTTATGCTGCTGATAATGGAGCGAATATTATCAACGCCAGTTTGAGCTTGAACGATAATCATCCGGAAGAAGAAAGAGCCGAAATAGAAGATGCTATCGACTACGCTGTCTCTAAAGATGCGGTGGTTGTTTTAGCATCAGGCAATCAAGGAAGATCTGATACGAGATTTCCCGCATCCTTAGCCGCTTCCATCCCTGGAGTCATTGCTGTCGGTGCTGTAGATAATGAAGGTTTACAGGCGCAAATAAGCAATCTTCCTAGCATTAATAGAGAGACGAATTCCGATTTGAAATTCGTAGTCGCACCGGGAATAGATATTTTATCTACGAGCACAGGACGACAGTATGAAACTCTGGATGGTACTTCAATGGCAACTCCCCATGTTGCAGGTGTGGCAGCCCTCATCCGCCAAGCCAATCCCAATCTAACTCCTGTAGAAGTTGTCGATGTTCTCACCGGAGCCACCACCGTAGCAGGACTTACTCCTTTTGACCCTAGTCCTGATGAAGGCAGCATTATTGTAGCTTAGGGTAAAAGCATCGAGCGTTCTGCGTTCTAGTTTCATTCCGCTTTACGGAACAAAGGGTGCTTTTCCACCACTGGAAAACTTGCAGGCGATCGCTTTCATCGAGCTACTCAATGAACTCCATTGAGTTCCTCGTTCCATCTCCTTTAATTACTAACAGCCAATGACTTTTAATTTCACTTCCATCAACTTCTTGTCCCGTACCTTCGCCGGAACTGCAACCCTAGTGGCCATGTTAAGCATCCTTCCCGGAGTCGGGCAAGCCAAAACCACTCTACCCACTTCATCGGGGCAAAATTTCCCACAGGAAAACCCATCTCTGATTGACGAAAACACAATTGCCCAAGAAGGGTCAGAGTCCCTCTTAAATCAACTGGAAGAACCAGGAGAAATACTGGAAGAAGCAGCATTCTACGAGATGTTGGGCAATATGTACCTGGAAAACGAAGAGTATGAGAATGCTATTGGTATGTACAACAGCGCAATTGAAAGTCAATCGGAATATGCTGAGGCTTATATGGGTCGTGGAATAGCACGGGCGCGACTGGGAGATAAGTCAGGAGCGATTGAAGACTTGCGCCAAGCTGCCAGTTTGTTCCAGGACCAAGGAAACACCGAAGCCTATGAACAAGTTCAGCAGCTACTCAGTCAAGTCGAGTAAAATCCCTAGTGCTGGATAGCTTTTTCCCAGACATAGTTTTTCGGAGGGGGATTGCAAATCAATTGGTAGACTTGAAAAAGTCAGAAGGCCAATTTTGGTTTTGTAAGTAATTGGATGCATGAAACTAAAAACGATACTTTTGAGTTGGTTGGGTGCAACAGCGATTTTCGGTGCTGCATTCTTGCCTTCAAACGCCCAAAAAACCCCCTCTTTTACTACTCAGCCAATCGGTTGAAAAAAGATTTGAATGTGAATTAAAGCAGGGAAATTATTATACGGTATTAAATCGAAACGAGCGGAATTATCCAATTATTCAATGGACGAATAAAAACCTCAGCACTGACGTTCATGGGCTAGAATATAATTTAGATGAACGAACCGGTCCTCAGCCAGTGCCAGACCCAGAGCATCTCATCAATATGGTAGTGGGAATGTTTTGGCAAACGAGCGGGGGATTCCCTATCGAATTTCAGCGTTTGTGGTTTGTGTGGATGGAGAGCTTTGCGATCGCGAAAGTAT
>NZ_JAJENT010000717.1:0-5847 GCF_035615515.1 Phormidium sp. CCY1219
GGACTATTTGTTGGCTTCCTTGGGTGGAAGCACTGCGCGATTGCAGGACACAACGTTTTTGGTGGTCGTAGGGACACACAACTTTTCAAGGAAAAGGATTATCTCCATGATTCGAGATTAATAAAATGGTTGAAAGGCGGTTAAAACCGCCGTTCGCCCTTCCTCCCCGAACTAAAGTTACGGGGATTCCAGGTTCTCGATTGCTTCTCGTTTGAAGTATTCCAAGAGACAAGACACTGCGATCGCTGCGGTGCCAAATCGGTTCCCCCTCTGGGGCTTTCGCCGAAATTTGGGCACCGGGAATGGATGCACCAATTTTAGCAGTGGCATTGCCCCCAAATCGGCAGCAGCCTTGAGTGAAATCGGGCATCCTTGCAGCGCATCTTCTGTAGCAAAAGCAAATTTACCCAATTAACGAACAGCTTCCACCAATATCTATAACGCCTGTGATTGAAAAGAGACGCTCTCGCGACCTACCTCAAATTAACGAAAGAATTCGTTTCCCCAAGATTCGAGCCATTGACACCGACGGCAACCAACTGGGCATTATATCGCCTAGCGAGGCCCTGCGAATGGCTGAGGAAAAAGACCTGGATTTAGTCTTAGTCAGCGACAAGGCCGATCCCCCGGTTTGCCGAATCATGGATTATGGAAAATATAAATTCGAGCAAGAGAAAAAAGTCCGGGAGGCGAAGAAAAAGCAGCATACCTCTGAGGTCAAAGAAGTGAAAATGCGCTACAAAATTGAAGACCACGATTATAACGTGCGTCTCAAACAAGCGCAGCGCTTCCTGAAATCGGGGGATAAAGTAAAAGCGACAATTATGTTCCGAGGTCGCGAAATTCAACATACAGATTTAGCAGAAGAGTTGCTGAGGCGAATGGCAGGCGATTTGGATGAAATTGCCGAAATTCAGCAAAATCCGAAGAAAGAAGGGCGCAGCATGACGATGTTGCTGTCTCCCAAGAAGTAGGATCCACCGCCGAGGCGATGAGAAAGAGTTTATCGCCCCTAAACGGGTATCTCGAAAGGCGGAGGCGCGATCGCCTCCGGTTTGAGGGGAGTTTAGGCCGGGGGGATGGTAAAACTCAGGTGCAGGCGCAACCCAGCCAGCGCCCGGGGAGAAGAACTCTCCACAAGGAGGCAGGTGGGTTTGTGCTTCAGAGCATGATTCTTCGTCAATAAGACTTTTTAAAAGCTAGTCGCGATCGCGGCTAGCTTTTTCCCTATTTTCCTATTTCCCCATCGCGATCGCCCCGCCACCGGATTCGCAAAAATTCCCCCAGGGGGACTTGACAAAAAAGATAAATTGTGTTAATGAAAGAGCCAGATCCAGAGAGAGGCGATCGCTACAGGTGTGGTTGCGCTATCCCACCGCAAGGGTCAGAACCACAGCATCCTCTCCCCGGGTAGAGCAACTGAAAACACCTCTGGGAACTCGCCTCCCATAGCCCGCACCAGTGGCGGTTGCAAAGAAAAAGAGGTTATGGTATTGAGGAAGAACGCATGTCCTCGTCCGGCGTGGGCAGAAAATCGCCTAAGATAGAGGGTAAACTCCACCACAGAAACTCAATCACTGGAATGGAGGTTGCAGCCAGGGAAACAGGGCACGCAAAACAGAGATTTATTTAGGGGAAATCTGATGAAAAACGATTTACAAAGCCGGAACCGCCACTGAGTGCGTCCTGGGCACCAGAAACCCAATTTAATCGGCACAAAAACAGGGATAATCTACATTCACAGGAAATCAACGCTGCATGGAACTTAAAGATCGGCGGTTTGCGAAAAGTGGATTCGCTCAGGCATTGCTACAGTGGTTAAACCTTCGTCCGGAAGAAGCAGAGCGAACGTGGTTGATGTTCGCCTTTTACACCGCCACATCCGTAGGACTGCTTTGGCTCGAAGCGAGCACCGTAGGCTTGTTCTTAGATGAATACGGCGCAGACTCCTTGCCCTGGATTTATGTGGCGGGTGCGGGAATCGGCTCATTTCTGGGAGTCATCTACTCTTGGATGCAAAAATTCCTGCCCCTGCGCCGAGTGATCGTGGCGATCGCCATCCTCATGGCACTCCCCTTGCTGTTGTTTCGCCTCGGATTAGAAATCGTCATCATTGCCAGCATCACCATTTTCGTGATGCGGTTGTGGCTCGAAGCGATCTACGTCCTCAACGACCTCAACACCTCCATCACCGCCAACCAACTGTTTAACATTCGCGAAATTAAGCGCACCTACCCGATCGTCAGCAGTGGGATTTTACTTGCAGATGTACTCAGTGGATTTTCCCTGCCCCCCCTGCTACAGTTTGTCGGCTTGAGAAACGTTCTGCTGGTCTCTTGCTTGCTCATGCTCCTGGGTGCCGCAATTCTGTTGTACTTGAGCCAGACCTATCATCAAGCCTTTCCCGACACAGTGCGATCGAGCGAAATCGACAGCGAACATGATTTCACCAATCGAAGACTCGGCGGCCCGTTGAAAGGCTACGTCATTCCCCTATTTACATTTTTTATTTTTACCGAAGCCGTTTATATCATCGTTGACTTTTTATTTTTGAGCGAACTGGAACAACAAAATCCCGCCGGACAAGATCTCGCGATCGGGATTGCCAGTTTCCTCGGAGTATTCAACGGCATATTGGGCATCTTTGAACTGGTGATGCAGTGGTTTATCTCCAGTCGGATGGTGGAAAAATTCGGGGTGTTTTTTGCCGCCAGTCTGTTACCCACCGGATTGGTGATGCTTGGCGGATTTTCTTTAACTCCCGGCGTGCCGTTCTTTTGGGGGTTGGTCAGCCTCAAATTTATCGAAGAACTGCTGAAATATACCGTCATTGAAGGCACCGGGCCGGTGTTATTTCAACCCCTGCCCGACAGCATTCGCAGCAACATTCAATCGATGGTAAATGGGGTTGCCGAACCCTTAGCGATCAGCGCAACGGGGGTCGGGATTTTAGCCACCATCTGGTTCACCCACTTGCTGTTTCCCAACGCCAGCGATACCGCGCAAGTCGAACTCCAGGGAGTCATATTCTTAGGGTCGATCGTGTTGATGGCCTTAGCCTGGTTGTTCGTGATTTGGTTGCTGCGATCGCGCTATGTGGGTTTGCTGGTCTCGAGCGCGGAACGGGGTCGTCTGGGCGTCTCCGATGTGGATTTGCGAACCTTGAAGCGCACCGTGATGGAAACCCTAGAAAACAAAGGCAGCGATGAGGATAAACGCTCTTGCATCGAACTGCTCAATCAAATCGACCCCGAACATGTGGGCGAGGCCCTCGCACCCCTGTTGGCGCATCTCTCCCCCCCCTTGCAGCGCCAAAGTTTGGAGGTCATGCTTCAGCATCCCTCGGTGGCATATATTTCCCACGTGCGCGCACTCCTGAGTCAAACCATAACCCCAGAAGTCTTCGCCTTAGCCCTGCGCTATATCTGGCTGACCGAACCGGATCTCGATATCGAGCAACTGCGCCCTTATCTGCGAGCCGAAGTGGATCCGGTGGTGCGGGGCACTGCTGCCGCTTTAATCATGCGTCGCGGAAATCGCGAGCAAAAAGCAGAAGCCACCAACGCCCTGCGCCACATGCTCACCCACAAGCAAGAACGGGAACGAGTGATGGGCTGTCGCGCCCTGGGCGAAGCCGAGTATTTGCAAGGGTTGCGACTGTTTATCCCCAATCTGCTTCAGGATGAGTCGTTGCGGGTGCGCTGCGCTCTTCTGGAGGTGATTGCTTCGACCCATTTAGAAGAATATTACCCCTCCCTCCTGCGCGGACTCTACTATAAATCCACTCGCGAGGCAGCCATGCGCGCCTTAGTGCGCTTGAATAACGAGGTCCTCGATCGCGTGGTGGAACTGGCAGAAGATATCCATAAACCAGATTTGGTGCGGATGCAAGCTTGGATGGCGATCGGTCAGATGGGAACTCGCGAATCCCTCGATACTTTGGTCGATCGCCTGATGACCGGCTGGGGCATCACCCGCCGCAATATCCTCCGCATCCTGCTGAAAATGCCCGGAGAAGTGGGGATAGAAGGGGTCTTAGACCGCATGGGCCGCAGCGGGGTGGAAATTTTAATCGACCAAGAACTAATGCTGATGGGCCAAATTTATCAAGCACTGATCGAACTCAATGCAGACCGGGTTCTCGGACGAGAAGCCAATCTCCTGCGCCGCGCCCTACGCGATTCGATCGCCGATTCGGTTGACCGCTTATTTCTGCTGATGAAGTTTCTTTATCCCCTCGGATCGATTCAAGCGGCTGCTTTTAATCTCAAGTCGGGGGTGCGGACAAATATGGCCCGGGGATTAGAAATTTTGGACAATACTCTCGATATTCCGAGCAAGCAAATTCTGCTCAACGTTCTCGATCGTCGCTCCGATGAGGAAAAATTGCAAAGCTTATCGGAACTGGTGGCGATCGAATCCCTCTCCCAAGAGCGTCGTCTCCGCCGTCTGCTCGACTTACGCCACTTTATCTCCGATTGGGCATTAGCTTGCTGCTTTCATTTAGCACTCGCGGAACGCTGGAGTCTGAGTGCGGAACAAACTTTGGCTTGTTTGGGCCATCCGAAAGGTTTTGTGCGCGAAGCTGTGCTAGCCTACCTGAGAGTAGCCTCTCCCCGCGCCCTCCTCGAACTGTTGCCGAGGATGAAAAATGACCGGGACCGCCTCGTCGCCGCACAAGTTAAGGAGATGATGGCCCAGTTGGGAATTAGCGATTCTTCCCCCCATACCCCAACCGCAACCGGAGGCTCTCAGGGGTTTCCCAATTATCCCGGTATCGCAGGTTTGGAAGCAACCTAACGACTTAACTTTTTATTTTCGCAATGCTGACCAGTGTTGACCGCTTACTATTTGTCAGGGGCGTTCCGATTTTTAAGGAACTGCGGGATGATTTTCTCGTTCGCCTCGCTTCGGTGATGGATGAACTTTCTTTCCCCGCAAAGCATACTATTTTTACGGAAGGTCAGGAAGGGCGATCGCTCTATATTGTCGTCTCGGGCCAAGTCCGCGTCCATATCGGCAATCGGGATCTCGCTCAACTCGACAAGGGTGCTTGCTTTGGTGAAATGTCTCTGTTCGACGCCGAACCCCGTTCGGCTTCGGTCTCGACTCTCGAACCCTGCGAGTGTCTGGTTTTGACTCAGCAACAACTCTATGACGCGATCGATGAAACCCCCGGCATTGCAATCAATATCATCCGCTTGCTCTCGCGCCGCATCCGCGAACTCAACCGCATTAATTCTCAAGCGGCGGCACAGCAGCAATCAAATGAGTTACGCAACGCTGATAGCAATGCGGTGGGATAGCACGAATCCATCGGCGATCGCTGTGCAAACCCCTCGGCAAGATCTGCTACCCTGACCCTCTCCTCTTGTCATCGCCGATATGCCTTTAAAGGAGATAAATTGGTAGCGATATGACTCGACTCGTCAAGCTTGCCGATTTATGAATCGAAATCCATTTCCACTCATTGTGGTGGGCATCCTCGCCGTGGCGGCGGCGATCGCTGGCGCTTATGTGGCGTTTCGCTCCCCACCTTCTACTTCCCCAGTGACGGAGAATCTCCCCCCACCAGAGGTCCCTACCGCCGAACCGTCCCCAACCCCTACATCCCCTCCCCCTAAGTCCCCAACACCGCGATCGCAACCTATGCAAGTCCCTAGCCCCTCCCCTGACGCTTCTCCCTCACCCACTGAAAATGTCGAACCGGTTGTGGTCACTCCTCCCCCACCGGACAATTGCGAGGTGAATACCGCGATCGTCTCTGACCGTGACGTACTCCCGACGCCGACCGCTTAGGCGGTACGGCGCGGGCTTCTGCGCCCAGACCTTTGAGATCTGGGTTTC
>NZ_JAJENT010000718.1:0-21444 GCF_035615515.1 Phormidium sp. CCY1219
TGCAACATTCCTCCGCACATCATATCGGTAAGCGATTGAAATCGCGCCTTGGCAATCCAAGTCCGCCTATGCGGACTAATTCTTTTTGCAACATTCCTCCGCACATCATATCGGTAAGCGATTGAAATCGCGTCTTGGCAATCCAAGTCCGCCTATGCGGACTCATTCTTTTTGCAACATTCCTCCGCACATCATATCAGTCGTCTTTAGAAGATTTCAGCTATAAGGCGGGGACTCAAAGTCCCCGCCTTTAAATGCCTATCCGATACCTCCAAGGTGGATTTAACTTCTCAAATTCACCTGGAATTTTTTGACCAAGGCATCGCGGACTTTTTGATGCACCGGGTCTACATCCTTGTCCTTGAGGGTGCGATCGGCTTCGCGATAGACCAGTCGGAACGCTAAACTGCGCTGACCTTCCGGCACATTTTGCCCGCGATATTCATCGAACAATTCCACCGATTCTAATATAGCACCGCCGGCTTTAATCATCACTTTTTCCAAGTCAGCAACCGGAACCTCGATGGGGGCGAAGAACGCCAAATCGCGATCGGATGCCGGATAAGTAGAATAGGAGTGGAAGGTGCGATCGCGCGTTGCTTGCCCCAATCCTTGAACCAGGGGTGTTAAATCCATTTGGAACACATACACCGCATCGGGCAATTCCCGTTTTTGGCGCAGTTGCGGATGAAGCTGTCCGAAAACGCCGATTTGTCGGTCTTGGAACCAGAGAGAGGCGGTACGTCCCGGATGTAACATCTCCGGGAAGATATCTTTGGCTGGGGTATATTCCACCGTGAGGCGCAACCGTTCGAAGGCATTTTGCAGGATACCTTTTGCTTCGTACCAGGTTATCGGTTGTTCCCGTCCGCTGCGGATCCAGCGTCCGCGTGTGGGGTCGCCGCCGATAATGCCGGCGATCGCTTCTTTTTCCTGCAATCCTGCGGAATCCTTCCAGAACACGCGACCGATTTCAAACCCATTGAGCGCGCCATTGCCCTGTTCTAAATTAAACGCAAACGCATCCACCATGCCCGAGAGCATTTCGGTTCGCAGGGCAGAATATTCCGTAAATAGCGGATTAGAAAGAGCGATTTGAGACTCATGTTCTGCCTTGAGCAAGGAATAGTGCATCAATTCGGTCAACCCGGCACCTCGCAAGGCGTTTCGCAGTTGCCGTTGTGCGGACACTTCCGGGGAGAGTTCGCCGGCAGCACTTTGAGTGGGGAGGGTTTCGCAGAAGCGATCGTAACCGTAGAGACGGGCGATTTCTTCGATTAAATCGATTTCCCGTTCCAAGTCGCGGGCGCGATAGGGGGGCACTTTCACATCCCAGCGTTCCCCTGGGTCGATCGCGGTTACGTCACATCCCAACGCCGTCAGGATGCGTTCGATATCGGATCGAAGCAATTCACCGGTGCCCTCTTTCACCGGACCGAGCACGCGGTTGACCCGATCGCGACGCAGGGCGATGGTATGCACCGTACCGCCGGGGCGCAATTCTTCCGGGCGGCGATCGGCGAACTCTTGAAACACCGGTACGCCGCCGGCCAATTCGCAAATCAGGGCGATCGCGCGCTGACAGGCGGTTTCTAACCCCGCATAGTTGACGCCACGTTCGTAACGCGCCGAGGACTCGGTACGTAACCCTTGCGCCCGGGCCGATCGCCGAATTGCTGGCGGATCGAACAGGGCCGCTTCTAAAATCAAATTTTGGGTATTGTCGTGGACTTCGGTTTCTTCGCCACCCATCACCCCGCCGATCGCCACTGGTTTATTGTTGGCGGTTATCAGCAGATTTTGCGGTTGCAGGGTGCGATTTTGACCGTCTAAGGTTTTGAACCGTTCTGCAGCTTCAGCGAAACGAACGCCAATGGTTAACGATTCGCCACCGGCGAGTGATTGTAAGCGATCGCGATCGAAAGCGTGCAGGGGTTGTCCCCATTCGAGTAAAATGTAGTTGGTAATATCCACCACATTATTAATCGGGCGGACGCCGGCAGCTTCCAGGCGCTGCTGCAACCACTGGGGGGAAGGGGCGATCGTCACCCCTTGGATTTCGGTGGCGATATACCCGGGACAAGCTTTTGGCTCTTGCAGGTTTAACGCCAGACCTTTGCCACCGGCTTGCACCGACACCGGATCGGTGGCGGGCAAGCGCAAGGGTGCGCCCGTCAGCGCCGCCACTTCTCGCGCCACCCCCACCATACTCAAGGCATCGGCTCGATTTGCCGTAGAGGTCAAGTCCAAAATGACGTCATCGAGACCCAACAAGGGGCGAACGTCTGCGCCGATTTCGACTTTCTCGGGGTCAAAAATATAAATGCCCTCGGAGTCTTTTTCCAAACCCAATTCGGCGAGGGAGCAAATCATACCTTCAGAGGGAACGCCGCGCAATTTGGTTTTTTTGATTTTCAAATCGATCGCGGCGAGATAGGTGCCTGTTGTGGCTACTGGCACGTACATATTCGATCTTGCATTGGGAGCGCCACAGACGATGTTTAGGGGCTTGTCTCGGCCCACATCGACTTTGCAAACGCTCAATTTATCGGCGTTGGGGTGTGGTTCGCGTTCGATCGCAAGTCCCACCACGACGCCATCAGCCCATGTCCGCCGGTCTTCGATGTCTTCGACTTCAAATCCTGCCATCGTCAGCGTATGAGCTAACTCTTCTGGGGACATGGTGATGTCTACCAGTTCCCGCAACCAGTTGAGAGAAATCCGCATTGATGTGGACGCCTAAAAAATAAGTCAGCAAAAATAAGTCAGCCTAACTTATTTTACTTGCTGTTGGGCGCGATGGGAATTCTTCTGGTGGAGATTGGGGAACCGCCGCAATGGCGTTTGGCGGAAATGGCGGGGTTGGGGGCGCGCCACGGCGAGCTTAAAAGAGGCCGCGTTTGCCGTTGGGTTTGACGGTAAGCCAGTTGGTGCGGGCCATTGCGAGCTGGCGATCGCTGACTTTCGCGCCGGTTAGATTTGCGCCGCACAGATTGGCTCCCCGGAGATTGGCTTGGGAGAGGGAGGCTAAGCGCAGATCTGCGCCGCGCAAATCGGCGCGCTCTAAATTGGCATTGACGAAATAGACTTTGCTCAAGTTGGCATCGCGCAGGTTGGCGCGCACTAAGCTGGCGCGACCGAAGTTGGCGTTAAAGAGATTGGAGCCTTGCAGGTTGATGTCATCGAGGGTGGCGTCGTAAAAGTTGGCTCCGGCTAAATGGGCTTTGGCCAAGTTTAAGCCGACTAAATCGCAGTCGGCAAAGTCTTTTCTGCCTTTGCCATAGGCGAGTCGCACCCCATTGGCATCTAAGGTTTCTCCACTGCCCGCCGCCGAACCGCCACCGGCGAGGGTTTGGGTGCGAAATCGGGTGGCGGAAGTGGGGGCGGCGCTCAAGCCTTCGGTCATGTCGCGGGAGTTTTTCAGTTGGGTGGCTTTTTGTTTTTTGTTGGCTTTGCGGGCGCGAATCAGTTGGGCTTCGCGCACGGCGGGGGGCAACCAGGCGGTATTGGTGTTTCCTAATTGGGTTTCTTCTTCGGTTGGCGCTTCCCTGGTTTTGCTTTGGGAGACCATTCCTTGGGCGAGACTGTCGCGATGTTCTTCTACGTCGAGGGCGCGCAGGACCTCTTCGGCGGATTGGTAGCGATCGCGCACGGAAGCGGCGAGCATTTTCCCGAGCACTTCGGCAAAACTGTCGCTGATGTAGCAGAGGTGCTGACGCCACAGGATTTCGGAGGTCATGGGGTCGTAGCCCATGCGTTTGGGCGATCGCCCGGTGAGGAGATAAAGGCAAGTGGCTCCAATGGCGTAAATGTCGCTGGCATAAACCGGTCGCAGGGCCATCTGTTCTTGGGGGGCAAAGCCGGGGGTACCAATGGCGAAGGAGGTAAAGGCGGTTTCGCCGGTGGATTGGGGATTGACAATGGCGGTTTGGCTGACGCGATCTTTGACTGCGCCAAAGTCAATCAATACCAGTTTGTCGTCTACGTCTCGGCAAATGATGTTGGCGGGCTTGATGTCCCGGTGAATCACTTCATTTTCATGCAGGTATTTCACCAAGGGCAAAATGGCATAGAGAAATTGCTTGACGGCATATTCGGTGAATGGACCATTGCGCTTGACTTGTTGTTTTAAGGTTTGGCCGCTGATATATTCTTGTACTAAATAAAATTGCCGATCGCCTTCAAAGTAATCGAGCAATCTGGGCACTTGCGGATGGTTGCCGATTTTGCCCAGGGTTTTGGCTTCGCGCGCGAATAGTTGCCGCGCCATTTCAAGCACGTGCGGGGCGGTGGAGGCGGGACGCAGTTGCTTGATGACGCAGATGGGTTTTCCCGGTAAAGGCTCGTCTACAGCTACGAAGGTCGCACCAAACCCTCCTTGACCCAAAGCTTTGAGCGGGCGATAGCGATCGCGCAACAGTAACTTTGAGCCACAGGTTTGACACCTGACAGCGCGGTCGGGATTTTCGGGATGAGAACAGGCGGGATTGACGCAGTAGCTCATTAAACTTCACCTGAATAATAATGTAATGTTTTCGCCGTAAAAGAGCGATGTTTACTTTATGGTTGTAGATGCTACACCTCTTTTTGCTTACAGGATAACAATTCCGGCAGAATTGAGTTATCTCTACCTTAGATAATTTCCAGAGGATTTTTCAATTCGGATGCGGGTCTTTTTTTGAAAGTATTGTCAAAATTGCCCGGTTTTGTTTAAAGAGTTGGTAAATGCCGCATCACACGATCGCGATCGCGGCTTTCGTTTCCTCTAAGATCAGGATTCCCCAATTTACAAGTCTATAAACACCTCCGGTCATCTGTTGCAGTTCTTCCGATGTCCGAAAAAGTTCTGTTCGGTTTTGCCGGCGTCACTGGGGAATTTGCCGGATTTTCCCCTTGCGAAGAATCGGAAGTTAACGCCTATCTTACCTGGGTGAGATACGGCGCGGGTGATGTTCTGGCGGGCAATTGGATTCCCATGTGCCGCCTCTATCCCCATCATCCGAGAACCCCCCTTTCACCATGACGCTATCAGTGTAGCTTAGGCAATTCCCTCAATGTGGCGTGGGAATTCCTCAGCCTCGGATTGAGTTCACTTAAGTTATCACCCCTCCTCTTTTTTCACTTAAGCGCGAAATTGTAGGGAAATTGTAGGGAAATTGTAGGGAAATTGTAGGGAAATTGTAGGGTGGGCAATGCCCACCCTACGGTATTTTACCTCTAAGGGAATTAAAAAGGAAGAATAGCTCACTTAAACCCGAACCCGATGCAGGAGATGAATATCGGCATGGTTAGGGTTAGAAAATGCGGTTCTGGGGTCAGTTAGTTCTTGCCCGGGCCAACTTCGCGCCCGGACACCAAGCGCAACTATCATCGAGTTTTTTGTTGGATTTCGCGCAAGCCGAGTCCACCCATCGTTCGCCGGTTAGGGGACAGACAAAGGTTTTCGGCGCGATCGCCACAGAATTGGCACTCGGTAACTCCACCACCGGGGCATTGCCCGAGGAGGGTTTGCCCACGGCGGGGGCAACAACCTCGGTTGCACGGGAGTGAATTAACCTCATGCGGTTCCACCGATGCCTGGTGGTTGGATGCCTCAATAAAGGCGTTCCCATCTCGCTCCTCACATCACTTAAATAACAAAAGAGACTGGCAATTCCCCTCAGAATGGTTCTCAGTCTCCAGATTCGTTTAAACCTTCTAGATTCAAAAACCTGTGACCGGATAAAATAGATTTGCTCCTGTTGTAGAGAATTTCAACCGTGTGGTTTGAGGTGCCGATATGGATGCATCCAAACCTCTACAATAGTGAAGAAGTCCACGACGAACCGCAAGCGATGTCAGGCATCAGCCCCGAACCGGCCACCAAACCCCCCAACCTCGATCGCGCCCTGAAGCATTTTTTTGGCTATGACAGCTTTCGCCCGGGGCAGCGCGAGATTATTGCCTCAGCCCTCAAACAGCAGGATTTATTGATTGTCATGCCCACCGGGGGCGGCAAGTCCCTGTGCTTTCAGCTTCCCGCCCTGCTCAAACCCGGGGTGACGGTGGTGGTATCGCCCCTGATCGCGTTGATGCAAGACCAAGTAGAAGCCCTGCGAAATAATGGCATCGGGGCCACCTTTCTCAATAGCACCCTTTCGTTGCAAGAGATGCGTAAGCGCGAACAAGCGATCGTCCAAGGCAAAATCAAACTGCTCTACGTCGCCCCAGAACGCTTGCTGAGTCCCCGCTTTGAGCCACTCCTCCAGATTTTGTACTACCAAGTCGGCATCAATGCATTCGCGATCGACGAGGCCCACTGCGTCTCGGAGTGGGGTCACGACTTTCGCCCGGAATATCGTCAACTGCAACTGCTGCGCCACCGCTGCCCCGATGTGCCGATGATGGCCCTCACCGCCACCGCCACTCAGCGGGTTCGTCAAGACATTATCGAACAACTGGCTCTCAAAGACGCCAAAGTCCATATCGCTAGCTTCAATCGTCCCAATCTTTACTATGACGTGCTGCCCAAAGACCGAGGATCCTATCCCAAACTGCTCCGGTTAATTCGCCAAAGTAACGGTTCCGGAATCATCTACTGTCTCTCGCGTCGTCAAGTGGATGAACTCGCCTTTCGACTGCAGCGCGATGGCATCGACGCCCTCCCCTATCATGCCGGGATGAGCGACGAAGAACGCAGTGTGAATCAAACCCGATTTATCCGCGATGACGTGCCGATTATCGTGGCGACGATTGCCTTTGGCATGGGGATTAACAAACCCGACGTGCGCTTTGTGGTTCATTACAATTTACCCCGCAACATCGAAAGTTACTATCAAGAATCCGGACGGGCGGGACGAGACGGAGAACCGGCGCAGTGTACCTTATTTTTTAGCTATGGTGATTTAAAAACTATCGAATATATTATCGACAAAAAAGCCGACCCTGCCGAACAGCGGATTGCTCGTCAGCAGTTGCGCCAAATGGTGAATTATGCCGAAGGAACCGACTGTCGCCGGACGATTCAATTGGGGTATTTTGGGGAACGATTTGCGGGAAATTGTGCCAATTGCGACAATTGCAAAAATCCCCAACCTACGGAAGATTGGACTATTGAGGCGATGAAGTTTCTCTCTTGCGTGGCGCGGTGTAAAGAACGGTTTGGGATGAATTATATTATCGACGTGCTGCGCGGGTCGAAAAGTCAAAAAGTGTTGCGCTACGGACACGATCGCCTCTCCACTTATGGCATCGGCACGGATAAAACGAAAGATGAGTGGAAAATGCTGGGCCGATCGCTGATTCACCAAGGATTGCTCGCCGAAACCACGGATGGATTTTCCGTACTCAAGCTCAATTCCGCAAGCTGGGAGGTGATGCGAAAACAGCGATCGGTTCAGATTGCAGTACGGCGAAAAGAATCCACTCTCAGCATGGACCAACGGGCGAGCAAAATGGCGGAAGTGGAAATGCTGTTAATGATGTTGCGAAAACTTCGCAAGGAAATTGCCGACGAGCAATCCGTCGCCCCTTATATGATTTTTCAAGATTCCACCTTGAAATTAATGGCACATCAGCGCCCGCAAACCCTCTCCGAATTTAGCGAAATATCCGGGGTGGTGGATTATAAAGTGGAGCAATACGGCGATCGTTTTGTGGAAGCGATTCAATCCTATTGCGAGCAACAAGGATGGTCGCGATCGCCAGACGCCAGGGAAGCACAAACCGAGGATTCCGAACCGGTAGAGGCACTGTTCGAGCAATTGCGAATCCTGCGCCGCGAAATTGCCGACGAACGTGCCATTGCCGCTTTTCTGGTATTTCCCAATTCTACCTTAAGGCAGATGGCGCAACAGCGTCCGCAAACGTTAGCACAATTGAGTCAAATATCTGGGGTTGGGAAGCAAAAATTGGCCGACTATGGCGATCTCTTTCTGGCAGAAATTCAAGCCTTTTGTCAAGCCAACGATTTATCCGCCGCGATCGCACCACCCGATGCCGATATTCGCACCGAACCTTCCTACACCCAATTACAAACCCTGGAATTACATCAGCAAGGGATGAGCGTGGCGGAAATTGCCGAAACTCGCAACATTCGCCCCAGAACGATTATCCGTCACCTTTCCGAACTGATTGAAATGAACCAACCGGTGGATCTCGATCGCCTGGTTTCACCGGAACGTCAGGGGCAAATCTGGAAAGCCCTGCAAGTTATCGGCGATCGCAAATTGACTCCCCTGCGCGAGTATCTCGGCGAAAGCTACAGTTTCGATGAAATTAATCTGGTGCGGGGACTCTGGCGACGGGAAGTGGAAGAATTGGACTTTTAAGCGCTCAAACCAAAGCAACCGTCGCCTGGGTGACGCCCCCGAGTCAATCAGGGGAACTGATGCCAAATCGCATGGGGGCGCTTTCGCAGTGGAAGAGGTGGGGGTGCATCCCCAGGCTTTCGCCTAGGGATGAGATTATTACCACAAGTCAATCAAATTGTCAAGCCTTGAGCGGCGTGGTGGGACAAGAAACATTCGTGCCCCCCAAACCACAGTAGCCGCCTGGGTTTTTGGCGAGATACTGCTGATGGTAGCCTTCCGCGTAGTAGAATTCCGGCGCGTCGAGAATTTCCGTGGTAATTTCCCCGTAGCCGGCGGCGCTGAGGGCCTCTTGGTAGGCATTTTTCGAGGCGATCGCCAATTCTTTTTGGGCGTCGGAATAGGTGTAAATCCCGGACCGATATTGGGTGCCGGTGTCATTCCCTTGGCGCATTCCTTGGGTGGGGTTGTGGTTTTCCCAGAAGAGTTTCAGCAATTGTTCGTAACTGATAACCTTCGGGTCATACACCACGCGAACCACTTCATTGTGACCGGTCATCCCGGTGCAGACTTCTTGATAGGTGGGATTGGGGGTGTATCCGGCGGCGTAACCCACTGCAGTGACGAAAACGCCGTTTTCCTGCCAGAATTTGCGTTCTGCGCCCCAGAAGCACCCCATGCCAAATATTGCCATTTCCATCCCGTCGGGATAGGGGGGTTTCAGGGGATGCCCGTTGACGTAATGATGGGCGGGAACGGGCATGGGTTCTGCCCTTCCGGGTAAGGCGTCCTCGGGTTTGGGCAAGGAGAGCTTTTTGCCAAATCCAAATAGTACCATTAAGGTTAACTCCGTGTTGTGAACGACAATCTTAATCTTTCTTCATCTTATGTAATCTTTATTGGGTTGCGATCGCGGTTTCAATCTCTCGGATGGGGAAATTATGATCCATGAGCAGTTTCCAGTTGTTTACTCAACCCTTGCTAGTTCGGCGTTGGTGTCGCAAGTCCTACCCCAGTATGAAATTGCTTCAGTGACCCGGTGCCAATTTTGGCATCGGGGACTCAGCGATGTGTATCTGGTGGAAACCGAACGACACCCATACATTTTACGAGTGTCTCATCACCACTGGCGATCGAAGTCGCAAATTAACTTCGAACTGGAATTGCTGGATTTTTTGCACCAGCGTCAGTTAAGCGTCGCTTATCCCCTGCGAACTAACGAGGGGTTATTGTCGGTGGACATTCCTGCGCCGGAGGGGTGGCGGTATGCGGCCCTGTTTCCCTACGCCCCGGGAACTGTGGCGGTGGGGGATTTGAATGTCACTCAAAGTCACCTGCTGGGAACAACGGTGGCGCAGATCCATCAAGCGGCGCAAGCGTTTCGCTGCGAGTCTCATCGCCCACCGCTGACGTTAGAGTATTTGCTGGACGACTCTTTTGCAGCGATCGCCCCTTTTTTGACCCACCGACCTCCGGATTTGAAGTTTTTGCACGAGGCGATCGGTCAAATCAAATCTCAGCTCTACGATTTTCCCACAGAACCGCCCTATTGGGGTATCTGTTGGGGCGATCCCCATAGCGGTAACGCTCATTTCACCCACACCGGCGAATTGACTTTATTCGATTTCGACCAATGCGGTTATGGTTGGCGCATCTTTGATATTGCCAAGTTTTGGCAAGTCTCCCTCGCTACCGGGTTAAGCAGAAAGGTGCGCGAAGCGTTTCTCAATGGATATCAAACCCTCGCCCCCCTCACGGATACAGAACTCGCCGCTTTACAACCCCTCACCCAAACCGCTCACATTTGGCACTGGGCCATTAATCTTCATCATGCCCGGGTTTACGATTATAGCCGTTTGGACGACAGTTATTTTAACTATCGCCTTCAGCAGTTAAAGCGTTTGAAATCTTACGATTGGCAATTGTTTTAACCGGGTCTAATTTGACAGGCGAATTTCCTCCGAGTGGGCCATACCCCCCGACTAAAATTGTGGTAAAAAGCAAATTTTTTCAGTCGTCTTTAGACGACTTCAGCGATGAGGCGGGGACTTTTAGTCCCCGCCTTTCTTCTACCCAAAATTTAAAAATTCCGGCTTCACCAACATAATTCCGCCAAAGAAAAGCATTAACGTTCCCGCCGTCAGCTTCAGAATTCTGCCTTGATTTTCCGTCAGTCTAGTAGACTTAAACGAGTAAATAAAGTTAAACAAAATGGCCCAAAGCGGGATAATGTAAATTATCGCATACAACGCCGTCCAAAATCCATAACACAGCCAAGCATTCTCCCCACAGTATTTCACCAAACTGGTCAGGTAAACCGTGGGCAGAATGGCGGTGCAACCCAGTTCGATGAGATTCACGAAAATGGCCAGAACAACCGTTGCCCCTAATGCGGCAAAAAACATTCGTTTAGACCGGGCGGTTTGCAGGTTTCTGACGATAGTGCCGGCTCTCTTCGTCACCGCCACCTTTTGCTCCTGGGACAGGGAGAGGGAGAACTTAGAATTAAAGGTGAAATAGTCTTTAATATTAATCGCTCCTACTCCGATTAAAATGGCTCCCAAAATCCAGAAAAATATCTGCTCGTAGCGGGCGATAACCACCGACCCAATCAGGGTCATCATCATAATAAAGAGAAAGTACATGACCGCCGAAGTGATGATAAAAGTCGAGCCAATTAAGGTCATGTCCTGGCGGCGTTTGGTATGAGTCAGCAAAGACAGCAGAATAATCAGAACCGTAAAGGCACAGGGGTTAAAGCCATCGGCGATCGCAATTGCCGAAACGAACAAGGGAAAAGGCAGCGAGCGGGCAAACTGTTGAATCGCGGTCTCTGGAGTAACGGCAATAAAACCGAAAAAACTCACCAACCCGGTGGCCATCAATCCGCCGATCCAATATCTAGCAATTTGAGGATTGTTGCGCTTTTGCTGCTGATATTTCATCGCCGGATATGTGGCCAGATATAAAAGGGGAATTCCTAAAAATTTCCAGCCGGCTTTTCCGGGCTGTGCTTTGTCGGAAACTCCTCCGGATTTGGAAACATTTTCGGCGCGATTTTCGTCTTCGGGAAGTTGGATAGATTCGCCCAGTTCTTCTTCAATCGCGCGAACGATTTGATTGCGGTATCCGATATAACCCCGATAAACGGAATTGTATTCTAATGGGCCATTTTCTTCCGCGTAGCCGATGAAACTTTTCTCGCCGATAAAGGTGCGCGGGACTGCGCCGGAATTAATTTGACGTTCGGCGAGGAATTCTTCCCATTGATCCGGTGACTCGCTGACTTCAAAGGAGTGCAACCGAACGGCTTCGTTATGTTCGTCGATGTAGTTCATCAGCGGTTTTTGTTTGGCGCAGTGCGGGCAAGTTTTGCTGTGGAAGAAATACACATCCAACCCCGGACTGTCTGGGGTTGCGCCTGAAGGTAAACCCAACAACAATACCAAACAGGCGATCGCGATCGCTAAAATAACGTGAAAGCTTTTTTTCATCATCTTTGTTCTCCTTTTCTCGGAGTTAAGGCGCAAGTTCTTTCCTCCTCCAAGGTAATGTAGTTGAAGGAAAATGGCAGTGGTGTGTTTCGCCCACCGAAAACCTTCCCCGATGGCAGGATTTTCCATTGAATTTGCGCGCCAAATTTCCCCCCGAGACAGATCGCCCGCAGTCCTATTCCTTCTGTGGCGGCGATCGCGCTCTCCAGAACCCTGGCCACAAGTTATCGGTGATTTTGAGAATCATTCTAACGAAAATTCCTTGTCAATGTCTGCTTTTTTTGTAAAAATTTACAATTTGCAACCCTTCGCAATCTGGTGGCGAAAAAATTCTCATCTGCAACACCGGGGAGGGGTGGGGAGAGAATTCAAAACTTGGGGAGAACATCTTTCTTTTTACCGATGCAGGCGATTTTCATCTATGCTTGCTTAAATGAGAGAAGCAAATCATTCCTCAACTGGGACAATGAAACATATCAAACGCATTTCAGATACGATATGGGAAATTCCCGTCTCCTACAAGCAAGGGATGCAGGTTCCGGCGCGAATTTACGGCACGGAACAAATCATCCAAGAGATGGACGAGGCGGTGAGCGATCAAGTCACCAATGTTGCCACACTTCCGGGACTGGCGAAGTATGCCTTTTGTATGCCTGACGGGCACTTTGGCTATGGTTTTCCGATTGGCGGCGTGGCGGCGATGGATATCGATCGCGGCGGGGTCATTTCTCCGGGAGGAATCGGATTTGATATCAACTGCGGAATGCGCTTAGTGGTGACGAACCTAACAGAAAAAGAGGTGAAACCCTACATCGAGCAAATCGTGGACAAACTCTACGAACGGGTACCCGCCGGGGTGGGAAGCAAAGGATTTGTAAAAATCTCCCGGGATGAATTTCGCACCGTAGTGGAGAAAGGGGCGCAGTGGTGCGTTCGCAATGGATACGGTTGGGAAGAAGATTTAGAAATGACCGAAGAACGGGGGTGCATTGAAGGAGCGGATGCGGCAAAAATTAGCGATAAAGCTATCGATCGCGGGTTCAATCAAATCGGCACTCTCGGGTCGGGGAATCACTATTTAGAAGTACAAGTTGCCCGCCCGGAAAACATATTTGACAAAGAATTAGCCGAAGGATTTGGGATTACCATTCCCAACCAAGTGGTGATTATGTTTCACTGCGGAAGTCGCGGATTTGGCCATCAAGTGGCAACCGATTATTTGCAGGTATTTCTCAAAGTCATGGAAAGCAAGTACGGGATTAAAATTCGCGATCGCGAATTGGCTTGTGCCCCGTTTACTTCCCCGGAGGGACAAGATTATTTTTCCGCGATGAAATGCGGCTTAAATATGTCCTTTGCCAATCGACAGGTAATTTTGCACCGGATTCGGGAAGTATTTTCCG
Source organism: Phormidium sp. CCY1219 (assembly GCF_035615515.1). Lineage (GTDB taxonomy): Bacteria > Cyanobacteriota > Cyanobacteriia > Cyanobacteriales > Laspinemataceae > CCY1219. Next base: position 13,186 of record NZ_JAJENT010000718.1, read on the forward strand.
AAGTATTTGGGCGATCGCCGCAAGACTTGGGAATGCATCAAGTGTACGATGTTTCCCATAACACGGCCAAATTAGAGCGTCATGTGGTAGATGGAGAAGAGCGCAACCTGCTCGTCCATCGCAAAGGTTCTACCCGTGCCTTTGGTCCGGGGATGGAAGGCATTCCGGACGCCTACAAAAACCTGGGACAACCGGTGATTCTCGGGGGAAGTATGGAGACCGGATCCTATTTATTAGCCGGACTTTCTACCGGGGCGCAAACCTTTTTCAGTACCGCGCATGGAAGCGGTCGCACCATGAGTCGCACCAAGGCGCGCAAACGCTGGCGGGGGGAACAATTGCAAAAAGAAATGCAAGCCAAAGGCATTTACGTCCGCACCACCTCTTGGCGCGGTTTAGCAGAAGAAGCCGGCGGAGCTTATAAAGATGTAGATGCGGTGGTAGAAGCCACCGAAAAAGCAGGATTGAGCAAGGGAGTGGTGCGCTTGATTCCGATTGGAAATGTGAAGGGGTAAATCATGGAAGTTCGCACGCCAATTACGGTGATTACCGGTCCGTTGGGCAGCGGAAAAACTACCCTGCTGCGTCATATTTTAGATTCGGTTTCGGGAAAAATAGCGATTTTGATGAATGAATTCGGAGAAATCGCGATCGACAGTCAAATTATTGAAGGAAAAAATATCCGCATGACCGAACTCGGTGGCGGTTGCGTTTGTTGTTCCCTGGCGGGGGAATTTGAAGCGGCGGTAAATGAAATTATCGAGACCATCAAACCGGATGCGATCGTGCTGGAAACCACCGGGGTCGCCGAACCGGATGCGTTGGTTTTTGATATCCAAGAAGAGCTGACTTCCGTGCGTCTCGATGGGGTGGTGAGTGCGATCGATGCTGATGGATTGGTGAAATATCCGCAAATCGGTCACACCACCCGAATGCAAATCGAAGGGGCGGATTTGATATTGTTAAATAAGGTGGATTTGGTGACCGAACCGCAGCGCCGGGAACTGGAAGCCAAACTACAGGAAATTAACGATGTGGCACCTATCATCCCCACGGAACGCTGTCAGGTGGATCCGAATTTGCTGTTTGGCATCGATCGCAATCGCATTCAACCGCCGCCCCATCACGTTCATCAACCGGAATTCGATTCGTTTAGTTACCGTGGCGAAGCGGTTTTTAATCGCCAATGTTTTGCAGAATTTGCCGATCGCTTGGATAGGGAGGTGTATCGCGCCAAAGGGTTTATCCAGTTTCCCGAGGGCACTTTTTTGTTTAATTTCGTGGCGGGACGCTGGGAACTGGAGCCATTTAGTCCGCAAGGGACGCAATTGGTATTTATTGGCAAACAACTGCGCGATCGCCAAACTGAAATTATCCACCGTTTAACCGCTTGCGAGCAATCGTCTATGTCCTACGAATTTTTAGAAGAAATGGCCACGGCGGATATCGCCTTTCGCGCCGTGGGCGAGGATTTAGAGTCCCTGTTTAAATCTGCATGGAATGCCACAATGAACGCGATGATCGAAAATTTGCAGGCGATTTCACCGCAGGAGACCCGGAGTTTTTCCCTGGAGAATGAGGCGCTGGATATGTTGCTGTTTAATTTTCTGCAAGAGCTGATTTATTATAAGGATAGCGAGCAATTGTTGTTGCGACCGCAACAGGTGAAAATTGAAGAAAATGCGGGAGGCTATCATCTGCAGGCGGTGACTGCTGGCGAAACCCTGGACCGCGATCGCCACGAACAGCGCGTGGATGTGAAGGCGGTAACGTTACACCAATTTGAAGTGAAAAAAACCGATACCGGTTGGATGGCAATTGCGATTTTGGATATTTAGTCGCAGGGGTCGCGGGTCTCGGGCGTGGGGTCTCGGGGTTGCAAATCTTTCGCGATCGGCAAGCAATTCGCCACAGAAACCCGGTTTCTGACCCCTTGTGGGTGGGTCGGGCTTCTCTCAAAGGACACCGACGCCCTGGGGGCTTTTTTGGCGGGATGTGACGGCGATCGCAACATCGGACAACCTGCGTCACAGAGGATTCCTCCGCAAATCACTACAAATCGACAGCGCGATCGCAGCTTAAATGAGGCGGATATCACAGCGTTTTTTCTAAAAGAAGGGAACAATAAGAATAAGAAGGCAACCCACGATATCTGGGACAATCCCGATCCAGTTGACATAGTGGCACAACCGAGTCACTAACGAAGATATTCGACTTCCTAAACTAAAACTATAGAGTTCAGCGCCAAACCCATGAAAACCAGTATTTACCTGAGCAAAGTTAACCCGACCCAGAGAACCGCTTTGTTTGAAAATCCCAAACCGGCGGCGAAGGAAATTATCGAAACTCCCTATTCAGACATTCTCAGTCGCATTCTGCAATACATTAAGTAGTTCATCGTTTTTATTATCTACACCCTTGAATACCCCGCATTTCCCCTCCTCCCGCTGACGGGACGAGGGGAATTTTATCGTGCAGTTATCGGCAATTTGTCTGCTTATTGCGCCACGGCGATCGCGATTTTTCCCGTCACGTGACCGGTTTCGCTGCGGGCGTGGGCGGCGGGTATTTCATTCAGGGGATAAGTAGCGGCGATCGTGGTTTTTACGCGCTCTGATTCAATCAGTTGTTTGAGATAAGCTAAATCCTGACCGTTGGGTTTCACGAGGATAAATTTAGCCGATTTACCTGGAAAAATAGAGGTCAACGCAGTTTGAAATAGATTCCCCGGCGTCGGTAAAGTGGTGACATAAACGCCCGAGGATTCTAATCGATTTTTACAGTTTAAAAACGATTGATTGGCCACCACATCGAAAATAATATCGTAGCGGACATTTTCTTGGGTAAAATCTTGCTGGGTATAGTCGATAACCCGGTCAGCGCCTAACGCGCGCACCAATTCCAGATTTGCAGTGCTACAGACCCCGGTTACTTCCGCTTCCATTACCTTTGCTAGTTGCACCGCAAAGGTGCCAACACCGCCGGAAGCGCCGTTAATTAGCACTTTGTATCCGGGTTGGATGCCCCCGCAGTCGCGTAAGCCTTGCAGGGCTGTTAATCCCGCTAGGGGAACCGTTGCGGCTTCTTCGTCGGTCATGTTGTGCGGTTTGTAACAGGCGAGGTTTTCGGGAACTGCGGCATATTCGGCATAAGCCCCCCCGATCGCGCCATTGAGTTGGGCGTAGATTGTATCGCCTTGTTGAAATTGCGTGACATTTTCGCCCACTTCTCGCACTTCTCCGCACAGGTCAAATCCCAACACCATCGGAAACTTGTTTCTGGTGAGAAATTTGAGCATTCCTTTGCGGATTTTCCAATCCACGGGATTGACGCTACTGGCCCGAATTTTTACCAATAATTGGTCAGGGTTGATGGCGGGTTGGGGCATGTCTGCGTACTGCAGTACCTCCGGGGAACCATATTGATGGATAACCATTGCTTTCATTCGGTTTATTCCTCCTGGGTGGTCTGGTTTTTAGTTTTAACAGATTTGAGAGCGATCGCCGATAGGTGCTTTATGGCGATCGCGAGACAAATATATTCCCAAGCAGACAGAAAAGCACCAGTTCAAAAAGTTCGTGGGGGTCTTTTGTGGTGCCATTGGCCCCGAGTTGGCGCGCTTCGCTTTTATGCTGGGCAAGAATGGCGCGATCGTAAATGATATAAGGCATGTAAAAGCCCGCTTGGCGCATCCGTTGTAGCAAGGTATAACCGGCTGTTTCGTCGGGAGGACGCTCTAAATCGGAGATAATGGCGTGATATTGATGGAATTTAAGTTTTTCGATCGCCTCTTCCGTATCGCGACAAAAACTAAATTGAATGCCCAAGGATTCAAAGCATTTTTTTTCATAGAAATTTTCTTCTAGGCGATCGTCTACCCACAGCACTCGTTTGGTGACTAATTGTTCGGTGATTTGCGGATGAGAGGCGCGATCGATAGTTTCGGCAATGTCGTGGGCTTCGTCTTCTACCTCCGTGGGCGGTGGAAAGTCCGGAAGAGGGAGTTTTTTTTGCGCCGATGCTGCCCCTAAAAAAGCCGCCGCTTCGATTTTTCTTTTCACCGTAGCTTCCACCCCTGTCGGTCCGGCTTTTAAGGTAAATTCGCTGACGTTTTTCATTATTCTTTTAATCGAATCGCCAAAATAGACTACGACAAAAACGGCGACTAAAGGCCAGCCGATGGCTTGCAGCAATATAGCGATCGCTTCGATTGTCTGGGTTAACTGCTCATCGGTCATATTTGACACCCCGGTTTAAACTGAGTGAAACTGGAAGAAATCTGGGGGCGAAATCACTTCACCCCCAACTGTCATTTTACCTATGAAACTGTCACGCCTTCGATTTCTTCATCGGCGCGATCGTACAAGGCGCGCAGTTTTTCTAACTTCTCTTCATCGGGAGTCCAAAATCCTCTTCCCTGGGCTTCCAACAAGCGCCCGATAATATTGCGAAAGGCTTCCGGATTTGCTTTTCGCAATTTGTCGGCCATTGCTGGGTCTAAAGCGTAGGTATCCGAGGCTTGGTCGTACACCCAAGAATCTTTAAACTCCACGGTTCCTCCCCATCCCATTAATGCGGTCATCCGTTGGGAGATTTCATACGCGCCTCCCGACCCTTGATTGGCCATTGCTTCTGCCCATTTGGGATTGAGCAATTTGCTGCGATATTCTAAGCGCAAAAGGTCTTCTAATCGACGGGGTGTGGTATCCTTAGAAAAGCTTTCTATAAAGCTGGCGCTTACTTTTTTGCCGCTTTGTTTTTCGGCGGCTCGTTTTAACGCCCCGGTATTGGCATAATATTCTTGAATGTCGGTTAAGCCGTATTCTACGGAGTCGATTTCTTGGACAATGCGATCGCTGGTTTTTAACAACTGTTGGAGTACCTCCGGACGGGCTTTGCCTTTATCCTGACGTCCGAAACTAAACCCATTGCGACTTTCCCAAGTTTCTGCTAATTCATCCCCCGATTCCCAATTACTATCCACTACGCGATCGTTCACCAAAGACCCAAAATCCCCCGCCGGATTAGAAAATAACCGCGCCGAAGCATTTTCCACACCCTGCGCTTTTAATTCTAAGACATGTTTGCGGATAAAATTCTCCGCTTCCGGTTCATTGGCGTCTGCTGCGCGCTGAAATAAATCGTCGAGCAGTTCGATAATATTGACAAAACTATCGCGGAAAATTCCCGATAAATTGGCCAACACATCGATGCGGGGATGGCCAACTTCGGCCAAGGGTTGTAATTCATAGCGCACGATGCGACCCGTGCCTTCTTTCAGCGGTTTTGCGCCGACTAATTCTAGCACAATTCCCAAGGATTCGCCGCGCGTTTTAATCGCATCCAATCCCCACAACATGACCGCAACGGTTTCTGGATATTTGCCGCTTTCGGCTAAGTTTTGGGCGATAATTTTTTGGGCAATTTCTCGCCCGCGCTCGTATGCGCCGGGAGAGGGCATCCGATAGGGGTCTAAGGCGTGAATATTGCGCCCGGTGGGCAATACGCCGGGGCCATCGCGCAATAAATCACCGCCGGGAGCGGGGGGAATGTATTCGCCATTTAATCCGCGCAAAAGGTTGTTCATTTCATCGGAAGTTTGCATCAGCAATTCGGAAATTCGCAACACTTCCTCGCCGCTTTCGCCCAGAGAATTGAGGACTGTTTTGCCATTATCGGTGGCGATCGCATCTACCACTTCTGCGGGAAAGTCTCCCTCGAAATAGGCATCGAGATACGCCTTTAAAGCTTCAGCTTTGGGCGCTTCTCCAAGGGTATGCAATCCAGCGGAAAACAATCGCTGTTCTAGCACTTGTAAATAGTCGTAAATTTTGATAAAATAGGCGTTTAACACCTCTGGGCTAAACATACGTGCGGTTTCTGAGGTAAAGTCTAGTCCGAGTTTTTTCGCGTCTTCTAAGGGACAATCGGAGGCTAAACCGCTATCGACAATTTTGGTGGCGATCGCCTCTCGCAGTGCCGCATTTTTCTGCGGGTCTTCGCGATATTCGGCGATTAAATCGCGCAGGGCAATCAGTTCTTTATATAATCCGGCGCGACCATAAGGCGGCACGTTATGGGAAATTAATACCCCATAACCGCGACGCTTGGCTAACATCGATTCCGAGGGATTATTGGCCGCATAGAGATAAAGATTGGGCAAATCACCTAACAGAATATCCGGCCAAGAATAGCCGGTATTGCCTAACGGCGATCCGGGCAACCATTCCACGGTGCCGTGCATTCCAAAGTGAACGATCGCGTGAGGTTGATATTCATTTTGCAGCCATTTGTAAAAGGCAGCATACTGCGGATGCGGGGTCATATCCCGTTCGAACATCAACCGCATCGGGTCGCCAGAAATGCCCAGTGGCGGTTGCACGCCAATCCAAACATTTCCCAGTTGAATTCCGCCGATATGATAGTTGTCGCCATAGGTTTTCAGACCCGTTCCGGAGAGGGATTTCCATTGTTTTTCTATACGGTGCGCGCGCAGATATCCCAACCATTTATACAGGGTTTTGACGGTGACGAACCCTTCGCCATCTGTACCCTGGGTCAGGGTGGGATTTTCGTCTGCTTCTTTCACCCGCCGGATCGCTTCTTCCCCCTCTTCGGGTAACTCGCCTACGGTATAACCCCGCTCTTTTAAGGCGTGCAGAAACTGGAGCAAACTGCGGGGCACGTTGAGTAAGGCGGCGGTTCCGGTTGCGCCATAACCGGGGGGAAATCCGTATAAAATAACGGCTAATTTGCGATCGCGCGTGGGGGTGCGCCGCAGTTCGATCCAGCGCTGAATCCGCCCGGTTAACCGTTTGACTCGTTCGGGAATAATATAGATATCTTCGCCGACTAAACCGCCGAGGGGTACGGTATCGATCGCGCCGTCGAGTTCGGGCAAGGCATACAAAACCACACTTTGCAATCCGCCAATCCCCTGGCGCGTCCAAGAATGGATATCCTGAATCAGCAGGGGGGCGGCGATGATATAGGGTATATTTTTGGCGGTGAGAATCCGCTTCGCCACGTCCACCTGACGCCCTGCTTCCATCGAACCTGCCGGCCCGCCAACGAGGGGGAACCCAATGGTAGAGGCGATCGCATCCACTTCTACCGCCTCTTCCGACAAGGAGGGAAGTTCGATATTTCCGCGTTCTCGCTGCCCGGTTTCATATGCCGTGGTCATCCAGTCGCGCACCGCTACATGACCTTCTACCCCATTAATAAATATCGGTAATGGAATCAATCCCGCTGCTTCAAACTGGCGAATCAGTTGCGGAATATAAGGCTGTTTGGTAATCACATGTTTGCGATACAGTAAAATTCCCACCACGGGAGTAGCGGAAGATGCGCCGTTGCGCGTCTGAAAAATTGGCGCGGTTTTTTCCCGCCGATACCATTCTAAATACTCGCGCGCAGAGGCAAAATATCCCCGATAATCGGGATGCAGTAATCCCATATTTGGGGTTTCTATTGGGGGCGGAATTTCGCCTACTTTTAATCCCAGATATTTTTCCGCTAAAGTCCAACACATGGCGGCAACGTTTTCCGCCCCGCCGGCATTCCAGTACCCGTAAACGATTAACCAGTTGCGGAGGTCTTGCACTTTCCCTACCGGGACAAATTTGAGCAGTTTCGGTCCGGTTTTCAGGAAACTAATATAGCCGGCGAGTTTATCTTCTTCTTTGGTATTGGAAAATTTGCTGAGGATAAATTTAATGGGTTTCGGCATTCCTTTGGGTTTTTCACCAAAGGCAAATTTGCCCAGTTTTGTGAGGCTCATCAATTCCAGCGCCGACTCGAAAACCAGACGAATGGGAATGTTTTGCACTCGATCGCGCAACCACAGCACTCGATCGTAGTCGAAGATGAGACTGGCGAAAAATACGTCAGCGCCTTGTAGGGCGGTTTCCACCGCTTCCGGGTCCCCGGTGAGGTCGCGATCGCTAAACACGCGAACCTCCAACTCGCCACACCGAGAACTCGCCAACTGCGCCGCTTTCCGGTACAAGTCGGCGTTAAAGGATTCAAATCCAGCAATGAGAACGATGCGTTTCATATTCCCCACTTGTTTGCTAGCTTGCTGCTGCGATCGTAGCAGAAATTTTGGGTTTTGGTCCCTGGACAATTCTGTTATAATCAAAACTGTGGTCAACTTTCTTGCAGGTCCATGAGTTTAATTGCTGCCAAACGCTTTACGATTGATGAGTATCATCGCTTAATCGATTTGGGGTTTTTCCAGGAGGGCGATCGCATCGA